>NZ_JBKFDG010000003.1:0-470775 GCF_046452315.1 Hylemonella sp. W303a | reverse complement strand
ATGCGCTTGAACCAGCATCGCTGCTGTCCGCATGAATTGAGTGCCTGCCCCAAGCAGGCGCGCGGGTTTGGGTGAACCCGACGATTTCGATTTGCGTAGCAAATCATATGAGGAGTGGTCGCCCAAACCCGCGCGCCTGCGTGTCACCGAAGCAAGCTGCGCCAGCTAACATCCCCCCATGAGGACAAGAATCAAAATCTGCGGCCTGACCCGCGAACAGGACGTCGACGCCGTGGCCGATGCCGGGGCCGATGCCGCTGGTTTCGTGCTCTATGAAAAAAGTCCGCGCCACGTCCTGCCGCACCGCGCCGCCGTCCTCGCGCGCCGCCTGCCGGCCTTCGTCACGCCCGTGCTGCTCTTCGTCAACGCCACGCCCGGCCAGGTGCGGCAGGCCTGCGAGCTGATCCCGAACGCCGTGCTGCAGTTCCATGGCGACGAAACGCCCCAGCAATGCCTGATGCTGGCCAAGGCCGCCAGCGAGCGGCCGCACCCACGCGCCTTCCTGCGCGCCGCCCGCATTCCCCTGCAACAGGCAGGCAAGGAAATGGGCGAGACATTCGACCTCGTAAAATATGCGAACGACTACGCCCATGCCCAAGCCATCCTGCTCGACGCCCAGGTTGAGGGATATGGCGGCGGCGGCAAAACTTTCGAATGGTCACTGCTTCCTCCAAACGTCGACGCTCACCTCGTCTTGAGTGGTGGGTTGACGCCTGCAAATGTGGGCGATGGCATCCGCCTGCTGCGGCCGCGCTGTAAATCGCTGGCCGTGGATGTGAGCTCCGGCGTTGAAGCCTCCAAGGGGGTGAAGGACGCCGGGAAGATCCAAGCCTTTGTCGCTGCCGTGCGTGCGCACGACCTGACGGCGACGCAGGCATAAACCGTTTGGAACCACCATGTCTGATCATTCCCACACCGATGCCCTGCGGGGTGCCGCGGCCTTGCCCGACGCCTCCGGCCACTTCGGCCCCTACGGCGGCAGCTTCATCAGCGAAACGCTGACCCAGGCCGTCAACGAACTCAAGGCGACCTACGCCAAGTACCAGCACGACCCGGAATTCCTGGCGGAGTTCAAGTACGAGCTGGCCCACTTCGTCGGGCGTCCTTCACCGATTTACCACGCAGCGCGCATGAGCCGCGAACAAGGCGGCGCGCAAATCTTCCTCAAGCGCGAAGACCTCAACCACACCGGCGCGCACAAGATCAACAACACCATCGGCCAGGCGCTGCTGGCGCGCCGCATGGGTAAGCCGCGCGTGATCGCCGAGACGGGCGCGGGCCAGCACGGCGTGGCCACCGCGACGATCTGTGCGCGCTACGGCCTGGAATGCGTGGTCTACATGGGCAGCGAGGACGTGAAACGCCAGTCGCCCAACGTGTACCGAATGAAGCTGCTGGGCGCGACCGTGGTGCCGGTGGAGTCCGGCAGCAAGACGCTCAAGGACGCGCTCAACGAGGCCATGCGCGACTGGGTGGCCAATGTGGACAACACCTTCTACATCATCGGCACAGTGGCTGGCCCTCACCCCTACCCGATGATGGTGCGGGATTTCCAGAGCGTGATTGGCGAGGAATGCCTCGTGCAGATGCCCGAGATGCTGGCACGCGCCGGCTGTAAAACGGCGCAGCCCGACGCCGTGCTGGCCTGCGTGGGCGGAGGCAGCAACGCCATGGGCATCTTCCACCCCTACATCCCCCATGCCCAGACACGCTTGATCGGTATCGAAGCTGCGGGCGAGGGTCTGGACACAGGCAAGCATGCCGCCTCCCTGCAGCGCGGCACGCCCGGTGTGCTGCACGGCAATCGCACCTACGTGCTGCACAACGACGATGGACAGGTCACGGAAACCCACAGCATCAGCGCGGGCCTGGACTACCCCGGCGTCGGCCCCGAGCATGCTTGGCTCAAGGACACGGGCCGCGCGGAGTACGTGGGCATCACCGACGAGGAAGCGCTGGCGGCCTTTCACTACCTGTGCCGCACCGAGGGCATCATTCCCGCGCTCGAATCCAGTCACGCCGTGGCCTACGCCATGAAACTGGCGAAAACCATGCGGACCGACCAGAGCATCCTGGTCAACCTCTCAGGCCGGGGCGACAAGGACATCGGTACCGTGGCCGACCTCTCAGGCGTGGATTTTTACGACCGGCCGTCGATGCGTGGCCATACGGTGAAGGGTGGCACAGGTCCGACCGCATCGGCCCAGAACGCGGGCATGGGAGGCACCAAGGCATGAGCCGGATCACCGACACCTTCGAACAGCTGAAAAGCGAAAAACGCAAGGCGCTGATTCCCTTCGTCACGGCTGGCTATCCCTACCCCGACATCACGCCCGCGCTGATGGCGGGCATGGTCGAGGCTGGCGCCGACGTGATCGAACTGGGCGTGCCCTTTTCCGATCCCAGCGCTGATGGCCCCGTGATCCAGGCGGCGGGCGACAAGGCCCTGGCCGCGGGCATCGGCCTCAAGCAGGTGCTGGCCATGGTGCGAGAGTTCCGCACCCGCAACCAGACCACGCCCGTGGTGCTGATGGGTTACGCCAACCCCATCGAACGCTACGAACAACTGCATGGCAGCGGTCATTCGGCAGGCTCCCAGGCGGAATCGGCCTTCGTGCGCGATGCCGCCGCCGCCGGCGTGGACGGCGTGCTGGTGGTGGATTACCCACCCGAGGAATGCGCGGATTTCGCGGCCCGGCTGAAAGCCCAGGGCATGGACCTGATCTTCCTGCTGGCGCCCACCAGCACCGACGAGCGCATGGCCCAGGTGGCCAGGCTTGCCAGCGGCTATGTCTATTACGTTTCGCTCAAAGGCGTGACCGGCTCGGGCGCGCTGGACACCGCCTCAGTCCAGGCCATGCTGCCGCGCATCCGCCAGCACGTGAAGATCCCGGTCGGCGTCGGTTTCGGCATACGGGATGCGGAAACCGCCAAGGCCATCGGTGCCAGTGCCGACGCGGTGGTCATCGGCAGCCGCATCCTGCAGCTGATCGGCGACAAGCCGCACGCACAAGTCGTTACGGTTGCCATGGACTTCCTGCGGGGCATCCGCCGGGCCCTGGACAGTTTGGAGGGATAATCCCCGCCTCGCGCGCCCGTCGCCGATTGGCGACACGTCGGCCCTTGTCGACGCCAGCTGGCGCGCCCATCCCGATCTCTTCCGATCTGAGAGGAACCCAACATGAGTTGGCTCGAAAAACTGCTGCCCCCGAAAATCCAGCCCAGCGATCCGGCGGAGCGCCGCACCGTGCCCGAGGGCCTGTGGATCAAGTGCCCGAGCTGCGAATCCGTGCTCTACAAGACCGACCTGGAGCACAACCAAAACGTCTGCCCCACCTGCGGCCACCACCACCGCATCGACGCGCGCACGCGGCTCAACCTCTTTCTGGACAACGAGGGGCGCTATGAGATCGGCCAGGAAGTGCTGCCCGTGGACGCGCTCAAGTTCAAGGACAGCCGCAAGTACCCTGAACGCCTGAAGGAAGCCATGGAAGCGACCGGGGAGACCGATGCCCTGATCGTCCAGGGCGGCGCGGTGCACGGCATTGGCGTCGTCGCAGCGGCGTTCGAATTCGGGTTCATGGGCGGCTCCATGGGCTCCGTGGTCGGCGAGCGTTTCGTGCGCGGCGTCGAAACCGCCATCGAGCAAAAAGTCCCCTTCGTGTGCTTCACCGCCACCGGTGGCGCGCGCATGCAGGAGGGCCTGCTCTCCCTGATGCAGATGGCCAAGACCAACGCGGCCCTGACCCGCCTGGCCAAGAAGAAGCTGCCCTACATCAGCGTGCTGACCGACCCGACCATGGGCGGCGTGTCCGCCGGTTTCGCCTTCGTGGGTGACGTGGTGATCGCCGAGCCCAAGGCCCTGATCGGCTTCGCCGGTCCGCGCGTGATCGAGAACACCGTGCGCGTGAAGTTGCCCGAGGGCTTCCAGCGCGCCGAGTTCCTGCAGGAAAAGGGCGCCATCGACTTCATCTGCGACCGGCGCGAGCTGCGCAAGACCGTGGCCAGCACCCTGGCCATGCTGCTGCGCCAGCCCGCCGACGCGTTGATCTGACGATCAGACGCCTCTGGCGTCACCCTCCCCAAGGAGGGGCTGCGCAACGCAAACAAAAACGCCAGCTCACGCTGGCGTTTTTTTCATGGCTGGGGAGCAGTCACTGGACTTGGAAATTCCGCGCCCTGAGCGATTCCGAGCTCCCGAAGCTCCCGGCCAAGGTCGCCCGGAGGATCACGGTCACAGCAAGGCCGCGCCTTGCAAATAGCCCAGCACGATGCTGAAGACCTGCAACAACACCAGCAGCACCAGCGGAGACAGGTCGATGCCACCGATCAAGGGCATGAAACGGCGGATCGGCGCCAGCAAGGGCACCACCAGGCGATCAATCAGATCGGCCATGGCGCTGCGGGCCTGGACCCACGACAGCACCGCGTAAATGATGACCAGGCCCGTCATGCCAGAAATGACGAGGCGCACCACGCCGAAGCAAGCCAGGATCAGCACGGCGGCGTAGCTGTACGCCAATCCCTGCAACAGCCACAGCAGGGAAAACTGAGCCAATTCGATCAGCCAGGCCGCAACCAGGCTGGCCAGGTCCCAGCGACCGAGCGCGGGCAAGACTCGGCGCAAGGGCAGCACGATCCAGTCCGTCAGCACGAATATGAAGCGCCCCAAGGGGTTGCCCGAGCTGGCCGACATGGAAATGCGCTGCTGCTGCATGTAGAGGCGCAGCAGGCAGGCGCCGCCCAGCACGCTGGCGGCGACTTCGAGCAGGAGGGAAACGATCTGGAACAGCATGGATGAACGATCGGCAGAGGAGAAACAAATGCGGGAGGCCGGACCCGCGCCGGACCCGGGTGACGAGGGCCGATGATAGCCTCTCATAAAATGGCGGGTTAAGACCGCGAGGCGGCCTTCCTCTCCATCCCCCTACCCCATGTCCGAACACCAGACCTCCGCCCCGGCGAACGCGCAGACCCACGTCGCGCAAGACGACAACCAGCTCATCGCCGAACGGCGCGAGAAACTGAAAGCCATCCGCGAACAGCAGACCCAGGGCCGGGGCCCGGCTTTCCCCAACGACTTCAAGCCTGCCGACCGGGCTGCGGCGATCCACGCCGCCCATGAAGGCCAGACGCCCGAGGGCCTGCTGGAACAGGCACCGCGCGCCAGTGTCGCGGGCCGCATGATGCTCAAGCGCGTCATGGGCAAGGCCAGCTTCGCCACCTTGCAGGACGCCACGGGCCGCATCCAACTCTACGTGACCCGCGACGCCGTGGGCGAGGACACGTACGCCGCGTTCAAACACTGGGATCTGGGCGACATCCTGGCTGCCGAAGGCACCGTGTTCAAGACCAAGACGGGTGAGCTCTCCATCAACGTCAGCCAAATCCGCCTGCTCACCAAGAGCCTGCGCCCGATGCCGGACAAGTTCCATGGCATGGCCGACCAGGAGATGAAGTACCGCCAGCGCTACGTGGACCTGATCACGGACGAAGACGCGCGCAAGCGCTTCGCCGCGCGCAGCAAGGCCGTGTCCTCGATCCGGGACTACATGGTGCAGAACGGCTTCCTGGAGGTCGAGACGCCGATGCTGCACCCGATCCCGGGCGGCGCGAACGCCAAACCCTTCGTGACGCACCACAATGCGCTGGATCAGGAAATGTTCCTGCGCATTGCGCCGGAGCTGTACCTCAAGCGCCTGATCGTCGGTGGTTTCGAGCGCGTGTTCGAGATCAACCGCAGCTTCCGCAATGAAGGCATCTCGGTGCGCCACAACCCCGAGTTCACGATGATGGAGTTCTATGCGGCGTATTGGGACTACCAGGATTTGATGACCTACACGGAAAGCCTGATCCGCCATGTCGCGCAGAAGGCCGTGGGCACGCTGCAACTGACGTATGGCGGCAAGGCGGTTGATTTGAGCCAGCCCTTTGAGCGCCTGACCATCCGCGAGGCCATCGTCAAGTACGCGCCACCTGACGGTCGCGCTCGCGTCGACGATGCAGCTTGGCTGATCGAAGCACTAAGACTTATTGGCATCTCAGAAGAGTCACACCGCGTATCGAAGCGTAGCCTCGCTGGGCTGCAGGTTCTCTACTTTGAGGAGTGGGTCGAGCATCAACTGTGGCAACCGACTTTCATCTGCGAGCACCCGGTGGAAATCTCGCCGCTGGCGCGCGCCAGCGACAAGCACCCCGAGGTGACCGAGCGCTTCGAGCTCTACATCACGGGCCGTGAATTCGGCAACGGTTTCTCCGAGCTGAACGATGCCGAGGAACAGGCCCGGCGCTTTCAGTCGCAGGTCGAGGCCAAGGACAGCGGCGATGACGAGGCCATGTACTACGACCACGACTACGTGCGCGCGCTGGAGTACGGCATGCCCCCCACGGGCGGCTGCGGCGTGGGCCTGGACCGCCTGATGATGCTGCTCACCGACAGCCCGAGCATCCGCGACGTCATCCTGTTCCCGGCCCTGCGGCGCGAGGGCTGATCCCGGCGGCCTACAGGTTCGGATGCAGGTCGACATGACCAAGAACCCCTACTACGACCCGGCGAAACCGCACCATCGGCCCCAGGGTTTCCAGAACGCTGACCGGGAGTTTCCCGGCAAGAGCCTGGCCGAGGTGCTGCGCTGGAAGATCGAGGCCAGCCGCAAGTCCTTGCCTGCACCTCCCTCCGCCCCGATCCCGGTGGTGGCCCCTGATCTGGACTTCCTGCACCGCAATGCCCGGGCCGGGGCCGCGATGCAACCGGCCGTGACCTGGATCGGCCATGCCACCGTGATGGTGCAGATGAGCGGTCTCACCCTGCTGACCGACGCGATCTTCTCCGAACGTGCGTCGCCCCTGTCCTTTCTCGGCCCCAAGCGCCACCAGCCGCCCGGCGTGCCACTGCGGGACTTGCCGCACATCGATCTGGTGCTGACCTCACACAACCACTACGACCACCTGGACGTGTCTTCGGTGCAGGCCCTGAACCGGCAGACAGGCGGTGCGCCGCTGTTCGTCGTGCCTCTGGGCCTCAAGCCTTGGTTGGTCGCCCGTGGCGTGGCGCCCGAACACGCCGTTGAGATGGATTGGTGGGACAGCCACCCCGTGCAAGCGCCTGGCGGCACGGTGGACGTGGTGCTGGCGCCAGCCCAGCACTGGTCCGCGCGCGGCCTCACCGACCGCATGGCCACGCTCTGGGGTGGCTTCGCGGTGTTTGGCCCCGACTTCCACTTGTTTTTCGCTGGCGACACGGCCTACAGCCGGGAGTTCTCAGCACTGCGCGCGCGTTACGCCGAGCGCCAGTCGCAAGCCCAAGGCGGCGGTTTCGACCTCGCCTTGCTGCCCATCGGTGCCTACGAACCGCGCTGGTTCATGCGCGACCAGCACGTGAACCCGGAGGAAGCCGTCAAGATCCACCGCGACCTCGCCGCCAAGCGCTCGCTGGGCATGCACTGGGGCACGTTCGCGCTGACCGACGAGGCGCTGGACGAACCGCCCCGGGCCCTGGCCCAGGTGCTGCGCGAGCAGGCCATCGACGAGCAGGAATTCTTCGTGATGGCGATCGGCCAGACGCGGGTGCTGCCACCGCGCAGGCGGGCCGGGCTCTGAGACCCGGGGGCTTGGATTGCGCGCCGGACCTGCCCCACCGTCCTGAGCATCAGCCTGCCCGATTCGGCGGCTCAAGGGGCGGCAGGATCGCCGACACTCTCCTTGGGGTCAAGGCCCGCCCCAGGCGCGTTCGACACGGGCCACGCGCAGTTCGTAATGCTCGTACCACTGGGCACGCCCTTGTTCCTGCGCCACCCGATGTTCGGCATGCCGACGCCAGGCCGCGATGTCGTCCTCACTGCGCCAATAGGACACGGTGATGCCGAAGCCGTCGGCCCCGCGCACGCTCTCCACGCCGAGAAAGCCAGGCTGCTGCTCCGCCAGCTCGACCATGCGCTCGGCCATGGCGCCATACCCGCCCTCCCCGGGAGTGCGGCGCGAGGAAAAGATCACGGCGTAATACGGCGGCTCGGGCAGGCGAGCGAACGGTGAGGGTGTCTGCGCGCTCATGGCAGCAGCTCCAGCGCGCGCACATAGGCGGGGTCCACCATCAGCGCGTCCCACTCCAGCGCGGGCACCCTGGGCAGCAAGTCCAGACGGCGCTGTTCGCTGACCTCTGAAGGCCGCCAGCGCCCTTTGATCTGCGCCTCGGCCAGACCATCGATCAACTCATCGATGGGCGCGCCCTTGACCCCATGTGCTCCCGCACCCTCTTGAGTCGCCAAGCTCTGGTTGCACAGCAGCACCAGATCGCAGCCCGCGCCCAGGGCCGCCAAAGCCGCCTCGGTGGTGCTGACCGGACGCCCCTCGATCACGCGGGCACCCGCCATGCTCAAGTCGTCGCTGAAGATCGCGCCCGTGAAACCCAGGCGAGCACGCAAGATGTCGTTGAGCCAGGTGCTGGAAAAACCGGCGGGACGCGCATCCACCTTGGGATAGACCACATGCGCGGGCATCACGCTGGCCAGCGTGGTGTTCAGCCATTCATAGGGCTTGGCGTCGTCGGTCAGGATGGCTTTGAGGCTGCGCTTGTCCACGGGAATCTCGGTGTGCGAATCCGCTGCCACGTAGCCGTGGCCGGGGAAGTGCTTGCCGCAATTGGCCATGCCCGCCTGCAGCAGGCCATGCATCAGGCTCTTGGCAAGCAGCGTGGCCACGCGGGCGTCCTGGTGAAAGGCGCGGTCGCCGATGACTCCGGAAGGTCCCCAGTCCAAATCCAGCACGGGCGTGAAACTCAGATCCACGCCGCAGGCGCGCAACTCCGAAGCCAGCACCTGACCGCAGGCGGTGGCGGCATTGGTGGCCGCCATCGCGTCCTTCATCCAAAGTTCACCCAGGCGCCGCATGGCGGGCAGGTGGGTGAATCCGTCGGTCTTGAAGCGCTGAACACGACCGCCTTCGTGGTCCACGCAGATCAGCAGGTCGGGCCGCAGTTCCTTGATTTCGTCATTGAGCGCAGTGAGCTGGGCACGGTTCTTCCAGTTGCGCGCGAAGTGGATCACGCCGCCGACCAAGGGGTGGGCGAGGCGGCGACGGTCGTCGTCGGTGAGGGACAAGCCCGCGACGTCGATGATGAGGGGTGCGTGTTGCATCATGGTGCTGCCAGTCATGGGGAAGGATCAATCTTTCTCGACCACGACGAAGCTCGCCGCGTAGTCGGTCTCGTCGGTCACCGTCACGTGGGCGCGCAGGCCCTGCGCCTCGAACCAGGTCTTGAGGTCACCGCGCAGGTGGATATAGGGTTGGCCGCTGGCATGGTTGAGGATTTCGCAGCTGCGCCAGGTCATGGGCATGTGGATGCCCAGCCCAATCGCCTTGCTGAAGGCCTCCTTGGCCGAGAAACGCGTGGCCAGGTAGCGCAGACCTCGCTCGGGCCAGCGCGCGCTGCGGGCCGACCAGACCTTCAATTCGGCTTCGCCCAGCACATGCCGCGCGAAACGCTCGCCGCGCTTCTCGAAGCTGGCCCGGATGCGGCGCACATCGCAGATGTCGGTGCCGATGCCGTAAATCATCGCCCCGACCTCACGCCGCGTGCTGGATGCAGCGCAGGTAGTCGCGCACCGTGTCGGTGTAGCCCAGTTCCAAAGCGTCGGCGATCAGCGCATGACCGATGGACACCTCTTGCACGCCGGGCACGGCGCGCAGGAAATCCGTGAGGTTGTCGCGGTTGAGGTCATGGCCCGCGTTGACGCCCAGGCCAGCGTCCCGCGCTGCCCGAGCGGCGGCAGCAAAACGTTGGAGTTGCGTGGCCTGATCGGCACCCCCATGCGCCGCGGCATACGGCTCGGTGTAGAGCTCGACGCGATCAGCGCCCAAGGCTTTCGCCGCCGCCATGGCCTGCGGTTCGGCGTCCATGAACAGACTCACGCGCACCCCCAGCGCATGGCATTCGGCGATCAGGGGCCGCAGACGTTCGACATCCCTCGAGCCTGGCTCGTACAACTGCCAGCCATGGTCACTCGTGAACTGGCCCTCGCTGTCCGGAACAAAAGTGGCTTGGTGAGGCCGCATGCCCCGGCCCGCAAGCTCGCGGATGAAATCCATCAGGTTATGGAAAGGGTTGCCCTCGATGTTGTATTCACGGTCGGGCCAGGCCTTCAACAATTCCGCGAGTTCATACACATCGCGCGCGCGAATGTGCCGCTCGTCAGGGCGGGGATGCACCGTGATGCCTTGCGCGCCCGCCTGCAGGCACAGCGTGGCCGCGCGCGTGACACTGGGGATGTCCAGGTGACGGGAATTGCGCAGCAGCGCCACTTTGTTGACGTTGACGGAAAGGGCGGTGGTGAGAGTCATGGCGGTCATCGAGGTCAGCGCGGCGGCAGTTCCAGCGCGGGGTCACAGATTCTGCAGGTCCATCATCAGCTGACGGGTGCGCAGCGTGCCGCCCCCGCAATGGTAGTGGAGCAAGGCGCGCAACTGAGGCTTGAGTTCTGACGCCACGGCGGCACAGGCCCGCAGGGCATTGAGGAAGGAAGCCTCGGGCGCCAAGGCCGCGTGCAGGTCCCGCCATTGGGCACCCAGCAAGGAGGATCGGTCCTGGGCCTGCGCGAGGCGCAAGCCCCACTCCGGCACCAGGCAATAGGCGGTGCGCGCGTCCAGCGGACTGAGTGTCAGGGTCTGCATGTCCAAGGCAGGCAGCAAGCCGGCCTCGCGCAGCAGCAGCAGCTCAAAAGCTCGCAGGGCCGCCTGCAACACCTCGCCGTGCTCGGAGGCCAGCAGGCTCACCACTTGGGCATAGATGTCGAACAGCGCGGGATGCGGGTCGTCCCGAGCCAGCAGGCGGATCAACAACTCATTCAGGTAATAGCCCGAGAGCAGCGATTCGCCCGTAGGCATGACATGCCCGCCCACCCACTCGGCGCTCTTGAGGGTCCGCACTTCGCCCTCCCCGCCATAAGCCAGGCGCAAGGGTTGCAGCGGCAACAACACGGGGCGGAAATTCGAGGTCGGCCGTTTCACGCCCTTGGCCGCCAGCGCCAACCGGCCGTGATGGCGCGTGAAAACCTCCAGGATCAGGCTGGTTTCGCTCCAGTCATAACGGTGGAGCACGAAGGCCGGTTCATCCGTGATTCGCCGGGTGGCCATGCATGCCGCCCGTGGTTCTTAGACCAGTGCACCCGTGGAACCGGCTTTGCCGGGCCACTGGGTGCGCCCCCTTGAGGGGCTGAGCGGCCGCGGCTCCAAGCCTGCCTGCGCAGGCTTGGACGGCCCGAAGAGCCCAGGGCTCCGGCCGTGGCACAGATGCCGGCCCACACGCAGTGGGGGAGCAACGGGGGGGATGCTATTCATAGCCGAAGCTCCGCACCCGCGCCTCATCGTCGGCCCAGCCAGACCGCACCTTGACCCAGAGCTCCAGGAACACCTTGGCGTCCATCAGTGTCTCCAACTCCTGGCGGGCTTCCATGCCGATGCGCTTGAGCCGCTCACCCTTGTCACCGATCACCATGGCTTTGTGTCCGTCGCGCTCGACGATGATGGTCGCGGCGATCTTGACGAAGCGGCTGGCGGTCTTGCCCGGCTCTTCTTCAAATTTATCAATCACAACGGTCGAGGTGTACGGCAACTCGTCACCCGTCAGGCGAAAGAGCTTTTCCCGCACGATTTCGCTGGCGAGGAATTTTTCACTGCGATCGGTCAGTTCGTCCTCGCTGTACCACCAGTCTTGCTCGGGCAGGTGCTTTTCGCAAATGCCCAACAGTCGTTCGACATCCTTGGGGTTCTTGGCCGACAGCGGCACTATTTCAGCCTTCGCGCCGAGGCGTTCAAAGCGGTGCTGCATCTCCTGCAACCAGGGCGCCAATTCGGCGCGGTGCTTGATGGTGTCCAACTTGTTGGCGATCAGCAGGACGGGAACTCCAGGCGCCAACAACTTGAGCACCTGCTCATCGGCTTGGTTGAAACTCCCGGCTTCAACCACGAAAAGCACCAAATCCACATCGCCCACCGCGCCCTGCACGGTCTTGTTGAGGGAGCGGTTGAGCGCGTTGCCATGCCGGGTCTGGAAACCCGGCGTGTCCGCGAAGACGAACTGGGTCGAACCCACGGTGCGGATGCCGGTGATGCGGTGGCGCGTGGTCTGAGCCTTGCGCGAGGTGATGCTGATCTTCTGCCCCACCAGGGCGTTGAGCAGGGTCGATTTGCCAACATTGGGCTTGCCCACAATGGCAATCAAACCGCAGCGTCGGGCGGGCACAACTTCGGGGGTATTTGTGTCGGGCATGGTCATACCCGCTCCACGCGGGGCGAGTTCGGGTTCGAGGACGTGCTCACGACACGCCCCGCGCTTTCAAGGTCTGCAACATGGCGGCTGCCGCGGCCTGTTCTCCAGCCCGACGGGATCCGCCGATGCCGCGCTCGGCCAGCTGAAATTCAGAGACTTCGCATTCCACGTCGAAGGTCTGCCGGTGCGCCGCACCCGTGGTCGCCACGACCCGGTACTGCGGCAGTTTGAGCTTGCGCGCCTGCAGCCACTCCTGCAACTCGGTCTTGGGGTCCTTGGCGCTGGCCTGCATCTGAGGCGTAACTTCGACCTTTTCGTACAAGTGGTGCACCAGGGCCTGCGCGGCGGCATACCCCGCGTCCAGGTAAACCGCGCCAATCAGGGCTTCCAAGGCATCGGCCAGGATGGAGGGACGCTTGTTGCCGCCGGATCGCAGTTCGCCGTCGCCCAGGCGCAAGAGTTCGGGCAGGCCGAGCTCCATGGCCAGCTGGTGCAAGGTTTCCTGTTTCACCAGATTGGCTCGGATGCGCGAGAGGTCACCCTCGGGCAGCGCATGCAGTCGCTGGTAGAGCAAATCGGCCACGGCCAAGTTCAGCACCGAATCACCCAGGAACTCCAGGCGCTCGTTGTGGTCCGCGCAAAAGCTGCGGTGCGTCAATGCGCGCTGCAACAGTGCCGCGTCCGTGAAGGGGCGCTGCAGGTGGTCCTGCAAACGCATTTGCAAAGTGCTTAGATCAGCCACGTTGCCTCTGGTTTTTCCGCGCCCTCGCCAGCATGGCGAGACGCATCCGTGGGAGGAATCTCAATCGAAGAAACCAATGCGCTTGAAGTCGCCGAAGTTCATCCAGATCATGAAGGCCTTGCCCACGATGTTTTCATCCGGCACGAAGCCCCAGTAGCGCGAATCCAGCGAATTATCGCGGTTGTCACCCATCACGAAATAGTGTCCTGCGGGCACCGTGCAGCGCACACCTTCCTCGTTGTAGCTGCAGGCCTCTCGGAAGGGATAGTTGCCGATCTCTGCCTCCGCGAAGCCGCCGCGACGTGTCGTGTCCACGATCAGCCGGTGTGGCTTGGGTTGCGCCGGGGCACCGAGGATCTCGCCATACTGCTTGAAGTACCGCATGGCGTCTTCGTCAAAAAATTCAGGCAGATCGTTCGTAGGAACCGCCTGGCCATTGATGGTCAGGCGCTTGTTGGCGTAAACCACCTCGTCCCCGGGCAAGCCCACCACGCGCTTGATGTAGTCCTGGCTGGGTCGGGGCGGGAAGCGAAAGACCATCACATCGCCGCGCGCCACCGCTTGGCCCTCGGTGATCTTGGTGTTGATGACGGGGAGGCGAACGCCGTAGTGGTATTTGTTGACCAGGATCAGGTCACCGACCAGCAGTGTCGGGATCATGGAGCCGGATGGAATCTTGAAGGGCTCGAACAAAAAAGAACGCAGCAGGAAGACCGCAGCGATCACCGGAAACAAGCCTGCCGTCCAGTCCAGCCACCAGGGTTGCGCCAGCAGGCGACCGCGCGCCTGTGCAAGCTCTTCGCCGGCTAAGTCACCCGCCTGTGCCGACATCGCGCTGCGCTGCTGCGCCTCGGCCTCCAGTCGAGTCGCAGCGGCCTTGCGACGGGGCAGGAAGTAAAAACGTTCACCCAGCCAATACAGGCCCGTCACGAAGGTGGACAGCAGCAGCAGCAAGGCGAAATTGCCCTCGATCGCCCCCAGGTACCAAGCACCGATGTAGCTCGCGAAGGCGGCCAGCACGCAGGCTGTCAGATATTGCATAACCATGTTGTTTCTTAATCTTCCACCTGCAGGATGGCGAGAAAGGCCTCTTGCGGAACTTCGACGGCGCCGATCTGTTTCATGCGCTTCTTGCCAGCTTTTTGCTTTTCCAGCAGCTTGCGTTTGCGGGTGATGTCACCGCCGTAGCATTTTGCCAGCACGTTCTTGCGCAGCGCCTTGACGTTCTCGCGCGCGATGACCTGGGCGCCGATCGCGGCTTGGATGGCCACGTCGAACTGCTGGCGGCTGATGATCTCGCGCATCTTGGCGGCCACGGCCCGACCGCGGTAGGCAGCTTGGCTGCGGTGAACGATGATGGACAAGGCATCCACCTTGTCGCCGTTGAGCAGGATGTCCACCTTCACCACGTCCGAGGCACGGTACTCCTTGAATTCGTAATCCATGCTGGCGTAGCCGCGGCTGACCGATTTGAGCTTGTCGAAGAAATCGAGCACGATTTCGCCCAGCGGAAGCTCGTAGGTCAGCATGACCTGGCGCCCGTGGTAGCTCATGTTGATCTGCGTGCCGCGCTTCTGGTTGGCCAGGGTCATGACCGGGCCCACGTAGTCCTGCGGCATGTACAGGTGCACCGTGACGATGGGTTCGCGGATCTCCTGAATCCGGCCTTGCTCCGGCATCTTGGACGGGTTCTCGACCTTGATGACTTCCCCGTCGCCCTTGAGCACCTCGTACACCACGCTGGGCGCCGTGGTGATCAGGTCCTGGTCGAATTCGCGCTCCAGGCGCTCTTGCACGATTTCCATGTGCAACAAGCCCAGGAAGCCGCAGCGGAAGCCGAAGCCAAGCGCCTGGCTGACCTCGGGCTCGAAATGGAGGGAAGCGTCGTTGAGCTTGAGCTTTTCGAGGCTGTCACGCAAAGCGTCGTACTGGTTGGCCTCCGTCGGGTACAGGCCGGCGAACACCTGCGGCTGGATTTCCTTGAAACCCGGGAGCGCCTCGGTGGCCGGCCCCAGGTTGTTAGGCAGCTTCTTTTCCAGCGTCACCGTGTCGCCCACCTTGGCGGCGGTCAATTCCTTGATGCCCGCGATGATGTACCCCACCTCGCCTGCGTCCAGGCTGTCGCGCGGCTGGTTGGCGGGCGTGAAGACGCCCAGACTACCGGCTTCATAAGCGGAGCCGTTGGCCATCAGCTTGATGCGCTCCCCCTTTTGCAGACGACCATCCACCACGCGCACCAACATGACGACGCCCACGTAGCTGTCGAACCAGCTGTCGATGATCATGGCGCGCAAGGGCGCGTCCGGATTGCCCCGGGGAGCCGGAATCTTGGCGACGATGGCCTCCAGGATGTCCTCCACGCCCAGGCCGGTCTTGGCCGAGCAGGGAATCGCCCCCGAGGCGTCGATCCCGATCACGTCCTCGATCTCTTCCTTGGCGCGCTCAGGGTCGGCCTGGGGCAAGTCCATCTTGTTCAAGACGGGCAGCACTTCGACGCCGAGGTCGAGCGCGGTGTAGCAGTTCGCCACCGTCTGCGCTTCCACACCTTGCGAGGCATCAACGACGAGCAAGCCGCCCTCGCACGCGGACAGCGAACGCGACACCTCATAAGAGAAGTCCACGTGCCCCGGTGTGTCGATCAGATTGAGGTTGTAGATCTGTCCGTCGCGCGCCGTGTATTGGAGCGCGGCGGTCTGCGCCTTGATAGTTATCCCACGCTCCTTCTCAATGTCCATCGAGTCGAGCACCTGAGCTTCCATCTCACGCTCAGCCAGGCCACCGCAGCGTTGAATCAGCCGGTCCGCGAGCGTGGATTTGCCGTGATCGATGTGCGCAATGATCGAAAAATTTCTGATGTGCTTCATCAAAGGGAACGCTTAAGTGATTGATTTAACAGGGCACAAACAATGCGACGGCAAGAAAAAAGGGCGCGTCGAGTCGTGACGCGCCCTGAACCAACAATCTATGGCAACTGCGATAGTTGGAGCTTCATTGTAGGCAAAAAGCCCCCCTCGTACAGCCCCAAAAATCGCTCCACCCCTACGTTGCGACGTCACAACAAGGCATTTATAAACAGCTTATTAACAGTTCACGTGAGAAATGCCTTGGACAAGTTGTGGGAGATCTGTGGAGCAACGGTGCACACCCAGCGGAAATCCCGTATCGTGGTTTCAGGTTCACTGCTTATGCCTCAAACAGAGGTATGCAAGTACCTTATTCTACCCAAATCGGTTGATCAAAAGTTTGTGAGCATCCACAAACTTTTGAATTCTCAGGGGGACCGGACTTCGAAAAAAAGCAAATTTTTTTAGTTTCCTTGGCTGGAAACTGCCAAACTTCACTTTTAACCCTGTTTTTTTGTCCAGTATTCGGGGCATTAGCGCTGCGGGCGTATCACAGCGTATTGCGCCCACTCACCACGACGGAAGAGCACTTGCACCGGGCGGCTCTGATCGAGCTTGGCGAGCACGGCCTCGAACTGGCGCACGGATCCAACCTCCACATTCGCCAAAGCCAGGATCACATCGCCCGCGCGCAAGCCCGCGCGCGCAGCCGCGTTGCCGGCGACCTCCACCCGCACACCGCCCTTGAGTTTGAGTTCACGCTTCTGCGCCTCGGTCAATTCGGCCACGCGCAACCCGAGTGCGTCAGTGGAAGCAGTGCGCGGTTCCTCCACCGTTCCCGCTTCGGCCACCTGTTCAGACGCAAACTCACCGATGGTGACGGTCAAGTCCTTGCGGGCGCCGCGCCGGAACACCGTCACCGTGGCACGAGTTCCCGGCTTCAACCCACCCACCATGCGCGGCAGGTCGGACACCTTTTCAATCGGTTTTCCATCGAGCCGCAAAATGATGTCACCAGCCTCGACACCCGCTTTGTCCGCCGGAGAACCGGACTCCACGGCACGTACCAGCGCACCTTCGGGCTTGCCCAGACCGATGGCCTCGGCCACCTCCTTGCTGACCTGATCGATCTGCACGCCAATGCGCCCGCGGGTCACCTTGCCAGTGGCTCGCAACTGATCGCTGACGCGCATGGCTTCATCGATCGGGATGGCGAACGCAATGCCCATATAGCCACCCGAACGGGAATAGATCTGACTGTTGATGCCGACCACCTCGCCACGCAAATTGATCAACGGCCCGCCGGAGTTACCTGGGTTGATCGCCACGTCGGTCTGGATCAAGGGCAGATAGTCGCCCGTGTCGCGCTGTTTGGCGCTGACGATCCCGGCCGTCACAGTGTTCTCAAGACCAAAGGGCGAACCAATGGCCATCACCCATTCCCCGACGCGCAGCTTGTTCACGTCACCCACCTTGACGGCGGGCAGGCCGCTGGCCTCAATCTTGACCACGGCCACATCCGTGCGCTTGTCGGAGCCAATGATCTTGGCCTTGAACTCACGCTTATCGGGCAAGGTGACATAGACCTCGTCCGCGCCGTCCACGACATGGGCGTTGGTCATGACGTAACCATCCGACGAAAGAATGAACCCGGAACCGACGCCTCGCGGGCGCTGCTCTTCCGGCTGGGCCGGTTGATTGCGGTCCGAGCGTGGCCCTGCGCCGGGGGGCACCGGTAAGCCAAAACGGCGGAAGAACTCCAGCGTTTCCTCATCCATGCCGTTCGTGCCACCACGGGCCGTGGAGACTTTCTCAAGCGTGCGGATGTTGACCACGGAGGGTCCGACTTGTTCCACCAGGTCGGTGAAATCCGGCAGTCCTCGGTTCTGCGCGACGGCTTCGGGCAGCACACCCGCGACCGACACCACGAAGACGAAGACCAGAACAGGAATGCGCCAAAAGGCTGAGATACGCGGCGAAGAATGAGACATGCAAGACCTCATGCGAGATTGTTATGAATTGGAATTGTGCGAGAGCCGTTTTAACGCCCACGCGCATGCAGATGAAGTTGTGAAAAGAATCTGCGGCAAGCTGTCAGCGAGGCAAGGCCGGACTCTTTTCGAGGTTGACCAACACACCTTGTGCCGCCACGCCGGGACGACCGAGGCGAGGACGCGGAATGCGGCCGTCGGATGATGAAGTGCGAGCCATCAACCGGTCCAAGCGAGGGTCCCGAAGCATGACCATGGGTGCGTTCTGGCCCAGGCCTTGGGAAGCGAGAAACGGTTGGCCTGCCCCCCCAAAAGAAGATGTGTAGGTCACCCCATCGGCGGGCGAGGCATAGACACGTGAGGAGGTCTGCTGAGCCGCCGCGCGTCGCCCTGAAGCAGACCAGCTCGCGGAAGGCGCGTCGGGGCGGGCCTGGGCCAGTTGCCGCGCCTGAGAAGCAGACTGCAAACCGGTGACCCCCTGCCAGCCCAGCAGGCTGACCACCACCAAGGCGCACAAGCCCGCGGTAAACCTCCAGGCTCCGTAGGGGTCATTGACCCGCATGCGCGCACGCCGCCGTTGATCGAATGGGTTGTGCGCGGATGGAAGCTCGATACGGTCACGGGCTAGTTCACGAGGCGGGTTCTCCCTCGCTATTTGCGCACGCAAACGGGAAAGGAAGATCTCATCATGCGTGCGAGCCGCCGTGTCAGAGACCCATGCCCCTTTCCCACCACTGCGCAAAACCTCGCCGATGAGGTGATAGTCATGCCAACACTGCCTGGCATGGGAATCGGCTTCCAGGGCCTCACATGTGTGAGCAAATTCATCCGCTTGCAATTCGCCGTCAAGTAAACCTGAAACCAGGAGATGCACAGAAACCTCATCGCCAGCGGCAAAGTTTGGCTGAGCGCTCTCTGGCGAACCCGGATTCAACGATGTCAATTTCTGATGCTCCATGAGGCGCCCCTGTACCCTGCTCTTCGGGTCTACCAACGCTTGCCACCCTGCCGCTCAAGCAGCGGTCGAACCTTTGCAGACACCGCCTCGCGCGCACGAAAGATGCGCGAACGCACCGTGCCAACGGGACTGTCCATGGCGACGGCGATCTCGTCGTAACTCAGACCATCCAGTTCACGCAATACCAGCGCCTGGCGCAGATCTTCCGGCAAGGCCTCCAGAGCGCCTTGCACCGCAGCGGCGATCTCACGCGCCGCCAGCAGGGTTTCCGGGGTGTCTTCCGCTATTGGTTCCCGAGCGGTCAAAAAAGTTTCATCCTCATCGCTGTCTTCGCCAGCCACGGAGGCGGCCATGCCCACTGCCAACGGGTCATTTTTCAATCCCAGCAGGGTTTTCTTGGTGGTATTGACGGCGATGCGGTACAACCAGGTGTAGAACTGAGCGTCCCCGCGAAACTGATGCAAGGCCCGGTAGGCGCGGATGAAGGTCTCCTGAGCCAGGTCCTCGACCAGATCCACGTCACGCACCATGCGCCCGATCAGGCGTTCGATGCGACGCCGGTATTTCAGCACCAACAGCTCGAACGCACGGGCATCGCCAGCCAGGGTACGTTCGACCAGTTGCAGGTCAACCCGGTCGGCGGACACTGCGGCAGCGTCCAAATCTCGGGGGCCTCCCTCCTGCTTCATGCAGGCGCTTTCGACGGATGGCCTGCGTCAGCCCAGGCGGCACGGCGCAGGGCATTCCAATACGCAGGCGCCTGGGCTCGCTCTACCCAGAGCCAGCGCGTGCGCCCAGAAAGCCCGGGCGGCCGTTGGATCGTGGCCCCATCGGCGGGGGATGGCGAAGACTGGGACATAGGGATGAACTCAAGCAGCATGCCACTCTGCCAATCCAGCCGCACATGGACTTTTCCCAGCAGGTCTTCAGCCGCGACTTGCGTGTCAGCGGCCCAGAACCAGTCTTGTCCGTCCCAGCGCACGCGACCACGCTCCGGACGGATCAAGGTCCACGCCAATGGCAAGGTCACCAGCAGACAGGCAAAAACCATGAGCCACCGGCCCGCTTCGTCCGAGTGGAGCAGCGTGACCCAGACAGCCCCAACAAGCCACAGGAACGCCAATACGCCCCCATGCACCAGCGTTCGCAAAAACGAACGCCCCACCGGGTAACTCACCGACGGGGCGTTGCGCATGGGCTGAAGCGTAGGGTGTCAGACGCGCTTGAACACCAGCGCGCCGTTGGTGCCGCCGAACCCGAAATTATTCTTGAGCGCAAAGTTGATCTTCGCATCCCGTGCCGTGTTGGCGCAGTAGTCGAGATCACACTCAGGATCTTGGTTGAAGATGTTGATGGTCGGCGGAATCTTCTGTTCGTGGATCGCCAGGACGGTGAACACTGACTCGATGCCTCCCGCGCCGCCCAACAAATGACCCGTCATGGACTTGGTTGAACTGACCACGAGCTTGTCCTTGGCATGATCACCCAAGGCTGCCTTGATCGCATTGGTTTCGTTCACATCGCCCAGAGGCGTGGATGTGCCGTGCGCGTTGAGGTAATCCACCTGGTCTGCGTTGATACCGGCGTTGCGCAGCGCACCCAGCATGGCGCGACGGGGGCCGTCCATGTTCGGTGCCGTCATGTGCCCGGCGTCCGCGCTCAAACCAAATCCTGCCAGTTCTGCGTAGATCTTGGCACCACGCTTCTTCGCGTGTTCGTATTCTTCCAGCACGAGAACGCCCGCGCCCTCACCCAACACGAAGCCGTCGCGGTCCTTGTCCCAGGGGCGCGAAGCCGTCTTAGGATCGTCATTGCGCGTCGAAAGCGCCCGCATGGCGGCGAAACCGCCGATGCCCAGAGGAGAAATCTGACTTTCAGAACCACCAGCAACCATCACGTCGGCGTCGCCGTACTCGATCAGGCGGCCAGCATCACCAATGTTGTGCAAGCCGGTGGTGCAGGCGGTCACGATGGCCATGTTGGGGCCCTTGAAACCGTAGCGCATCGACACATGACCGGAGATCATGTTGATGATGGACGCAGGCACGAAAAAGGGGGACAGGCGACGCGGGCCGCGATTCAGGAATTCGATATGCGATTCCTCGATCAGCGGCAGGCCACCAATGCCCGAGCCGATCATGCATCCGATGCGCTCGGCCTCGGGATCACCCAAGGCCTCGCCCGTCTTCAGACCTGCATCTTCGACAGCCTGAACAGCCGCGGCGATACCGTACTGAATGAAAGTGTCCATCGTCCGCGCTTCTTTGGACGTGATGTACTTCTCCAGCTCAAAGCCTTGAACCAGCCCGGCGAACCGGGTGCTCAGGGCACTGGCATCGAACTTGGTGACCAGTTCAACGCCAGAACGGCCAGCCAGCAGGTTGGTCCAAGACTCAGCCACAGTATTGCCGACCGGGCTGATGCAGCCCAGCCCTGTGACGACGACGCGACGACGGGACATAGATTTCTGTGCAATCTAGGAAAAATATGAGGTGGCGCGGGACCGCGCCACCCTCATCAAACGAAGCAGATCGGAAAGCCGATTACTTCTGGTGCGCCTTGGCGTAGTCGATGGCGGCCTGAACCGTGGTGATCTTCTCGGCGTCTTCGTCCGGGATCTCGATGCCGAACTCGTCTTCCAAGGCCATCACCAGTTCCACGGTGTCGAGAGAGTCAGCGCCCAGATCGGCCACGAAAGCCTTCTCGTTGGTCACCTGGGACTCTTCGACGCCGAGTTGCTCGGCGATGATTTTCTTGACGCGTGCTTCGATATCGCTCATTTTCTGATGCCCCTTAAACGGGTTCCTTAGGGTTGTGAGGAAAGGTTGATTTTACCCGCCCTGGATTCAGGGTTAGCCCGAATCACCAACGGTAAATGTTACGACCCCGCTCGGATATCGCCGGCTTCGCTGAATAAACACAGCAAATCCTGGACCACGGTCTGAGTCGGGGAGCGAAAATTTCACGCCATGAACATGCCACCGTTGACATGTAATTCTTGACCTGTCACGTAAGCCGCCTCGGGAGAGGCTAGATAGGCGACGGCGTGCGCGATATCGGCCGGTTTGCCAAGATGACCGAGGGGAATTTGACTCAGCAAGGCCTTTTGCTGCTCTTCAGGCAGAACAGCCGTCATGTCGGTCTCGATGAATCCGGGTGCGACGCAGTTCACCGTGATATTGCGGCTACCCAGTTCGCGGGCCAAGGCACGTGTCATGCCCGCCAGGCCCGCCTTGGCTGCGGCGTAATTGGCCTGCCCCGGATTGCCGGAGGCCCCCACCACGGAGGTGATGCTGATGATGCGGCCATAACGCTGCTTCATCATCGGGCGAATGACGGCACGGGAAAGACGGAACACGGCCTTGAGGTTGGTGTCCAGCACGGCATCCCATTCCTCGTCCTTCATGCGCATGGCGAGGTTGTCACGCGTGATGCCGGCGTTATTGACCAGGACGTGGATGGCGCCATGCTCCTTGATGATGGCGTCCACCGCAGCCTCGGCGGCAACGGCATCGGTCACGTCGAGCTTGATGCCCTTGCCGCCATGAGCGGCCAGAGCCCCACCGATCTTCGCCGCGCCCTCGTCGCTGGTTGCGGTGCCGATGACCTTGACGCCCCGGCTCGCCAATTGCTGCGCGATCGCCGCGCCGATGCCACGGGTCGCGCCCGTCACCAGGGCCGTCTGCCCCTCGAATTTAATATCGCTCATTGCTTCTTCCTTGCGCTCAAGCCAGAGCGGCTTTCACTTCGGCCAACGTGGCCGGATCGAACAGCGGCAATCCCGTCAATTCCGTGTCAATGCGCTTGACCATGCCCGCCAACACCTTGCCAGGGCCGCATTCCACGATGTGCGTCACGCCGCTGGCCTTGAGGGCCTGCACGCATTCGACCCAACGCACCGGGCCATAAGCCTGCCGGTACAGCGCGTCGCGGATGCGCTCGGCATTCGTTTCGACGACAACATCGATGTTGTTGACCAGCGGAATCTGCGGTGTCTTGAGCTCCACCTCCGCCAACTTCAGCTTGAGCTTCTCGGCTGCCGGCTTCATCAGGCTGGAATGGAAAGGCGCAGACACCGGCAGGGGCAACGCACGCTTGGCACCAGCGGCCTTGAGCGCCTCGCAGGCCTGCTCGACGCCGGCCTTGCTGCCCGCGATCACGGTCTGGCCGGGATCGTTGAAATTCACCGCCTCAGCCACTTCACCGCTGGCTTGGCTGACCGTGGCGCACACCTCACGCACCTTGGCCGCGTCCAGGCCCAGGATGGCGGCCATCGCGCCCGTGCCCACCGGCACGGCCTCTTGCATGGCCTGGGCGCGCAGGCGCACCAGCGGAACAGCCTGGGACAAGGTCAGCACGCCCGCGGCCACCAGCGCGGAATACTCGCCCAGCGAGTGCCCCGCGACCGCGACGGGCGCGACCCCAGTCTCGGCCATCCAGACGCGGTAGGCCGCGACGCCGGCCACCAGCATCACCGGTTGGGTGTTGGTGGTCAGCGCCAGCGTTTCCTTGGGGCCTTCATGGATGAGCCGAGCGACGTCTTCCCCCAGGGCAGTGGACGCTTCCCGCAAGGTTTTCACGACCTCTGGATGATCGCCCCAGGCATCCAGCATGCCCACGGATTGGGAACCTTGCCCCGGAAAGACAAAAGCGAAAGATTTCATTGTTCTTGTTCCTTGTACGTGGCTTCGGTGGCTCCTCAGGCCGCACGGTCCCGGAACCCACACCACGCAGCGTGTCAATAAGTGAGCAGCACAGCGCCCCAGGTCAGTCCGCCGCCCACGGCTTCGAGCAAGACGGTATTGCCTCGTTTGACGTGACCTTGGCGCACGCCATGGTCCAGTGCCAGAGGAATCGATGCCGCGGAAGTGTTGCCATGCTGGTCCACCGTGACCACGACCTTCTCGGGAGCGAGTTTCAACTTCTTGGCGGCGCCCATCATGATGCGGATATTGGCTTGGTGAGGGACCAGCCAGTCGATGTCAGCCTCGGTCTTGCCGGCCTTGGCCAGCACAGCGCGCGAAGCCTCGTCGAGCACAGTCACCGCCTGCTTGAACACGGCCTGGCCGTCCATCTTCAGGAAGGGATCACCCAGCACCTTGCCCGCTGCCACAGTGCCCGGGGTGCAGAGTATGCCCACATGCTTGCCATCGGCCTTGAGGTCGCTGGACAGGATGCCGGGTGTTTCGCTGGCCTGAAGCACGACGGCACCCGCGCCGTCGCCGAACAGCACGCAGGTTGTGCGGTCCTTGAAATCAATGATGCGAGAGAACACTTCGGCGCCCACCACCAGGGCCTTGGTCGCGGCACCCGCGCGGATCATGGAATCCGCCACGGTCAGCGCGTAGATGAAGCCGCTGCACACCGCCTGCACGTCGAAGGCTTGGCAGCCATTCGCGCCGATCTTGTTCTGCAGGATCACGGCGGTCGACGGAAAGATCATGTCGGGCGTCGAGGTCGCGACGATGATCAGGTCGATCTCGTTCGCGGCCAGGCCCGCGGCCTGCAACGCGCGGCGCGCGGCCTCGGCGCCCAGGTCACTGCTCATCACGCCCTCGGCGGCGAAATGACGGGCGCGAATGCCGGTGCGCTCCACGATCCATTCGTCGGAGGTCTCAACACCATCGGCAGCCAGTCGAGCGGCGAGATCGGCATTGGTGAGGCGCTGAGGCGGCAGGAAACTGCCGGTGCCGGTGATGCGGGAATAAAGTCTCATGGATCAGTTCTGGTTTGTTCTTTGCCTGAGCCCAGGGCTCGGCTTGTCGTCATGTTGTCGGTGAACCGCGTCGCCTGCATTACAACCCAACCATTCGCTGGGGGGCATGGTACGCCCCCCGCTGTGCGGGCAAGAATGCTGGCGTTCCGACCAGCGCACCACCTTGCGAAAGTGTCAGGCAGGCGTCGTCGAGGTCGCCGCGACGCTGGTGAGCAGAGGCGCGGCATGGGCGATACGGGCCTCCACCCTCTGCAGCAATTGATTGCGGGCCGCATCATACGCGCGGCTTAGCGCGTAACGAAACGACAATTCGTCAGCCGAACCGTGGCTCTTGAACACCAGTCCACGTAGCCCCAGCAGGGCCGCTCCGTTGTAGCGACGATGATCGATGCGCTTCTTCAGCGATAGCAGCACGGGGAATGCAAATAACGCCGCGATCCAGGTTAGCGGGTTACGCGCGAATTCCTTTGTAAGAAAGGTGCCAATCATCGAGGCTACGCCTTCGCTGGTCTTGAGCGCCACGTTGCCGACAAAACCGTCGCACACCACGATATCAGTCGTGCCTTTGAAGATGTCATTGCCTTCCACATTGCCGTGGAAGTTGAGATCGCCAGACTCCGCGGCCGAGCGCAGCAGTTCGCCCGCGCGCTTGATCACCTCATTGCCCTTGATGACTTCCTCGCCGATGTTCAGGAGGCCAACCGTCGGGCTTGGGTCGGCTTGTCCGCCCACATGTTGCAGCACCGAGACCAGGGCCGAGCCCATGACAGCGAATTGCAGCAAGTGTTCAGCCGTGCAATCCACGTTGGCGCCCAAGTCCAACACCGTGGTTGCCCCGCCCTTGGCGTTGGGGAGTTGTGTGGCGATGGCCGGGCGGTCGACGCCTTCGACGGTCTTGAGCACGTAGCGGGCGATGGCCATCAAGGCACCGGTGTTACCGGCGGAAACCGCCGCCTGAGCGGCACCGTCCTTGACCTGCTCAATGGACACCCGCATGGAGGAATCCCGCTTGCGGCGCAAAGCCACCTCGATGGGATCGTCCATGCCCACGACCTCGGAGGCGGCCACAACGCGGGCGCGCTCATGCTTGAAGCCAGCGAGGGCCTCGCTCTGGCCGACCAGCAGCAAGTGAGCGTCAGGGTGTTGTTCCAGGAAGCGACGGCACGCGGGCAGCGTGACGCGGGGGCCGTGATCGCCCCCCATGCAATCCACAGCAAGGGTGATCATGAGCGAAGCGCGCGCACCTGAAGTGCGCGTGGAAAAGATGGGCGCAACCCATCAAACGCATGGGGTTGAGAGCCGCGACACAGCGGAACCCCATATGAAAATGCGCAGCACGAGGAGGCACTGCGCACGGCTGACGCGGATGAAAAGGTCTGCATCAAGACAAAGCCCGGACTACCGGAAGGGCACCGGACCGGAAAGACTGAGGCGAAGCTCAGGCTTCAGACTTGGTCTTCAACACCTTGCGCCCACGGTAGAAGCCGTTGGGGCTGATGTGGTGGCGCAGATGGGTTTCGCCGGTGGTCGGCTCGACGGCCAGACCGGGCGTGCCCAGAGCGTTGTGGGAACGGTGCATGCCGCGCTTGGAGGGCGACTTCTTGTTCTGTTGAACGGCCATGATGGACTCCTTGGATTCCCAGGACAGGATGCCTCGAAGCGGCACCCATGGCGCAAGGGTAAGAATGGGTTGGACACAAAGCGCGGCCTGCTACAGATACCCAAAGCCGCACGAAGCCCGCCATTATAGCAGCAGCGCCTCAAGGCAACGCCAGCCGCCCTACTCCCACCGCCTCAGCCCGCCCCGCCCTTGCCAGTTCGCAGCCCCGCCAGGGCGGCGAAAGGATTCGGCTTGTCCAGGGCTGGCTCCTTGAAATCCGCATCGGCCACGCTGAAAGAGGGGCGGCTCGGACAGGACTCGTGCGTTGGCGCCAAAGGCAGTTCCATCAGCAATTCATCCTCCACAAGGGCCAGCAGGTCAAATTCCCGGCTGATTGCCAGCACGTCTTCCTCCGACTCCTCATCTTCAATCTCTGCCTGGGCCTCGGTCGCCACGAAACGAAAGCTGCGCTCCACTGCCAAGGGCATGTCCACCGGCTCCAGGCAACGCTGGCAGGTCAGCGACAGCACGGTCTCGGCCCGCAGGTGCAACCAGTGGCGCGCATGCCCGCTCGCATCTTCCTCCCGTTCCCCCTTGGCGTGCCAGTGCACGGCCCGGTCCGCGCAACGGCCATCGGTTTCAGCCAGCAAGCGCTCGAAGCCGGCCTGGGCATCGTCACGCTCCAGCACGGCGCCTGCGCCCGCAAAAGCGGGGATATCAAGGTGTCGAGGGTGATAGGCATTCATGGGCAGACGGGCACACAGCGGGGACGTGGAACGGCGAGACAGCGGCGCAGTGTAAGAGAATCGCGGCATGTCCTCCACCACTCCCCGCCCCCTGCTGCTTGGCTCCACATCGGTCTACCGGCGTGAACTGCTGCAGCGTCTGCGCCTACCCTTTGACATCGCCGCCCCGGACGTGGACGAAACACCCGAGGCAGGCGAGCGCCCGCCCGAACTGGCCCGCCGCCTGGCGCTGGCCAAGGCGCGCGCCGTGGCGGCACGCCATCCAAAGGCCGTGGTCATTGGGTCGGACCAAGTGGCCGATCTGGGCGGAGAGCCTCTGGGCAAGCCGGGCACGCACGAGCGAGCGACAGAGCAGTTGCGCCGGATGCGTGGACGCACGGTCATCTTCCAAACCGCGGTCGCCGTGGTCTGCCAGGAGAGTGGTTTCGAGCAGCTGGATATGGCGGCCGTGCGCGTGCGCTTTCGCGCGCTGAGCGACGCCGAGATCGAGTTTTATCTGCGGGCAGAGCAGCCCTACGATTGCGCGGGCAGCGCCAAGAGCGAGGGGCTGGGCATCGCTTTGCTTGATGCGATCGACAGCGACGACCCCACTGCCTTGGTGGGCCTACCGTTGATCCGCACGGCGCGGATGCTGCGCGCCGCCGGCCTTCCCCTGCTGGCATGAGCGCCGAGGCCCCTGCTGGCGCACTGCCGCGGACCACACCCGCGCGGGGCCGACTCTACTTGGTGCCCGCTCCTCTGGATTTTGGCACCCACAGCCCCACGCCCCTGGACCAGACGCTGCCGACCGCGACGCTGCAAACCGCAGCCCGCCTCACGCACTGGATCTGCGAGAACGCCAAGAGCGCGCGCGCCTACCTCAAGCGCGTGAACGAGCACCACGCCCTGGCTGCGCCACTCCAGGCTCAGGCCATACAGGAGCTACCGCGCGCGGTCCACAAAAAGGGAGACCACCGGCCTGATGCCCCCCATGGTTTTGACGCCCGCCCGCTACTGGCCCCGGCTTTGCAAGGACACGACATGGGCCTGCTGAGCGAAGCCGGCATGCCCGCCGTGGCCGACCCCGGCAGTTCGGTGGTGCGCGCAGCACATGGCTTGGGCGTGGAAGTGGTTCCCCTGGTCGGCCCGGTTTCACTGTTGCTGGCCCTGGCCGCCAGCGGGCTGAACGGTCAAAACTTTGCCTTCGTTGGCTACCTGCCGCAGGACAGCGAGGCACGCGCCCCGCGCATCCGCGAGCTGGAAACACTGGCCCTCAAGACCGGCCAAACCCAGCTCTTCATAGAGACACCCTATCGCAACACCGCCTTGCTGGACGCTTTGCTCGCGACGCTGCGCAAGGACACTCGTCTGGCCCTGGCCAGTGGGCTGACGCTGCCACAGGCCCGACTTCGCAGCGCCACGGTCCAGGACTGGAGACAACGGCGTGAGGCCGAGACCCACGAGGTCTTGGAGCTGCCTACGGTGTTCGCCATCGGCCTATGAGCCTCATCCATGGCCCCTTTTTGTACGTTGTTTGATTTGACGTCAACACGCACGATGGGTGGTTATTGCGCCGGATCATCTTTGCGCGCGGTGGGGCGACCCCGAGGAGGACAGAACCGTAGGGAGGATCCGGGCCCGCCCTGACGATCTGATCTGACTGTAACAATCATGACAACGTGCAAAAACATTCCCTTGCGCAAGAGAGTGACCGCTAGACTGAGCCGATGCAACACTTCCAAGCCCATCGCATCTTCCGCAGCACGCGCCCCTCTTTGCTCGCCGCCGCCCTCTCCACGGCGCTGCTGAGCATGGCCTGCTTCACCAACACCGCCCACGCCCAAAGCGCGCGGTCTTATCTGGGGGTTGGCGGGGGTTTGGCGCATGCAGAGATCGGCAGCGACAGCGACACCGCCCCCGGACTGCAGCTGCTGGCCGGCTTGCATTTCAACCGCAATTTCGCGGTGGAAGTGTCCTACCTGTCCACGAGCAACTACGATGCACCGGGTACAGACTTCAGTCTGAGCAGCCTTGGTGCGGCAGGTCTGTTCATCTTGCCGCTGGGCCTAGGTAGCCGAGACAGCTGGGCCATCTATGGCAAGCTGGGCCTGAGCCAGACCAGCGCCCTTTACGAGGGCAACGACGGCACGGCCACGGTGGATGACTTTGGCTTGAACTATGGCCTGGGAGTCCAATACGCCACCGGCCGCGACTTCGCACTGCGTTTGTCCCGCGACACCCGGCCTTACGCACTCGGTCGCCAAAGCAATGACGTGACGGTGACCACCGTGAGCGCGATCTTCAGCTTCTGAAGACGCGCCCACGATCCACGCTCAACTCAGCGTAGCGCGGGCTGCAACTGCAAGGCGCGCACAGCGCCAGCGCCGACAGCCGCGCCAAAGCGCTTGGCCAAGCGCTCGGCCACATTGGGCGTGCGGGTGTAATCCACCAAAGCTTCGGCTTGCACCACCTCACGCGCCACATAACCTAGGCTGCCAAGTTGGTCGGCCAGCCCCATCTGCACGGCTTGCTCGCCTGTCCAGAACAGGCCACTGAAGATGTCGGGCGTCTCCTGCAGTCGCTTGCCGCGGCCGGCCTTGACCACGGCGATGAATTGCTGGTGAATTTGATTGAGCATGGCCTGAGCGTATTCACGCTGGGAAGCCGTCTGTGGACTGAAGGGATCCAAGAATCCCTTGTTTTCGCCTGCGGTCATGAGGCGACGCTCGACCCCCAGCTTGTCCATCAGTCCCGTGAAGCCGAAGCCGTCCATGAGCACGCCAATGCTGCCGACGATGCTGGCCTTGTCCACGAAGATGCGGTCCGCCGACACAGCAATGTAGTAAGCGGCCGAGGCACAGGATTCCTCCACCACGGCATAGACGGGCTTCTTGTGCAAGGTTTTGAGTCGGCGGATCTCGTCATTGATGATGCCCGCCTGCACGGGGCTACCACCCGGAGAGTCGATCAAGAGCACCACCGCCTGGGCCTCGGTGTTCTCAAACGCCTCGCGGGCGGCGGCCAGCACCAGATCGGCGCCGGCCTCGCTGTCAGAAGAAATCTCCCCCCGGATGCTCACCACGGCCGTGTGCTTCTGGGGTGTGGCCGTGCCGGGATGGCTGGGGCGAAACAAGAGCCACAGCATGAGCAAAAACAGGAACAGAAAAATCATGCGATTGGCGATCTTCCAGCGACGCGCGGCACGCTGCTCGTTCAGGGACGCGAAAGCCAGCTTCTCCAGCACGGCGCGCTCCCAACCTGGTTCGGACGTGGAACCCGTCGCAGCCGATGAGGCCACCGTGGAGTTCGCAGACTTGGAAGTCGCAGTCGGGCCTCCCTTGGCATCGGACGCGCCGAGCGTCTCGGCATCGGCGGAGACAGGATGACCAGACAAAGGCAGCGAGGCCGTTGAATGATCGGCCGGGGATGAACTGGCACTGATGTCGCCGAAACCGGGCTCGTCGCGAGAAGATTCGTTCATGGTGTTGTAGCTACGTGGAAAGAACGGATGAAACGGTGGCTCAGTCAGGCATTGTCGACTAGCCACGCATGAAGTTCGCGGGTGCTGTGTGCGATCGCCCTCGGCTTCAAGACATGGAAGGTGCCAGGCTCGTGCGCGCCGTAGCTCACGCCCACGCTGTCGCAGCCTGCGTTGAGCGCCATTTGCAGGTCATGCGTGGTGTCGCCAATCATCAAGGTGCGCTCGGCGGGAGCACCAAACTGCAACATCAGCTCCAGCAACATGCGCGGATGCGGCTTGCCCGCAGTTTCGTCCGCCGTGCGCGTGCCGTCGAAGACGTCGTGCAAGCGCGCCACCTGCAGCACGCGGTCCAGGCCCACGCGGTTCTTCCCGGTGGCCACTGTCAGCTTGTAGCCCCGCCCCTTGAGCGCATCCAACATCTCCAGCACGCCGTCGAACAGGCTGACGTCGTTCTCGTGCGCCAGGTAGTGGTGGCGATAGCGCACGGCCAGTTCGGGGTATTTTTCCGGCGGTACGTCAGGCGCGGCATGGGCCAGTGCCTGGCTGAGCGCCATGCCGATCACGTAAGAAGCACGCTCGTCGCTGGGAACCGTGCCACCCACGTCACGCACGGCCTCCTGGATGCTGCGCGTGATGATCGCGGTCGAATCGAACAGCGTGCCGTCCCAGTCGAAAGCGATCAGGTCATAGCGGCGGGAACGGTCACTCATGGGCAGGCGGCAATACGTGGTGCAAGAACGGGGTGAGATCGGTCGGCAATGGGGACATCAATTCGATGCGCTCACCACTGACCGGATGGGTGAACTGTAGCCGCCAGGCGTGCAAGAACATGCGCTTGAGCGGCGATGTCCCTTTCTGCAGGGCCCGGTTCAATTCGAAATCGCCGTATTTGTCGTCCCCCGCAATCGGGTGCCCCTCGGAAGCCAAGTGCACGCGGATCTGGTGCGTGCGGCCGGTCTTGATCGTCACCTCCAGCAGGCTGTGGGTGTCCGAGGATTGGCGCACCTTCACCAGTGTCACGGCGCGCATGCCATCTGGATCATCCTTGGCCACAACCCGGACCCGCCTTTCGCCATCCTCCAACAGGTATTTGTGCAAGGGCTTGTCCAGCACTTTCTTGTTCTGGGGCCAAGTGCCCGTGACCAGGGCGAGGTAGGTCTTGCCAGTCTCCCGTTCACGAAACTGATCCTGCAAGGCCTTCAGCGCGCTGCGTTTCTTGGCCAGCAAGAGAATGCCGCTGGTTTCGCGATCCAGCCGGTGCACCAGCTCCAGGAACTTGGCGCCACCGGCCTGCCCATACCCCCGGGCCGTGCGCAGCTGCTCGATCACCCCAAAGCTGACCCCGGAGCCACCATGCACGGCAACGCCGGCGGGCTTGTCCACGGCCAACACAGCCTCGTCCTCGAACAGCACGGGAAACTCCCTAGCAGGGGCTGCGGTGCCCTGGGCCATCGCCTCGGCCTTGTCCGCCGCCCGCTCAGACAGCCGCAACGGTGGCAGCCGCACCGCGTCGCCCGACTGCACCCGCGTTTCCGCGTTGGCGCGGCCCTTGTTCACCCGCACCTCCCCGCTTCGGATGATGCGATAGACATGGGTCTTGGGCACGCCCTTGAGATGGCGCAGCAAGAAGTTGTCCAGGCGCTGGCCCGCCGATTCTTCGTCGACCGTCACAATCCGCGCCGCTTGCGTGGAAAGGCTGACGCCCGCCGATTTGCCCTCTATAATGTGTTTCACTGGCGCCGCGCCGTAAGTGGTTGATTTGCCTGAATTTTATTTCACGCATCACTCGGCCGACAGTTCGGGCCGCGCCAGCCGGTCGATGCCGCCTCCGCCACGAGGGCAAACGCGCGAACCCGAGTTCGCCGTGGCCCCCACCCGCAGAGGTCAAGACCTGCGTTAGGAAACCCTGAACGGAATACCCCAGCTCGTCCGCCCTGATCGTGAAACAGCCATTCATCAGGGCAGGCGGGCGGATCAAAGCGAAATGTTTGTGTTGTTGAGTCTGCTCCTGCCGCCCCTGCATCGCGTCGCGTACGCGCTGCCCGTGCTCGTGCAGCCGCCACGCGTGCCCGCGGCAGAACGCGGCCCGCTCATCCTGGCCCCAACGGTCGGATTGGCGGTCACCACTTCACAAGCCGCCGTCTCCACGGCATCCCTCGCCTTCATCCAGACGCCTGCGTCGCGACTCTCATTCTGAGTCGACGGCTCCCCGGCAGTTCCCTGTTTCCTCGCGTCAGTCCCGGCATCACCACCCGTTGCGCAGGCCGCCCAAGGCGTGCATGCGCGGTTCCCGCTTCGCGCGGGTGTGCTGAACTGAAATGCAAAGGAACCATCCCATGAAACGGATGCTGATCAATGCCACGCAGGCCGAAGAGCGCCGCTTGGCCATCGTCGATGGACAGAAGCTCCTCGACTACGAAATCGAAATCGAAGGGCGCGAACAACGCAAGGGCAACATCTACAAGGCCGTGGTCACGCGGGTCGAACCCTCGCTCGAGGCCTGCTTCGTGGATTACGGCGAGGACCGCCACGGCTTCCTGCCCTTCAAGGAAATCTCCCGCCAGTACTTCGCCCAGGGCGTGTCGCCCAGTCAGGCCAAGATTCAGGACGTGATCAAGGAAGGCCAGGAACTGCTGGTCCAGGTCGAAAAGGAAGAGCGCGGCAACAAGGGCGCGGCCCTGACCTCCTTCGTCTCGCTGGCCGGCCGTTATGTGGTGCTGATGCCGAACAACCCGCGCGGCGGCGGCGTCAGCCGGCGCATCGAGGGCGATGACCGCGCCGAACTCAAGGAAGCGCTGGACCAGCTCGAATACCCGAACGGCATGTCCATCATCGCGCGCACGGCCGGCATTGGCCGCAGCGCCGCCGAATTGCAGTGGGACCTGAACTACCTGCTCAAGCTCTGGGAAGCCATTGACGCCGCTTCGAAGGCGGGCAAGGGCGCCTTCTTGATTTACCAGGAAAGCTCGCTGGTCATCCGCGCCATCCGCGACTATTTCAACAGCGACATCGGCGACATCCTGATCGACACGGACGACGTGTACGAGCAGGCCCAGCAGTTCATGGCGCACGTGATGCCCGAGCACGCGGCCCGGGTGAAGCGCTACCGTGACAACGCGCCGCTGTTCAGTCGCTTCCAAATCGAGCACCAGATCGAATCGGCCTACGCACGCACCGTGACACTGCCCTCGGGCGGCGCCATCGTGATCGATCACACGGAAGCCCTGGTGTCCGTGGACGTGAACTCGGCGCGCGCCATCAAGGGCGGCGACATCGAGGAAACCGCCACCCGCACCAACCTGGAAGCTGCCGACGAAGTGGCACGCCAGATGCGCCTGCGCGACCTGGGCGGCCTGATCGTCATCGACTTCATCGACATGGAAGAGTCGCGCAACCGCCGGGAGGTTGAAAACCGCCTGCGCGACGCGTTGCGCCAGGACCGCGCGCGCGTGCAGTTCGGCACCATCTCCAAGTTCGGCCTGATGGAAATGAGCCGCCAGCGCCTGCGCCCGGCGCTGTCCGAAGGTGCTTCCATCCCCTGCCCGCGCTGCGGCGGCTCTGGCCACATCCGTGACACCGAATCGAGCGCGCTGCAGATCCTGCGCATCATCCAGGAAGAGTCGCAGAAGGACAACACGGCCGCCGTGCATGTGCAGGTGCCCGTGGACGTGGCTTCCTTCCTGCTCAACGAAAAGCGCAACGAGATCACCAAGATCGAACTCAAGCAGCGCCTCAACGTGCTGATGGTGCCCAACAAGTCGCTGGAAACGCCCAACTACAAGCTGGAGCGTCTCAAGCACGACGACCCGCGCCTGGATCGCGTCGAGGCCAGCTACGCCATGGCCGAGGAGATCGAAGATCCGACCGCCATCACGCGCCGCTCGCAGGAGCCCACCAACAAGCAGACGCCCGTGCTCAAGGGCTTCCTGCCCGATGCGCCGCCCGCGCCCCTTCCGACCCCGAGCCCGGCACCCAAGTCCGCGAATCCGGTGGCCAAGCAGGCTGCGCACAAGACCACCAAGCCCGCGAGCGGCGATGCCGAGGGCGGTTTCTTTGGCTGGATCAAGCGCCTGTTCGGTGGTGCGGAAACGAAACCCGCGACCAGCCGCGCGCACGGCGACAAGAAAGATGCACGCCGCGAGGGCGGACGTGACGGCGGCCGAGGCGGTCGCCGTGAAGACGGCCAAGGCCGCCGCGAAGACGCGCGCGGTGAAGGTCGCCAGCGCGGCAATGCCAACGGCGGCGCGAATGCCAACAGCGGCGGACGCGGACGCCAGGAACCGCAGGCGCGTGGCGAACGGGGTGAGCAGCGCGCTGAACGCTCGGAACGCGGTGAAGGCCAGGCTCGCAACGAAGCCCGCAATGGCACGAGCAGCGAGCAGCGCCAGGATCGGGCCCCGCGTAACGGCAACGGCGAGACACGTGGTCGCCAGGAGAACCGGGGCGAACAAGTTCGCAACGGCCGCGGCGAACGTGCAGAGCGTCCCGAGCGTGCGGAACGCGGTGAACGCCAGGAGCGCACCGAGCGCGCCGAACGCACAGAGGGCGGCGAGCAGCCTCGTCGCGAACGTCAGGAGCGTCCACGCCGTGGCGAGCAGGACGTGCGTGCCCCGCAAGAAGTGCTGGAAGCAGGCCAGGCCCTGGCCGTGGCACCGGACGCCGTAGAAACCCCGACCACGGGGACCGACGACGCGACCCAAGGCGGCTCGGGCCAAGCCCCCCGTGAGCGCCGTTCTCGCGATCGTTATGGCCGCGACCGCCGTGAACGCAACGGCGGACAGAACCGAAGTGGCGAATCGCAGGGCGAACCAGCGACGACCGAGGACCGGGCCCAGGCTACTGCGCCCGCCCCGGCCCTGGCGCCTTCCGCAGCGAACCCGGAATCTCAGGCCGCAGCCGTTCCGCAAACCAAGAACGCCAGCGGAACCCGGCTGCCCCGTGTGCAAGCCTACAAGCTGCCCGTGGGTGCCTTGAACGAGATGGCCTCGACGGCCGGTCTGCAGTGGGTGAACTCGGACGCCGACAAGGTCGCCGCCGTGCAAGCCGCCATCGCCGCCGAGCCCAGGCCGGTGCATGTGCCGCGCGAGCGACCTGCGCCCGTCGTGCTCGACGAAGGTCCGCTGATCTTGGTGGAGACACGCAAGGATTTGAGCGAGCTCAAACTGCCTTTCGAGCAGCAGTGAAACCGCCTCTGCTGGCTGGCCGATGGCGCCGGTCGGTAGGGCGCCAGGCATGACATGAAAAAACCGCCATGGCATCCATGGCGGTTTTTTTGCGGAGGCGTCAGCTTGAACTGCGCCCCTGTGAGGCGGACGTCACTGAAACACGTCCACCGAACCGGATCGTTGGACCAGGCCAAAGAAACCACGCCGAAGCAGCCCGGCATGGCTGCAGACTTGGTTGTAGCCATTCCTTTGCACATAGTCGATGGCCTGCTCGGACCGCTCCAACGCGGCGTCTGGCGTGTCATCGGACTGAATCCGGGTGAATCCGATGCTGACGGTGACGCGGCTGAGCTGCGGAAAATTGAAGCGTTCGATGCTGTCGCGAAGACGCTCCAGCAGGTTCTGCGCCGAGGATTCTTCAGGACAGTGGAACAAGGCCGCGAAGCGGTCACCGCCCAGCCGGTAGAGTCGGTCGTGGGTGCGGAAAGTGTTGTTCATGATGCGCGTGATCAGCAGCGTGTTCTCCTCCATCAGCAGATGGCCATGCTTGTCGTTGAGGAGCTGGAAATGGTCCACTGCGATGGTTGCGAGCCAGTAATTCGGAGGGACACGATGACGGCGCTCCGGCTCGGCGGGCTTCGCGTCCTGCGATGCGCTGGAGGGTGTTGTGGAAGCACCCGCGTCAGAGGTGGTGCTGGTCAGTTCCTCCAGCACGGCGCTGTAAAAGGTATCGTCCAGCGACTTGCGATTCAGCAAGCCGGTCAGGGGATCGTGATCGCTGTAGGCCAACAGCACATGCATATTGCGGTAGACGCGGTGCAACTGCGTAATGATGGCCCGCGCGCCTTCGTCCAAGATGCTGCCAGCGTGGACTTCTAGAACACCCCGTTCATCGTCACGCACTTCGTCCAGCAAGGGGTAGAAATAAATGCGGGGGCCATCTTGCCCTGCCCAGGCCAATTCGATCTCCGCGTTCTCTTGCAGGCACCGCACCCGGTCAGGCTCGTCATCCAGGCGTGGCAAGCGCTTGAGGTTGACACGCAAAGGGTCCACCACCTTGCCGCCGCCGCCCGCGTCCAAGGTCACCTTGTCAAGCCAGCGTTTCTGCTCCTCGTCCACCATCAAGCGCGCAATCACCACGCGCTGGATGGAAGTCAGGTCGAGCAAGGCTTTGGCCAAGGTCAGATCCAGCAACTCGCGGTCACGGTGATCCGTCAGCTTGATGAGGTGGTCGATCAGGGTGGGCATGGTGTCGACCATATTAGCGGGGAGCCGACCTACTGTCACGGGTATGCAACCCATGCCAGGCGGCAATGGATACCGCAATCTTGGTCGCGGCGGCCAGCCCTTCAGCCCTGGCGCCGCCGCCCGCCGCTAACCGAGTGCCGCCCGCCGCCAAGCGTCCAACGCTGCGGGAGCGTCGTCACGCTGCTCGGCCAGCCGGGCCAGGCCGACCCAGGCACGGCGACGCAATTCCTCGTCCTTGAGCTGCATGAGCGACTGTTTCAACAGTTGCTGCGCCTTGCCCCACAAACTCAGGTGCATGCAGGCCACCCCCGCCAGATACTGCAGCAAAGGGTCCCCAGGACTGGCCATTTGCGCGGTCTCGATGCGTCCCAACCACGCAGCATCCGGCGGCACCCGCTCAAAACCGCGCTCCAGCAGTCGCACCAGACGCAGGCGCAAGGCAGAAGCCGCCGCCGCCCCCTGGACGACCGACGACGCCGACAGGGATGCCGTGGCCGACAAGGGCTGGGCCGGCCGCACGAGTTGCTCCCACACCGGCTCCAGCCAGCGCAGAACCTGAAGGATGTCGCCGTCGTCATCCCCCTCCCCGCCGCCGCTTGCCCGAATTGGGTCGCTCAGGGCGAGCATCCGTTCCCCCGCCTGAAGGGCGGCCTCGGGCAGATCCCGCTCCGCGGGCTCCAGGGATTCCCAGGCCTGCAACAGTTGCGCCTGGTCGTGGGCGTCACGCAACACTTCAGCGACCAGGCCTCGCACGATGACCTGGGTGGCCGCGTCCGAGAACGCGCGGTGCTTGCTCAGCAAGCGCAAGGTCTCCAGCGCAGCCAAGGGCCGGCCTGCCATCCGCGTGACACGCAGGCGCAGGCGCAGGGCCGCCAGCCGGCGCGCCACGCCCTGTGGCAGCTCATCCACGCGGCGCAGTGCCGCCTGAGCGTCACGGTCTTCATAAGCCCATCTCGCCATCCGCAGTTGCACGCCATCGCGCACCTCTTGGGCATCGCGCATGCGCACGGCGCCGCGCTTGACGCTGTCTCCAGCGCCAGCCAACTCGCCCGCCACCGCGTCCAGCGCCGCTTGGGCATGCTCGTCCCGACGAGGTCGGTCTTGCAAGGCGTGCGCGCACTCGGCGGCCAGCAGATGGGCCAGCGCCACGGTGCGAACGCTTTGGGGCAGCGCCTGCTCATTGCGCATCAGGGATTGGGTTTGCTCCACCACGTTCTCGGCCGCCTTGCGGCCGCGCAGGTAGCGCCCCGCCGTCCAGTGAGCCATGGCATCCAGCAGGCCCTGCTGCTGGACACGCTCTTGGTGCTTGCGGCGCCAGAGCCGGGCGCGCTCAGGCATGCCCATCAGGAGGGACAACCCGCGCAGCAGCGCATGCAGGACCAGAAACGCCACCAGCAAGGCCAGCGCCGCGAAGTTGGCGGAGACGTCCAGCCGGTAGGGCGGCCAGAAGAGGGTGACCAGGCCGGTGTTGTCGGCCAGGAACAGCGCGGCCCCCACGGCCAGCGCGAACAGAAACAGCAACCAGACCAGACTGCGCATCACTCGACCTTCTCCCTCATGGCCCCAACAGCACTGCTGAACACGCGTGTCACGGCATCACGGCGGCCAAGGCCGCCAGCGTCGCGTCTGGACGCGGCAACTTCAGGTTCTGCACCTGCATCTGGACACCGCGCAGCAGCTCCAGCGCCTCGCGGGTGGCGCCGGCGTCCGGACTGAAATACTTCCTCAGCAGTGACTCGACCCGCAGCAGGTCCGTGCGCGCGGCCTCCGGCTGACGCGCCAGCAAAGCCTGGCGTGCGTTGAGCAGGAGCAACTGGAGGTTCTCACGCAGGAAAAAGGCTTGGTCCGGCGCCAGCAAAGCGGCCTCCGGCCCATCGATGCGGCTCACGCGCACCAAGCCAGCGAGCGTTTGCGACGCGTAGGCCCATTGCCGCAGCCACCAGGCCTGCAATTTGTCGGTCCAGCTGGCGCTGGCGTCGTCCGTCGTGGTGGCCGCGGTGCCCTCCCGCGATGTGGATGTGGCCGTGGACGCGGTTTTTGGAGGTTTGAGCGCCGAGTTCGTCGCAGAACTGGCCGGGGCGCCACTGGGGCGCGCCGGGTCGTGGGCGTTGGCCAAGGGCAACTCGGGCGCCAGGCGCAGCAGTTCATTCAGCCGGGCAAGCAGCGCTGGCGTGTCCAAGTAAGAGGAGGACTCGATGCGCGCCAGATCCTGCGCGACAGCGCGCTGAATGGGAGCCAACCGGGGCGAGGCGGACTGCAAGCGCCGCTGCAGGGAGCGCAGCGCAGCCACCATGGGCTGAGCGCCGCCGCTCATCTGCGTGTACTCCTGGGCCAGACGCAGCGTGGACTCGACGTCGGCCAGCAGGTGTTCATCGCGCGAGCGGGAGAGACTCTGCATCAGAGACTCGAGCTGGCTGCGCTGCAGCGCCGTGTCGCTCAGACGGGCATCGAGCACGGCTTGGCGCGCGGTCAGGTCTTGCTCACGCACATGGCCTTGCTGGGCCAGCGCACGCGCCTCCGTGGCCACCGACAAGGCATCGGAGGCTTGGCGCGCGAGCTGGTCCGCGGTGATGTGCAGTCGCACGCCCAGCAGGAGCACGAGCAGCAAAGCCAAGACGGTCAAGCCCGCCAGCAGCCAGACCGGCCAGCGCGCGGGCCTGGGCGTGGCTGCAGCGGGGGAAAACGTGCCCCCCTGCGGCAAACGGGTGTCGGGGGGGGCGCTGGGCGAGAACTCGGAACCGGTGGGCTGGGGCGTGGTGCTCATCGCAACGATTCTATCGAGGCGCCCGCCGCGCGAGGGCCGTCAAGGCCTCGCGCACGTCGGTCAAAGCCGGTCTGGAAATCTCGATATCGCCAAAGCCGGTCTCACGCGCGGCCCGCGCGATCCGCTCATGCGTCACCAACGCGCGAGCGGCCCGCCAATCTTCATCGGGCAGCAGCATGCGCAGGTTGCGCAGGGCCTCGCTGCTGCTGAACAACCAGACTGTGCCGTCTCGCGCCGCCGCGCGGGCCTGGGACAGTGGCGCGGAGTCCGCCGCCCAACGGGGCGCGCGGCGCTGGTAACTCACGAGGAAATCCACCTGCGCGCCCGCCTGGCGCAGCCGTTGCGCGAACCAGTCGCGTCCGACACCGGCGACAGGGGAATCCAGGCGAGCTCGGTCGGCAGGGCCACCGCTGGCTTGGGGGCTCATGACCGTTGCGTCAGGCGTGTCAGGCCCGTCCAGCGCGTCGGCGCCGCGCACGATCAGCACCCGCGAGTTCGCGTCCACCCGCCGCGCGACCCGTTCCCAAAGGGCTTCTGAATCGAACTGTGGCGCATCCTCCGACGGAGCGACGATGCGATCAGCCGACCAGCCCATCGCCACCAAGGCACGGGCCGTGCCCGGCCCGGTCGCCCAAGCTTGAGGCCGGTCCGCATGAAACCCGTCTACATGGTGCCCACTCATCAGCGGCTGCGCCAACCCCACACGCGCAGCGCAGAAGCCCTCGACGGCGTTCGCGCTCACGAACATCAGTGCCTGCCAACGCTGGGCATCGGCCTCCAGTTGCGCCCAAGCGCGCTGCACAGCATCCGGGTTGGGGGCGGACGCGATCTCGATCAAAGGCAGCGCTTGCGCCTGCCATCCCGTGTGCCGCAGGGCGTCTACCCACTGCTGGGCGTCACGGGCGGGGCGGGTGACGATGACACGCATCGGAGGGTTCCGGCTCAGGCGGACTCAGGATTCAGGGCTCAGGACTGCAAAGTGCCGCCGGCTCGACGCACCGCTTCTTGCAGTTGGCGGGACACCCGCAGGCCCAGGGCCTCGGCATCGTGCAGGCCCTGCACGATTGCTTCGTCTTCCACGTGCACCAGAGGCAGGCGCCCTTCCACGTCACCCCAGGCGGCGCGCAAGCGCAGGGCGCCGCCATCGGACGCGGGGGCACTCACAAAGGCCGCGTGCGCAGCCAAGGGCATCGAGCAGCTGCCACCCATGGCGCGGCTGACAGCGCGTTCGGCGGCGACGCGCAACCAGGTGGGCTGGTGCACCAGCGCGGACAGGGTCTGTTGCAGCGCGGCGGTCTGCGCCGTGGCGCCGTTCTTGATCTCGATGCCCAACGCGCCCTGCCCGGCGGCGGGCAACATCTCGTCTGGCGTGAAAATCTTGCCGATACGCGCTGCCAGGCCCAGGCGCTTGAGCCCCGCGGCGGCCAGCACGATGGCGTGGTATTGCCCCTCGTCCAGCTTGCGCAGGCGCGTATCCAGATTGCCGCGCAACGGTTCGATACGCACATCGTCGCGCCCCAGGGCACGCAGGGCCTCACGCAGCAGCACCACGCGGCGCAGGCTGGACGTGCCCACGATGGCACCGCTGGGCAGATCGGCCAGCCCAGCGCAGTGGGGCGAGACCCAGGCATCGCGCTCGTCCTCACGTTCGAGCACGGCGGCCAAGACGAAGCCCTCGGGCAGTTCCATGGGCACGTCCTTGAGCGAGTGCACGGCCAGATCGGCGCGGCCTTCGTCCAAGGCGACTTCCAGCTCCTTAACGAAGAGGCCCTTGCCACCCACCTTGCTCAAGGCACGATCCAGGATTTGATCGCCCTGGGTGGTCATGCCCAGCAGCGTCACCGCGTGGCCCTGCTGGCGCAGCAAGCCTTGCACATGCTCGGCTTGCCACAGAGCGAGACGGCTTTCACGGGTGGCGATGGTGAGATTCATGGACATCGGATCAAAGGGCGTCAAGGCCTGGGAAACGGGAGCAGAAAAAGCAGCGAGAGGATCGGATTTATTCGCCGCGAACATGAGCGTTATTCGCTGAGCGGGGCTCGCTTCGGCGGGGCCGAGCGGCTGGCGATGCTAGCATGCATGCGACACCTGACCCGAGCGCGGAACATGCACAAAACACGAGACGAAGAACAGGCTTTGATCGAAGACACCCGCTTGCTGGGCCGCGTTCTGGGCGACGTGATCCGGGACCAGGAAGGCAACAGTGCCTACGAACTGATCGAACAGATCCGCAAGCTCTCCGTCGCCTTCCGCCTGGACGCCGATGCCGAAGCAGGCCAGCAGTTGAACAAGCTGCTCAAACGCCTGAGCGATGAGCAAACCGTCAGCGTGATCCGTGCCTTCACCTACTTCAGCCATTTGGTCAACCTGGCCGAAGACCGGCACCAAATCCGGCTGCACGCGGGCCGCGAACGCGCGGGCGAGACCGAGGAAGACAGCATCGCCGCAGCGCTGACCCGCTTGAGCGACGCGGGCATCGCGAAGACCGAGATCGCCGACACCCTGGCACAGAGCTATCTCTCCCCAGTACTGACGGCCCACCCCACCGAGGTGCAGCGCAAGAGCATCCTGGACGCGGAACGCACGATCGCCCACCTGCTGGCGCAACGCGATGAAATCAAGGCCCGCGCCGCCGGCGTGGACCCGCGCCGGGACAAACTCACCCCGCGCGAGCTTGCAGCCAACGAAGCCCAGTTGCGCGCCCGCGTGCTGCAGCTCTGGCAAACGCGCCTGGTGCGCGGCAGCAAGTTGGCGGTGGCCGATGAAATCGACAACGCGCTCAGCTACTACGAGCCGACCTTCCTGCGCGAGATTCCGGCCATCTACACCCAACTTGAGGAGGCACTGGGCGCGCCCGTGCACGACTTCCTGCGCATGGGGCATTGGATCGGCGGGGACCGCGACGGCAACCCCTACGTCACCGCGAAGACCATGGAACAGGCTTTGATGCGCCAGTCCGAGGTCGCCCTGCGGCACTACCTGCACGAGGTGCATCTGCTGGGCACGGAGCTTTCCGTGTCCGAACGGCTGGTGGGTTGCAGCCCCGCGCTGCGCGCCCTGGCTGACGCCTCGCCCGACCAAAGCGAACACCGTCAGGACGAACCCTACCGCCGCGCGCTGGTGCACATCTATGCCCGCTTGGCCGGTACCCTGCGGACCCACGCTGGTGCTGAGGCCCCGCGCATGGCCCTTGCGGAACGCCCTGCCTACACCCGCGCGGACGAGCTGCTGGCCGACCTGCGCACCGTCGACGATTCCCTGGCCGAGCGCCATGGCGTGCCCTTGGCCCAGACACGCCTGCGCCCGCTGATCCGCGCCGTGCAAGTCTTTGGTTTCCATCTCGCCACACTGGACTTGCGCCAAAGCTCGGACAAGCACGAGGAAGTCATCGCCGAACTGCTGCGCGTGGCGCGCATCGAGCCCCACTACGCCGCGTTGACCGAGGACGCGAAGCGCAGCCTGTTGCTGGGCCTGTTGAATGAGGCCCGGCCGCTGCGCGTGGTTGGCGCGCGCTACAGTGACTGGACCCAGAGCGAGCTGGCGGTCTTCGAGAGCGCGCGCACCCTGCGTGAGCGCTATGGCGCCGAGGCCATCCGGCACTACATCATCAGCCACACCGAAACCGTGAGCGACTTGCTGGAGGTGCTGCTGCTGCAGAAGGAAGTGGGACTGCTGCAAGGCAGGCTCGGCGGCACCCTCGACGACGCGGACTGCACGGCGGGTCTGATCACCGTGCCCCTGTTCGAAACCATCGAGGACCTGCGCAACGCCGCGCCCATCATGCGCGACTACTACGCCCTGCCCGGCATCACCGCCATGGTGGAACGCGGCGGCGAGCAGGACATCATGCTGGGCTACTCCGACAGCAATAAGGACGGCGGCATCTTCACCAGCAACTGGGAGCTGTACCGCGCCGAGACCGAGCTGGCCGCGCTGTTCGATGGCATGAACGCCGCAGGGCTGTCCCACGGCGTGAGCTCCCCCTCGGGAGGCAGCGCACCCCGCGCAGCGGGAAGCGTGGGGGCCAACAGACCCCAAGTGAAGATGCGCCTTTTTCATGGGCGAGGTGGCACGGTGGGCCGCGGCGGTGGCCCGAGCTACCAGGCCATCCTGGCCCAGCCTCCGGGCACGGTACGCGGCCAGATCCGGCTGACCGAGCAGGGCGAGGTGATCGCCTCCAAGTACGCCAACCCATTGATCGGCCGACGCAACCTCGAAACCCTGGTGGCGGCCACGCTGGAAGCCACCTTGCTGCAACCCACCGAAGCCGCAGCCCCCGCTTGGCTGCGAGCGGCGGAAGAACTGTCACACGCCAGCATGACGGCGTACCGCAAGCTGGTCTACGAAACCCCGGACTTCGCCGATTACTTCTTCAGCGCCACGCCCATCCGCGAGATCGCGGAACTCAACATCGGCTCGCGCCCGACCTCCCGCAAGGCCACGCAGAAGATCGAAGACCTGCGCGCCATTCCCTGGGGCTTCAGCTGGGGCCAGAGCCGCATCAACCTGCCGGGCTGGTACGGCTTTGGCTCCGCCGTGACAACCTACCTCGATGCTGGCGGCGCGAACGCGCGCAAGACCCGGTTGTCCCTGCTGCGCAAGATGGCGCGCGAATGGCCCTTCCTGCGGACCCTGCTGTCCAACATGGACATGGCCCTGGCCAAGAGCGACCTGGCCTTGGGATCACGTTATGCCGGACTGGTCGACGCGCCCCTGCGCCGCAAGATCTACGCGCAGATCGAAGCCGAGTGGCACCGCACCGCCGAGGCCCTGAGCCTGCTCACCGGCGACAAGGTGCGCTTGGCCGCCAACCCGGCGCTGCAACGCTCGATCCACCACCGCCTGCCCTACATCGACCCGCTGCACCACTTGCAGGTCGAGCTGATGCGCCGCCACCGCGCCGGCAAGGCCGACGATCCCCACACCCTGGACCGCCTGCGGCGTGGCATCCACATCTCCATCAACGGGATCGCGGCGGGTTTGCGCAACACGGGCTGATTGTTTGAGGTATCGCGCGAACCAGGGCTTGTTCACACTGATTTTTCAACGGCGATGAATTGGCGTGACCAGGCAACAGAGTGTGGACGCGTGAGCGTCTGCAACGCGGAGTCCGTAGCCCTTTAGCGCCTTCCTTGGCGACGCTCCGGGCCCGAGTTCATGCGCGCCGAGGTGGAAAGCGCCACCAGCACAAAAGCACCGCGACGCCAAACAGCGTGTACGCCAAAACGAAGACTTCGAACGGCGCTTCGTAGTAAAGCAGGGCCTGAACCCAGTGTTCAACAAAGCTTTTGCTGTACCCGGAGGCGCCAGCCTGGACGCGCAGCCAGGACTCCAGCACCGTGAGCGGACAGACCTCCCCCAGCCACGACAGCGCGACCACGATCCCGATGGCGACAAGGTGCGCAAGGCGAAACCCAAAGGCATTGACCCAGCGCCAGCCCAATGCGTTGCCCACGAGGACGAGCAGCAGACCCCCCACGACGAAAAGGACGACGCCAAAGTGGAGCACCAGCACCACGTCAGCCAGGGCTTGATACGGCAACGCCATCGTCACGGCCCAGACGACCCCACCACACTGAGGACGAACCCGGTCTTGGCTTCGGTATAGGCCTCTCTGTCCTTGGGGTGCTGCATGGCGGCTGCGGCCTTGAGCTCTGCGTAACGCACCGCGAGCGCCGGGCTGGTACGCAGCGCATCCCGAAAGCGCAGCCGTTCACGCCAAGCCTGGCCATCGTGGACGACCACATGGAGATGGTGCGTGCGGCGGCCATCGGCCCAGCGCATCAGCCATTTGCGATCGCGCAGCGTTGCGTTGAATTCGGCCGAAGTGGTGTAGCCAGAAGCGCACAGAGGCGCGATGACGGATTCAGCCACCGCCATGGACGCCACGCCGGCCAGGATATCGATGATGGGCTTGGCCACCAGGCCGTCCACTGCGGTGCTGCCGATGTGCTGCACGTCGATGAACACGTCGGGCAGCATCGACAGCAGGCGCTCCCGCTCGGCAGCGTATAACTGGGGCCACAAGGGGTCATGGGGTTGCAGCTTCACTTCCTCGTGGATCGCCACCCACAGAGATGGCTGCGCGTTCACTGGCTCGCCCCGCCATCGCGCAGGAAAACGGGCAGGTCCATCACCGGCGGACGCGAGCCGATTTGGTACAGGAGATCCGCGACATAGCCACGGTGATAGGTCTTGTGGTTGACCACATGCAACAGCATTTCGCCACGGGTCATGACGCCCGAGCCGCCATCAACGAACTTGAACTGCACGGACTCGTCGTGCATAGGCTCTGTCAAGGCCAAGGCATAGTGGATGTACCACTGATCCATCTCGGCTTGCGCGCTGCGCAATTCGGCCAGCGTGGGCTCGACCTCCGTGATTCGGCTCGTGAATCCGTGAGGTTTGTGCTCGAGGTGCGCCTTCCAAATCAGGTCGACGACGTAGGCATGGTTGAGGGTGTTCACCATGCTGCCAAAACCGGTGACCCTCCTGGCACTCGCCTCGCCCTCCGGCAGAGAGCCCAACAAGTCGAAGAGGCGACGGTTGGCCCATGCGTTGTAGCGCATGAGCAGCTGGATGGTCCTGATGGCAGACATGAGCGTGCAGCCGATGAAAGCTTGCATCATGCCAAACACACGCACAGGCGCCACCTAAAATCCACCGGTCATGTCCAAAGCGCCCCTGAGTCCGCCCCACCAACCCCTGGCCGAACGCCTGCGGCCCCACACACTGGGCGAGGTGATCGGCCAGCGACAGTTACTGGGCGAAGGCATGCCGCTGCGCATCGCCTTCGAATCGGGCCAGCCGCACAGCTGCATCCTGTGGGGGCCGCCGGGCACGGGTAAGACCACGATCGCGCGGCTGATGGCCGATGCCTTTGGTGCCCAGTTCATCAGCATCAGCGCGGTGCTGGGCGGTGTGAAGGACATCCGCGAAGCGGTGGAGTTGGCCGAGGCCGCGCGCGACGGCCTGCAACAGCAGCGCACCATCGTTTTCGTGGACGAGGTGCACCGCTTCAATAAAAGCCAGCAAGACGCCTTCCTGCCGCACGTGGAAAGCGGCCTGTTCACCTTCATCGGCGCGACGACGGAGAACCCCTCCTTCGAGGTCAATTCCGCCCTGCTGTCGCGTGCGGCCGTGTACGTGCTGCAGGCGCTGACCGAGGACGACCTGAAGCAGATCGTGCAGCGCGCCCGTGACATCGACGCCGTCCCCCCCCTGGAGGACGCCGCGTTGGACCGATTGATCGCCTACGCCGATGGCGATGCGCGCCGACTGCTGAACACGCTGGAGACGCTGAGCGTTGCGGCCCGACAGCAAAAGCAGGAACAGATCCGTGATGAATGGCTGCTCAAGGTGCTGGGCGAACGCATGCGCCGCTACGACAAGGGTGGCGAGCAGTTCTACGACACCATCAGTGCCCTGCACAAAAGCGTGCGCGGCAGCGATCCAGATGCGGCGCTCTACTGGTTTGTGCGCATGCTGGATGGCGGCGCGGACCCGCGCTACATGGCGCGGCGTTTCGTGCGCATGGCCGCCGAAGACATCGGACTGGCCGACCCGCGCGCCCTGCGCTTGGCGCTCGACGCGGCGGAAGTCTACGAACGCCTAGGCTCGCCCGAGGGTGAACTGGCCCTGGCTGAAGCGGTGATCTACCTCGCCATGGCGCCCAAGAGCAACGCGGTCTACAAAGCCTACAAGGCCGCACAAGCCTTCATCAAGAAGGACGGCACGCGTCCCGTTCCACTGCATCTGCGCAACGCGCCGACGACATTGATGAAAGAGTTGGACTACGGCAAGGGTTACCGCTATGCCCATGACGAAGAGAACGCCTTCGCCGCGGGGGAACAGTATTTGCCTGAAGGAATGGCACAGCCGGGTTTCTATGAGCCAGTGGAACGTGGTTTGGAGATTAAAATCGCTGAAAAGCTGCGCCAATTACGCGCGCTGAACGAGCAGAGCGCTCAGCGCCGCTGACGGCCGCCCCAGGGTGGCGACTGACGCGCGCGAACGCTTTTCATCCCCCCCGCCGCCACAAGTGGCATAAAGCTTGCAACCACCTTGGCGCAAAACCCCGAGGCCTGCTTTTCTATGGATATTTTCTTTCAACAGATCATCAACGGACTGGTGCTGGGCAGCATGTATGCCCTCGTCGCCCTGGGTTACACCATGGTGTACGGCATCATCGGCCTCATCAACTTCGCCCACGGGGAAGTGCTGATGGTGGGCGCACTCGTGAGCTGGACGGTCATCGGCTTCATTCAGCCCCTGCTGCCGCCCTGGTTGGTGCTGCTGGTGGCGCTGGTCGTCGCCTGCCTGGTCGCCGCCGTCCTCAACTACACCATTGAGCGCGTGGCTTACCGGCCTCTGCGCAACAGCCCGCGCCTGGCGCCGCTGATCACGGCCATCGGCATGTCCATCTTGCTGCAGACGCTGGCCATGATCATCTGGAAGCCGAACTACAAGTCCTACCCGACGCTGCTGCCCAGCGAGCCGATCTCGCTCGGTGGCGCCAGCATCACGCCCACGCAGATCATGATCCTCGTCGTGACGGCGCTGACCTTGGCCGGTCTGGTGTGGCTGGTGCACGGCACCAAGCTGGGTCGCGCGATGCGCGCGACCGCCGAGAACCAGCGCGTGGCCGCGCTGATGGGCGTGCAGCCCAACCGCGTGATCTCCGCGACCTTCGTCATCGGCGCCATGCTGGCGGCCCTGGCCGGGGTGATGTGGGCCAGCAATTACGGCACCGTGCAGCACGCCATGGGTTTCATTCCCGGCATCAAGGCCTTCACGGCCGCCGTGCTGGGCGGCATCGGCAACCTGGCGGGTGCCGTGGTCGGTGGCATCTTGCTCGGATTGATCGAATCCATCGGCGCGGGCTACATCGGTGACTTCACGGGAGGCGTGCTGGGCAGCCACTACGTGGACATCTTCGCCTTCGCCGTGCTCATCGTCGTGCTGACGCTGCGTCCGTCCGGCCTGCTGGGTGAACGCGTCGCGGACCGTGCCTGAGCCGGACGCACCGCTTGATTTAAGAGCCTGATCAAAGAAACGCTCCTATGAATTTCTCTCAAATGACCAACCGGCAGCGCCTCATCGGCATCCTGCTCGCGGCCGTGGGCTTGCTGGTGCTGCCCATCCTGCTGCAAGGCTTCGGCAGCGCTTGGGTGCGCATCGCCGACATGGCGCTGCTTTTCGTTCTGCTGGCCCTGGGCCTGAACATCGTGGTCGGCTACGCCGGTCTGCTGGACCTGGGTTTCGTCGCCTTCTTCGCGGTCGGCGCCTACATGTTTGGCCTGCTGGCCTCACCGCACCTGTCGGACCACTTCCCGACCTTCGCGGCACTCTTCCCGAATGGCGTGCACATGCCACTGTGGGTGGTCATCCCGATGGCAGCCGCGCTGGCGGGGATCTTCGGCATCCTGCTGGGCGCGCCCACGCTCAAGCTACGCGGCGACTACCTCGCCATCGTGACGCTGGGCTTCGGCGAAATCATCCGGGTGTTCATGAACAACCTGGACCATCCTTACAACATCACGAACGGCCCCAAGGGCATCAGCCAGATTGATCCGATCCACTTCTTCGGTTTCAGCCTGGGCCAGCGCTGGGACTTCTTTGGTTACACCGTCACACCGGTGGTGATGTACTACTACCTCTTCCTCGTGCTGGTGGTGGTGAGCGTCATCATCTGCCATCGCCTGGAGCTGTCGCGCATCGGCCGCGCTTGGATGGCCATCCGCGAGGATGAAACCGCCGCCAAGGCCATGGGCATCAACACGCGCAACATGAAGCTGCTGGCCTTCGCCATGGGCGCCACCTTTGGGGGTGTCTCTGGCGCCATGTTCGCGGCTTTCCAGGGCTTCATCTCACCGGAATCATTCAGCCTGATGGAGTCGGTGATGATCGTGGCCATGGTGGTGCTGGGCGGCATCGGTCACCTGCCCGGCGTGGTGTTGGGCGCCGTGCTGCTGGCGTCCCTGCCTGAAATGCTGCGCTATGTGGCGGGTCCGCTGCAGGCCATGACGGACGGTCGCCTCGATTCGTCCATCCTGCGCCAGCTGCTGATCGCACTGGCCATGATCATCATCATGCTGTTGCGTCCGCGCGGCCTGTGGCCTTCGCCGGAACACGGCAAATCCCGCAAGACATCGGAAGGCAAGAAGACGGCATCGGCCCAGGAGAGCGCAGCATGAGCCAGAACAAGGAAACCCTGCTGTTCGTCACCGGCGTGTCCAAGCGCTTTGGCGGCCTGCAAGCCCTGAACGACGTCAGCCTGTCGATCGAACGCGGCCAGGTCTATGGCCTGATTGGCCCCAACGGCGCGGGCAAGACAACCTTCTTCAACGTCATCACTGGGCTGTACACGCCCGACAGCGGCGAGTTCGTGCTGGGCGGCGTCTCCTACAAGCCCACGGCGGTGCACGACGTGGCCAAGGCAGGCATTGCACGCACCTTCCAGAACATCCGCCTCTTCGCCGACATGACCGCGCTGGAGAACGTGATGGTCGGCCGACACATCCGCTCTCGCTCCGGCCTGCTGGGCGCCATCCTGCGCTCCAAGGCCTTCAAGCAGGAAGAAGCCGCGATCGCCAAGCGCGCGCAAGAGCTGTTGGACTACGTGGGCATCGGCCAGTTCGCCGACTACAAGGCACGCACGCTGTCCTACGGTGACCAGCGCCGCCTCGAAATCGCCCGCGCCCTGGCCACGGAGCCCAAGCTGCTGGCGCTGGACGAACCCGCCGCCGGGATGAACGCCACCGAGAAGGTGGAACTGCGCGCCTTGATCGAGCGCATCAGCAAGGACGGCGTGACCGTGCTGCTGATCGAACACGATGTGAAGCTCGTCATGGGCCTGTGCAACCGCGTGACCGTGCTCGACTATGGCCGCCGCATCGCCGAGGGCACACCCGCCGAAGTGCAGAAGAATGGAAAAGTGATCGAGGCCTATCTGGGCCACGGCGGCGCCAAGACGGCCGCCGAAGCCACCGCCGCATAAACATCATGAGCGACACGAAACAAAACGAAGTACTGCTGCAAGTCAGCGGCCTGACCGTGGCTTACGGCGGCATCCAGGCTGTCAAGGGTGTGGATTTCGAAGTGCGACGCGGCGAACTCGTCAGCCTGATCGGCTCCAACGGCGCGGGCAAGACCAGCACCATGAAGGCCATCACCGGCGGCCTGCCCTGCGGCGGCACGATCAGCTACATGGGCAAGAGCATCCGCGGTCAGGGCCCCTGGGACCTGGTGCGCCAAGGCCTGGCCATGGTGCCCGAAGGTCGCGGCATCTTCACGCGCATGACCATCGCCGAGAACCTGATGATGGGCGCCTACGTGCACGACGACAAGGACCGCATCGGCGCGGACATGGAGCGCATGTACGGCCTGTTCCCGCGTCTGAAGGAACGTCACCAGCAGCTCGCTGGCACGCTCTCGGGCGGTGAACAGCAGATGCTGGCCATGGGCCGCGCGCTGATGAGCCGCCCGCAGGTGCTGCTGCTGGACGAACCCTCGATGGGTCTGTCCCCCATCATGGTGGACAAAATCTTCGAGGTCGTGAACGAGGTTTCCAGCCAAGGCGTCACGGTGCTGCTGGTCGAACAGAACGCCAGCCGCGCCCTGTCCATCGCGGACCGCGGCTACGTGATGGAAAGCGGCCTGATCAGCCTGTCCGGCCCGGCCGACCAGTTGCTGCACGATCCGGCGGTGCGCGCCGCTTACCTCGGCGAAGGTTGACAGCTGGCTCCCGCGCGAGCGGCTCGGGCTTGCCGCCCGCGCGCTCATGCGGGGATGGCCTTCGGCTCCGCGCTTCAGCCGTGCCTGAAGCCGCTGCGGCATAACTCACTGCGCGCCCACCTTGTCAGGTGAGCGCTCCGTTCAAACACGATGCCGCAAATCAGAGGACGATGCGCCGCACTTGCGGCGCTGCGGCTTCATGCTCGTCTGAATCGCCATCCCCGAAATCGCGCCCGATCGGCAAACCCGATCCGCTCTCCAACCTCTCCCTCTTCACGCCGCCTTGCGCGACACCGAGGCACACTCCCCCACGATTTCACCCAGCCGACGCAGCGCGGCCTGGATCGTGTCGGTGATCGGCCAACCGCAATTGATGCGCAGGTAGTGGTCGAAACGCGAGGAGTTCGAGAACAGCGCCCCGGGCGCCACGAAGATTTTGTCGCGCAGCGCCCGGTCGAAGACGGTCATCGACGAGAGCCGATCCGGCAACTCCACCCACAGCTGCAAGCCCCCCGGCGGATAGTTCAGCCGCGTGCCCGCCGGAAAATGCGCCGCGATCGCGTCGGCCGTCTGTTCGGCCTGCTGCCGCAGGTGTTCGCGCAGACGACGCAGGTGCCGGTCGTAATCGCCCGTGTTCATGTACTCACCCGCCGCCGACTGCGACAGTTCTTCGTTGCTGCGGGATTGGGTGAACTTGAGCATCTCCACCCGGCTGTGCCAGCGGCCCGCCGAGATCCATCCCAGGCGCATGCCGGGCGCGAGGATTTTGTGCAGCGAGGCGCAGTGGATGACGTTGCCCGTGCGGTCCCAGGACTTGATCGCGCGCGGCGGCGTGTCCACGTCCAGCAGTTCGCTGTAGGTGTCGTCCTCGATCAAGGGAATGCCATGGCGCTCGCACAGGGCGACCAGCCGCTCCTTGTGCGCGTCGGGCATCACGCTGCCCAGCGGGTTCTGCAGGTGCGGCACGGTGACGACGGCCTTGATGTTGTCGTAGGCGCCCAGCGCCATGTCCAGGGCTTCGATCGACAGGCCTGTTTGCGGACTTGTGGGTATTTCGAGCGCGCGCATGCCCAGGCTTTCCAGCACTTGCAGCAGACCGTAGAAGGTAGGTGACTCAACAGCGACGGTATCGCCGGGCTGAGCGACAGCGCGCAGCGCGAGGTTGAGCGCCTCGATGCAGCCGTTGGTCGTCAGTACCTCCTGGGGTGCCAGCGTCATGCCCGTGCGCAGACCCCGCCGCGCGGCCGCTTCCCGCAGCGGGTTGAGGCTGCGCGAGGGGGTGGCGGTGGTGAGCAACGCGGGCTTCTGGCGCAGCAGCCGCATCATGATGGCGCGCAAGGCCTCGCCAGGGTACAGCTCGGGCGCGCCGCGCGCGCTGGAGAAATCGATGCGCACTTCGTCCTGGCGGCGGCGCGCGACGAAGTCTGACACTTTGGAATGGATGCCAACGTACTGCGCGGGGTCGGGCGCGACATTCGTGACGGGCTCCTCCATCGCGGCGATCGCGAGGCGGCGCGGGCGCTTGACGAAATAACCCGAGCGGTCACGCGCCTCGACCCAGCCCTCGCTTTCCATGGCGCGGCAAAGTTGCAGCGCGGTGGACAGGCTGATGCCATGCATGCGCATCAAGCCGCGCAGCGACGGCAGCTTGTCGCCGGGCTGGAGCGAACCCGCGCGGATCGCGTCCAGGTAATGCGCTGCGAGCTTGCGGTAGAGCGGCGGCGTGTCCATGCTGGGCTTCAGGGGTGATTCACGGGGTCACGTGAACTCGATGATGGCCTCGATCTCGACCGCGAAACCCTTGGGCAAAGTGCCAACACCGATGGCCGAGCGGGCGTGCTCGCCCCGGGCGCCAAGCACTTGCACGAGCAGGTCCGAGCAGCCATTGATGACTTCCGTGTGTTGCGTGAAGTCGGGCGTGGCATTGACCATGCCAAAGACCTTGACGACTTGCTGGATGCGCTCGAGGTCACCCAGGGCCTGCCGTGTCACGGCCAGCAGGTACAGCGCGATGTCCCGCGCGTGCGCCTGCGCTTCGGCGACCGAGACCTCGGCCCCGACCTTGGGGACGTGCTGCACGCCCTCTCGCAACGGCGCGCCCTTGCCGGAGAGGTGGAGGGTGTTGCCGAACATCACATAGGGTTTGAAGCTGCCCCGTGTTGCGGTGACAGCGGGAAGCACGAGGCCCAAGGCGCTCAGGCGGGATTCGATGGATTCGGGCATGGCTTAGGAGGTGATGAGTCTGCGAGCGATCTTCCCGCGCGCGGCGCGCCAAAAACAGATGCAGATTCCAGGCAGGTAGACCATAACAGATGGTCGCTGGCGCGTCTGTTGCGTTGTGCTTCCCTGGGCGCTGTGCCTGTTTTTTGCGCGCCCGGATTTCTACGATGAAGCCCTCCCCCACTCACTTCACGAGGTGCTTTCATGGATGCAGCGCTCACCGAATACACGGCCCTGGAACCGGGTCAGTCCTTGCGCATGGCTGTGGACGCGGGGGCTTGGGTGCGGGTGGTGGAGGGCCAGGTTCAGTTGCTGTCGCCGCCCGCTTGGCTGGGTGAGACGGTGTTCAACACCCGGGTCACGCTGCATGCGGAGGATGTGCACTGGGTGGAGCGTGGTGGGTGGATCGAGGTTGTGGCCCGCTCTGCGGCGCGGGTGCAGGTGTTGCCTCGTTCTGTGCCGGTACGTACGACTCACCTCACCCGCCTGATGCGCTGGGTGCAGCTGTTGACTGGAAGGTTTGGGGTTCTGCGCTGCAGATGAACCTGCTGCTGGCTGGGCAAGGAAGGGGCGTTTGATCAGGACCACCGCACCGAGCCTGCCGCCCACGCGCTCATGCGGGGATGGCCTTCGGCTCCGCGCTTCAGCCGTGCCTGAAGCCGCTGCGGCATAACTCACTGCGCGCCCACCTTGTCAGGTGGACGCTCCGTTCAAACACAATGCCGCAAAACAGAGGACGATGCGCCGCACTTGCGGCGCTGCGGCTTCAGGCCCATCTGAAGCGCCATCCCCGAAATCGCGCGCGGGCGGCAGGCCCGGTGCGGTGGTGGTTGACATGGCGAGGCCGAGGTACTCCGTGCATGGTCGACCAAAATGAGCTAGCTGAATTGCTCATGCACCATGACACCGCAGCTGCCAGATATATGGCTGCAGGCGCCTTGCCCGTGGGTCACCACTCAATCAGCGTCTTGCAGTTGAGAGGGAGTACATATATGAGGTGTTAGGCATCTCCTTCAGAGTCGCTGAATCCTGCATATTGACCTAAGGCTACCTAATCGAAGACTGTGCTTTGGGTGGTTCACACGTTTCGGCGGGCGATTCCCTTCGGGCGGGGTCAGGCTCAGCTGCACGTTCTGCACGGCGAAAGCGTCACCCATTGGCACAGCGATTCGGTACTCCTTCTGCCATTGAAAGGAGTCTGGCTTGCGCAACGCAATACGCTCCGGGAGTGCCCAGTCCACTCCTGGGGGATCGCGTGGGTTCACATACTTCACGTTTCCGTGCACGAGCTGCGTAGGTTCCGCCTGAGGGATCAACGCTAGCGCGCGACGGATTCGAGCGAGAAAGGTGCCTCGATCCTTGATAAGAACGGCCACCTTGGCTTCGAAGCGGCGCCCTATGTAGGGGCTTAGTTCCGTGCTGAGGCAATAGACAAGGATGTCGTCTTCCTTGGTCCGAGCCTCGAACGTATGAGGAAGCTCAAGTGTTTGGCGTTCCTTGACGAGTTGCGCCTTGAGCCCATCGTCTGGGCGATGGGCAAGCGTTCCTTCGTAAGGATCTGCCCTTACACCCGCGTCCTCGTAGTCTCTGAAGTATGACAACGAGCGAAGGAGAACTGCGCCTTCCTCAACGAGCGATTGGGCGTAGTCTTCGCGGCTGAAGTAGCGAACAAGCGATGCCAATGCGATGCCTAAAGTGATATGGACTGCAAAGGTGCTGAATAACTTGGAGGGACATTCATCCTGGTCTCTCCTTGCAGCAATCTAAGTATTTGTTTTGCTTGAAGAATTCAGACAACGATAGCGCAGTCCCGCACGCATAACAAACCGTGAAGCCCCGCAATGCATGTCACAGCAACGCAATCGCCGCGCCGGGCCTGCCGCCCGCGTGCGATTTCGGGGATGGCGATTCAGATGGGCCTGAAGCCGCAGCGCCGCAAGTGCGGCGCATCGTCTTCTGATTTGCGGCATCGTGTTTGAACGGAGCGCTCACCTGACTAGGTGGGCGCGCAGTGAGTTATGCCGCAGCGGCTTCAGGCACGGCTGAAGCGCGGAGCCGAAGGCCATCCCCGCATGAGCGCGCGGGCGGCAGGCTCGGCGCGGCTCCCCACAAACTCAATCCACCCGCGCCCCGCTCAGCTTCACCACCTGCTGGTACTTCGCCAGCTCGCCCTGCATGAGCGCGCCAAAGGCCTCGGGCGTGGTGGGCACGGGCTCGGCCATCAAGGCGGCGAAACGCTGACGGGTTTCGGGCGCATTCAGCGCTTCCACGAAGGCGCGGTTCAAGCGCGCGATCACATCCTTGGGCGTGCCCGCGGGCGCGACCAGCCCCCACCAGGTGTCGATGGCAAAACCCGGCAACACCTCGGCCACGGCCGGAACCTCGGGCAGCATGGCGCTGCGCCGCGCGGACGTGACGGCCAAGGCGAGCAGCTTGCCTGACTTGATGTTGGCGGACGCCGCGGCCAGGTTGTCGAAGTTGAAATCCACCTGCCCGCTCACCAAGGCCAGTTGCGCGGGATTGGCGCCGTTGTAAGGCACATGCAGCACGGAGATGCCCGCACCGGACTTGAACAGCTCACCCGCCAGATGGCCCGCGCTGCCATTGCCACCACTGCCGTAGTTCAACTTGTCCGGATGGGCCTGGGCATGGGCGATCAGGCTCTTCAGGTCCTGGATGCCCAGGCGCTGCGCGGTCTGCGCGTTGATGACCAGCACATTGGGCACGCGCGCGATTTGCGTGATCGGCGCGAAGTCCTTGGCGGCATCGAAAGGCATCTTGCTGAACAACCACGGGTTGACGGCATGGGTGGCCGTTGCCGCCAGGCCGATGGTCAGGCCATCGGGCGTGGCCTTGGCCACGGCGTCCGCGCCGATGTTGCCGCCCGCGCCCGGGCGGTTGTCCACGATCACCGTGCCCAGGCTGGCCTGCACGCGCTCGGCCAGGGCGCGCGCGGTCACGTCCAGCGGACCACCGGGCGCATAGGGCACGATCAGGCGGATGGGCTGTTGCTGAGCGAGAGCGCGCGTGGCGGATGTGGCCGCCACGGCAGCCGCGGCCGTGCCAGCGAGCAAGAGGTGTCTGCGTTGCATGGTGTCTCCTGAAGTAATTCTTAAAGTTAGCCTGCACCGCAAGCACGGCGCTACGCGCCGTGCTTGTAGCTCCGGCTCACATCCGCTACGCGGATATGACCCTGCAATGTAGTGTTTGTGGCTACGACACGGTGCTTTCGCACCTTAACTTTGCTTCGCAAAGTGAGTCTTCGCCGCAAGCACGGCGCTACGCGCCGTGCTTGTCCGCCTCGCTGGTGAAGCTGTCGGCGAAAAACTCTTCCTCGGGCAGGCCTGCCTTCACGTAATCGCGCTGCGCGGATTCGACCACGATGGGCGCGCCGCAGGCGTAAACCTGATAGCCCGACAGATTGGGGATGTCCTGCAGCACGGCGGCGTGGACGAAACCGGTGCGGCCCGTCCAGCCGTCTTCGGGCAGAGCGTCGGAGGCCACGGGCACGTATTTCAGGTTCGGCATTTCCGCGACCTTCTGCTGCACCCAGTCATTCAAGTAGAAATCCTGCGGACGGCGGCCACCCCAGTAAAGCGTCGCCGGCCGGGTGATGCCTTTGTGCTGCATCTGCTCGATCAGGGCCTTGATGGGCGCGAAGCCCGTACCCGAGGCCAGCAGCACGATGGGCTTGTCGCTGTCTTCGCGCAGGAAGAAGCTGCCGAAGGGGCCTTCGGCGCGCAGGATTTCTTTCTCCTTCATCGCGCCAAACACATGGTCGGTGAACTTGCCGCCGGGCATGTGGCGGATGTGCAGTTCCATCATGGCGCCGACCGGCGGGGTGGCGTCCGGCTGACCGGCACGGGTGTGCGGCGCGGTGGCCATGGAATAGCTGCGGCGCGAGCCGTCGCGCAGCAGGAAATCCACGTACTGGCCCGCACGGTACTGGAAGCCGTCGTTCGCGGGCAGTTGCAGCACTAGGCGCATCACGTCGGGCGAGAGTCGCTCCAACGTGTTCACGCGCACGGGCAGCTTCTTGATGGGAAAGGCCCCGGCCTCCACCACCTGGCGCGACTCGAGCACCACGTCGCTGTGCGGCACGCCGCAGCAGGTCAGCACCATGCCCGCGGCTTCCTCCTCGGGGCTCAAAGCCTTGGCCTGATGAACGCCATGCACCACCGTGCCGGAAATTTTCTTGCTCTTGCAGGAACCGCAGGCGCCATCACGGCAGCCATAGGGCAGGCCGATGCCCGCCCGGATGCCGGCGGCCAAAATCGCCTCGCCCGGCTCCACGCCAAAACAGCGCCCGCTCGGCTGCACCGTGACCTGGTATGTCATGCTCTCTTTATCCTTGCTCGGTTCCAGAAGAAAACTGCGTTGAACCCATGATTTTGCCAGCCCCCCGGCGCCTGGCCGGCCTGCCCACCACCCGGCCCCACCGCCCCGCTGTTCGACCCGCCCGCCCCATGCGATTCAGGCGCACCCGCCTGCTGATCGTGGGCTGCGGCGACGTGGGCCTGCGGGCCGTGGCCGCCCTGCCCACCCGGGTGCGCGTGCTGGCCCTGAGCTCCAGCCCAGCGCGCTTCCCCGAGCTGCGCGCACGCGGTATCACGCCGCTGGTGGGCAACCTGGACGACCCCACCAGCCTGCGACGCCTGGCTGGCCTGGCGCGGCACGTGCTGCACCTGGCACCACCGCCCGGCCAGAGCGAAGGGGACCCGCGCACCCGCGCCCTGCTGCGGGCGCTGGCGCACGGCCGGGCCGGGTCCGGCGCGGGAACAAGCACCACCCTGATCTACGGCTCCACCAGCGGCGTGTACGGCGACTGCGCGGGAGCCTTGATCGACGAGACCCGCACCCCCCGCCCGATAACGGCACGGGCGCGGCGGCGCGTGGCGGCGGAAGCATTGCTGCGCGACTGGGGCCAGCGCAGCGCACGGCGCCGGGTGAGCATCCTGCGCATCCCCGGCATCTACGCACCAGACCGCCCGGGCGGCACCCCGCGCGAGCGCCTGCTGGCGGGTACGCCCACGCTGCGGGCCGAAGGCGATGTCTACACCAGCCACATCCATGCCGATGACTTGGCGCGCGCCTGCATTGCGGCCCTCTGGCGTGGCCGACCACAACGCGTCTACCACGTCAGCGACGACAGCCACATGAAGCTGGGGGATTACCTCGACCTCGCGGCGCAGCGCTACGGCCTACCCCGCGCGCCGCGCCTCACGCGCGCGCAGGCCGAGCAGGCCCTGACACCGGAGCGCATGAGCTTTCTGCGGGAGTCGCGCCAGTTGGACAACCGGCGCATGAAGCAGGAGCTGCGCCTGAGCCTGCGCTACCCCACGGTGGCCCAGGGGCTGTGATCCACCGCCCGAGACGGGAACGGCGAAGGGGCGCTACGCGGGCCTGACCGAGGCGAGGGCCAGACCCGGCTTAGACCCGGCTCAGGTCCAGATCCCGTGTTTCACGGGTGGCAGCGAGGGCCGCCAGCGTCAGCAAGCAGTTCGCCGCCAAGTACAGGCCCACGCCGGACAAGCCGTGGCTGGCGTTGATCTGCAAAGCCACCAGGGTCGGCACGGAAGCGCCGACGATGGACGCCAGGTTGTAGGCCAGCGAAGCGCCGGAATAACGCACCTCGGTCGGGAACAACTCGGGCAACAAGGCAGCCATCGGACCGAAGGTGGCTCCCATCAGCACGAAACCGACGCAGACGAAGGCCAGCAGCGGCCCAGGCGTGGCGCCCTCCAGGGTGTAAGGCATCGCCAGGCCGAAAGCCGCAATGGCCAGAGTCACCAGCGTCAGCCAGCGGCGGCGCCCCAGACGGTCAGCGAGCACACCGCCCAGGCTGGTGCAGATGCCGAACACGATGGCGCCGACCAGCAAGATGCCCGTGAAGGTGTTGGCCGGTATGCCCAAGCCCAGCACATGCCCAGCCGCAGACAAGGCGACAGCGCTCTTGGAATAGACCTGCACGAAGGCCGTCATCAAGTAAAACAGCACGTAGGTGGTCGTCATGATCAGCGTGCCCTGCAGCAGCGCCACGCCGTGTTTGCTGAACACCACACCCACGGGCGCGTGCACCTTGCGGCCGGCTTCCTCGGCCTGGCGGAACACACGGCTCTCATGCAGGTTCAGGCGCACGTAAAGGCCCACGCCCACCAGCACGATGGACAGCAGGAAAGGAATGCGCCAGCCCCACTCGACCATGGCCTCCACGCCCAGCCAGGCGGTGACCAGGAAGAACACACCATTGGCCGCGAACAGGCCGATGGGCGCGCCCAGCTGCGGGAAGCTGCCGAACCAGCCGCGCTTGCCCTGGGGGGCGTTCTCGGTCGCGACGAGCGCAGCACCGCCCCATTCACCGCCCAGGCCGATGCCCTGCCCGATGCGGAAGATGCACAGCAGCACCGGCGCCCACAGGCCAATGCTGTCGTAGGTCGGCAGCAGGCCGATGGCCACCGTCGACAGGCCCATGGTCAGCAGCGAAGCCACCAGGGTCTGCTTGCGGCCGAGCTTGTCACCAAAGTGGCCGAACAGCGCCGAGCCGAAGGGCCGCGCCAGGAAGGCCAGCGCCAGCGTGGACAGCGAGGCCAGCATGGCGACCGAATCGTTGCCCTTGGGGAAGAACTGGGAGTTGAAGACCAGCACCGCGGCGGCGGCGTAGATGTAGTAATCGTAGAACTCGATGGCCGTGCCCACGAGGGAGGCAATGGCGACTTGGCGCGGCGTGTTGGCGGGTGCCGACGCAGCGGGGGTGGCAGAAGCAGACATGGAAGAAATGACGAAAGAAGGGGGCGACAACAACAAGGAGCAGCGGAAACTGGCCTCAGCCCGGGTAGGTGCGGTGTGCGGCCAAGAGAGCCCGACATCGTGTGTCGGGCCGATGGACCGCAAAAACGACCAGTTCGGCAAGCTGGAAAACACCTTGGCGTCCGCGGTGCACGGACGCACTGCTTGAATGTTCAAGCATTTCCAGGTCACGCCAGTGTAAACCCTAGGTCTCTTGCGCCGGATCCGATTCGCCACGATACTGCACCAAATGGTTCAGTATCAAGCCAATTCCATCAACGCATCGTTCGCCGCGCTCTCCGACGCCACCCGCCGCGGCGTTTTGGAACAGCTCGGGCAGTCGGACGCCTCGATCACAGACTTGGCCGACAAGTTCCACCTGACCCTCACGGGCATGAAGAAGCATGTCGACGTGCTGGAACAGGCGGGCTTCGTCATCACCGAAAAGGTCGGGCGGGTGCGGACCTGCAAGCTCGGTCTGCGCCGGCTGGAAGAAGAAGCGGCCTGGATCGCGCGCTACCACCAGCTCTGGGCCGCGCGCTTCGACGCGCTGGACGGCGTCATCGAAGAACTGAAACACAAGGAGCAAGTCGATGGACGCAAGCAAAGAAAGTAAGCCCAGCCCCAGGAAGCACCCCACCACGGTGGAACGCCAGTCCGCGCGTGAGGTCGTCGTCACGCGCATGTTCAACGCTCCAGCGCGCCTCGTGTTCCAGGCCTGGACGCAAGCGGAATTGTTCCAGCGCTGGTGGGTGCCGAAGTCCATGGGCATGACCCTGCTCTCCTGCAACATGGATGTGCGCGTTGGCGGCCAGTACCGCCTGGTGTTCAGCTACCAAGGCTCGGAAGCGGCCTTCTTCGGCACCTACCAGGAAGTGACGCCGAACTCGCGCCTGGTCTGGACCAACGAGGAAAGCCCGGACGGCCCTATCACCACGGTGACCTTCGAGGAGAAGGATGGCAAGACGCTGGTCGTCATGCACGAGCTGCATCCCTCGAAAGAAGCGCTCGACGCCGCCGGCACGGGTGCGTCGGAGGCCCTGGTCGAGACCTTCGGTCAACTCGACGAATTGCTGCCCACCTTGGGCTGAGCGACAACTCAGCAACTCAAACAGCGGGGCCCGAAACGCCGACCCGCTGCAGAGCGGCAATAACGCGGAGACATCGCGGCCGAACGAATGGCGAATGCCAAATTGCGGGCCACTGCGCCGTCCGAGGACAATGGGGCCATGTCCTCCATACCTCAGCCCCAACCTGCCTTCGCCGTCCCTTTTGCCCTTGGCGAAACCGACGAAATCATCGTTCAGAGCTTGCTGCATGCCCACCGAAGTGGCTCCGTCGTGGACGAACAAAGCGCCCTGACGACCATCACCCACCTGGAACAGGCCTATGCGCTGCAAGAGCGGCTGTACGCCGCGCTCGGCCATCCGCCGGGCGTGCCGCCGTACTGGAAATCCGGCGGGCCGACCCGCTCCGACCCGATGCGGCATGCGCCACTGCCTGTGGCCGGGGTCCGGCCGTCGGGCAGCGCGCTGGGGGCGATCCCTTTGCGCCACCGCTGGGTCGAGGCTGAGATCGCGCTGCGCCTGGGCCAGGCCGTGACGCCGGAACGCGCTGAGCGCCTCACGCCCGAAGACGCCCCGGCCCTGGTGGACGCCCTGTGCGTCTCGATCGAAGTCGTGGACACCCGCTGGGCCGCCGGCCGCGCCGTGCCGCCCCTGCTCAAGCTGGCCGACCTGCAGGTGCATGGCGCGCTGGTGCTGGGTGATTTCAGGCCCTACGCGCCCTTCCAATCCCACGACTGGAACGCACAGGAATGCCTAGTTCGCATCGGCACTCAGTCGCACACCTTCCGCGGTAGCCTGGGCGTGGGCGACCCAATCTGGGTACTGCCCGATTGGCTGCGCCACCTCAGCCGCCACGGCGCCATCGTCCCTGCGGGCACGGTGGTCAGCACCGGAACTTGGTGCGGGCTGCTGGATGCGCAAAAGGGCGACGACGTCAGCGTGGAGTTTCCGGGGGTGGGGGCGACTAGGCTCAGGTTCTAAAGCAGGAACCACGTGACAGCCTCAGCACAACTCAGCCTCATCACGCGTCTTGAAAGAAGAACGCCATGGGCCTCCTGACCTTCAGCCTCAACCTCACCCTGGACGGCTGCGTCGACCACCAGGAAGGCATTGCCGACGACGAGACGCACGCCTTTTTCACCCAGCTCATGGACGAGAGCGGTGCAATGCTGTGGGGTCGTGTCACCTACGAGATGATGGAGAGCTACTGGCCGGCGGTGGCCCGGGGCGACACGGAAGCACCGGCAGCGATGCGCGAGTGGGCGGTCAAGCTGGAGGCCAAGCCGAAGTACGTGGTCTCGTCGACGCGCAATCACTTCCCCTGGAACAAGAGCCATCACCTCACTGGGGATCTGCGCACGGCGGTGAGCAAGCTCAAGGACGCGACGCCGGCCGGCGTGCTCCTCGGCAGTGGCAAGCTGGCGACGGCGCTGGACCAGCTGGACCTGATCGACGAGTACCAATTCCTCGTCCATCCCCGAATCGCCGGCCATGGCCCGACGCTGTACCAGGGCGGGCTAACCAGCACACGGGGGCTGGAGCTGGTCACGGCCAAGCCACTGCGCTGCGGCGCGGTCGTCATGCACTACCGGCGCGCGCGCTGACGCGGATTGATCTGGTTTCACTCTGCCGCATGGCCGACGACTCGCCCCCAGCGGCCGAACCAGGCGCCCAACTCAGACCGGGCGCTTGAACGCCAAGCGCGCCCGCGCCACCGCGGCCCGGGTCACGCAATCGCTGGCATGGTCGTTGACCAGGCCCATGGCCTGCATGAAGGCGTACACCGTGGTGGGGCCGACGAACTTCCAGCCCCGCCGCTTGAGGTCCTTGGACAGAGCCAGTGACGTAGCCGAGGTGGATTGGGTCTGCGGCGGCGGCAACTGCGTGGGATCGGGTTCGTGACGCCAGAAGTAGGCTGCCAGCGAGCCCTCTCGGGCAACCATCTCCTCGGCCATGCGGGCGTTGTGGAGGGTGGCCTCGATCTTGCCGCGATGGCGCACGATGCCCTCGTCGGCGAGGAGCCGTTCGACATCGGACGCGCCGAAGCGCGCCACGCGGTGGAAGTCAAACCCCGCGAAGGCGGCCCGGAAGTTCTCGCGCTTGGCCAGGATGGTGCGCCAGCTCAGACCGGACTGGAAGCCCTCAAGGCAGATCTTCTCGAACAGGCGCCGGTCGTCGTCCACCGGGAAGCCCCATTCGGTGTCGTGGTAGTGGAAGAACTCGGGCGCGGCCGCGCACCAGCGGCAGCGTGGCCGTCCATCGGGGCCGGGTACGGTGCCCATCTCAAGCCTCGGGCAGCAAAAAGCGCAAGCGCGCATCGGCGAGGGACGGGGTGATCTCCATGATCTCGGCGCGCACCACGTCTGCCACCACAAACGGGTCTTGCTGCACACGCGCCTGCAGCGCCTCGCGCGTGAGGCCATGCGCCAGCAGCGCACCGCCTCCCCGGTCCCGCAGGCTGCCGGCCAGCAGGAACACCCCCTCGTCCAAGCCTTGTTTCAGCCAAGCCTGGTGCCCCGCCAGATGCAAAGCGGCCTGGGCCCGCTGGGTGGAAAAACCGAGAACAACGACGAACATGCACTTCTCCTCTGAATGCCTCAAGACCGGCCACGCGCTGCAGGCGGCGCGCAGGACCGAACCCAGACGACCATCTGGTCCACTTCCTGCGGCACAAAGGCCGGGTCGCGCAACGCCTGGGCCAGCGTGGCCACGCCCTGGCTGCGCACCAGCAAGTGCAGAGCCAGCGCGTCCGCGTCCTTGCGGCGCCCCATGCGCGCGAACTGGCCGCGCAACCACTCGCGGAACAGGTCGAGGATGGCGTTCGCCCCGTCCTGCGCGGCATGTTCCAGCTTCGCCAGCTCCATGCACAAGGTGCCCACGGGGCAGCCGTGCTTCATGATCTTGGCCTGATTGCGGACCAGGATTTCGGCGAAGAGGCAGATACGCTCCTGCGGGCTGTCCACCTCGGCCTCCCACTGCGCGAGCATGGCGCGCGTGCGGTCCAGGCGCAGGGCGATGACCGCGTCCAGGATCTCGTCCTTGGTCTTGAAGTGGTAGTAGAAGTTGCCACGCGACATCTGCACGGCGTCGGCGATGTCCGCGAAGGACGTGTGCTCGAAGCCGCGCTCGTAGAACAGCGCGTCGGCTGCCTGGACGATATGGTCGCGTTTGGTCATGGCTTGATTAGGACAAATGTCCTATGCTCGCCAGAATGTAGGATAACCGTCCTAATGTGTCAACACGATGGTCCGAATTGGTCGCCCCGATCCCGACAACGGAGCAGTCGGGCAGTCGTGCCACCGCGATCTCAAGCCCCCAAGAAGAAACCCACCTTCCAGATCGATCAACGGCCCCGTCTGCTTGAGGGCCTCGGTGGCCAACCCGTAGGCAGCGCGCGCCACGTCCTGGGGCAGCACCACGGCGCCGATCAAGGCGCAACCTTCGTAGGGATGCAGGTTTCCTAAAGAAGTACTGGCCACTGAGCCAGCACATGCTGGCCTTACTCGTTCTGACGGTCGCCGGCACAGTCGCATCCAGCGGATTTATACCGATGGAGCGCAGCATGACCGACAGCAATCCCGATACCCACACCAACACTAACACCCGTCCAAGCCAGGCTGAACGCGAAGCTCAGGACTTTGATGTGCTGCCGAAAAAGACCATCGCGGAGCCAATGTCTCAAGCCCTAGGTCCGAGAGAACTCGACGAAGAGGACGAAGAGGACGAAGAGGACGAAGAGGATTCTTCCGTTCAATTGGATGCGAACGAACCCGTTTCGGTCCCGGATTCGCTGGAGTTCGAAGACTTAATCAACGTGTGGAACAGCGGCAGCCACCGTCCCACTTTTGACTGAGAGATGGAAGACATGGCTACTTTCCCTACTTGGGTTCAGATCGGCTGGCGCGAGATGACGCTCACGCCTGGTAACGTGGTGCAGACCTCTGAGCTAGAGCGCGGGCGACCACGCAGTCGACGGATTGCCAGCGACGCGCGTGACAGCCTGGAGCTGACCCTCTACTTCAACACCATCGCGCAGCAAACGGAGTTCGAAGACTGGTTCGACCAGGAGATCAACTCCGGCGCAGACTGGTTCGACTTCACTGACCCACGCACGGGCACAGTTCGTCAAGCGCACTTTGCACAGGGCGAGATCGGGGCGCTGAAGTTCGAGAGCAATACGTTGGCCTACGCGACGAGAACGGTCAAGCTGGAACTCATGCGCTCGACCTGGAGCGGCGCGTGATGGACAGCCCCAGCATTCGCAACCTGCAAGCGGTCAGCGACCCAGTAGGACAGCTCTGGCTGGTTGAAATCGACGTGATCGGTGGCAACGACCCGGTGCGCCTGGCGCAGGACACACGCAACTGGACCATCGACGGCCACACCTATATTGGCCTGCCGATGCGCATCACGCCACCTCAAAACGTCGAGGGTGAAGCCGCGCGCGCCACGCTGCAAGTGGACAACATCGGACGCGACATGATTCCGCTGCTGGACGGGCTAGCGCCAGGCATCGCGCTGGAGTGCGTCATGAAATTCGTGCGTCGCGATGCCCCAGAGATTGTGCAGTGGGAATGGTCCACGGGCATCAGCAAAGCGGATGCCAGCGCACCGATGCTGAGCTTTACCTTGGGCGACGATGATCTGATGCGCCGCCCGGCCGTTCTGATCCGCATTGATCCGACCACTCGCCCCGGTCTCTTCAAGGGAACTGCGGAATGAGCACGCGGCCCACGCTGGCCCAAGCGGCCCGCTACACCACACGAAGCTATGTCCCAGGGCGCTACGACTGCGCTGATCTGGCCATCGACGTCCAACTGGAATTGTTTGGTCGGCGTGTCACCCTGCCCTGCCACCCGCGCCGACGCGCGGAGCAAGACAAGGCCGTCGTGACGCAGCGCGATGCGGTTTCTACACGCTTGAACCTCGCGGCTGGAGAGCAAGCCGAGACTGGCTGCGCGGTGCTGATGCGTGCCCTCGACGGAAGTTGGCACATTGGCACCTTGTTCCATGACGCTTCTGGCCAACCCTGGGTGCTGCACGCCCACAGCACGGCGCTGGGCGTCTTGCTGCAACCCCTGCCCGAGCTCGCCGCTTTGGGATTGACGGTAGAGGAGTACCGCACATGGATGTGACCCCGCAATCATCTTCACTCGTCTTGAGCACGGCACTTCGGCCGTTCGAGGCCATGCGTGTCAGCTACGCGCCCGCCGGACAGACCCTGGCTGAGTTGCTGGATGCGGAGGGCTTGGACCTGAGCAGATCGCACCTTGGCCATTGGCATGTCAGCGTTGGGGGCGTGAACGTTCCACAAACGCTGTGGGTGCGAGTGCGACCAAAACCCGGGCAGATCGTGGAAATTGCCCCTGCGATCAAAGGCGGAAATGCGCGCAATATCGCGATGATCGCTGTGGCCATCGTTGCGATCTGGCTAACCAGTGGTGCCGCGGCTCCATATGTCGGCACGTACGGTGCATATGCGGCGGTAGCTGTTCAGTACGTTGGCATGGCGCTGATCAACAAGTACCTGCCACCGCCGATCCCCAGGGCTAGCGATCCCAGCATCAACCCCACCTACTCCTTGCAAGGTGGTCGAAACCGAGCCCGGCCCTACAAGCAGGTGGCGCTGGTCCTGGGCGAAACCAAGATGGTCCCGGATTTTGCGAACGAGCCCTGGACCTGGTTTCAAGGACCCGATCAGTACCAATCCATCATGCTGGACGCAGGCATCCACTGCGGCAGCGTGTCAGACATCAAGATCGGCGATACCTCCATCGACTTCTACCAGGACGTGACCGTGCTGAAGAACGGTTTCTGGAGCGGCAACACGGGACAGATTTCCGATATGACCGACGTGGAAACTGTGGCGGGCTCCTTGATTGAGCACGCCAACGGATGGACCACACGCACGACCAGCGACGGCTGCACGCGCATCGATGTCGACATCGAAGCCACCCTCTACAGGCAGAACAGCCAAGGAAGTTTTCGGAACGCTGTCTTGCATTTGGAGATCGAATATCGTCGGGTTGGAACATCCACATGGGAGAAGTTCTATGTGACCGAACCCTACAACGTGGTGGTGGCAGGGCACACGACAAGAGATAGAGAAGGCAATGCCAATAGTGTTCCTGGCTACACCTACGTCTACACCCCTACAGACATCGAACTCTCCTCGAAATCCACGACCCCGCTGCGGCGGACATTCACCCGGAACGTCGAGAAGGGGCAATACGACGTTCGGATGCGCAAGGTCACACCGGATGTCGGAAACCCAAGCGACGGATCCAACACGGTCTATTGGACACAGCTCAAGAGCTATTTGCCGGATCCGGCGGACTATGCTGGACAAGCGCGCGCTCAAATCATGGTTCGGGCCAGTGGCCAGTTGAATGGGGCACTGGACGAGGTGAGTTGGATCGCGCGCAGCCAGCCATTGGAATTTTGGGATGCCCGCGTCGAAGGTGGCGGCGCTTGGACCCTCGTGAGTGAACCCGGCGCGGCAGGCGTCAGCAACCCTGGCGCCCAAATCCTGCGACTCTTGCGAGGCATACGCCGCGACAACAACGACAACACCAGCAAGTTGTTGGCTGGCGCTGGCCTGAGCGATCACCGCATCGACATGGACAGCCTCAAGGGGTTCATGACGCACTGCGCGCTGAACGACTATCGGTGCGACATGGTGGTCCAAGAAAGCATGGGCCTGAACGACTTGCTGCAGACGATTGCCTCTTGTGGCATGGGCAGCGTAGGCCGCATGAGCAACGGCAAATGGGGCGTGACCTGGTTCAGCAAGGACCAACCCGTGCGGGGTGTCATCAACATGGCGTCGATGAAGGCGCGCAGCTTCGCTGTGAGCTATGACCTGCGCCGCACGGCGGACGAATTGCAGGTGGAATACTTCGACGCCCAAGCTGGCTGGGCTTGGCGTCAGGTCGGTGTTCCGATGAAATCGAAGGATCAAGTCTTCGAGCAGACAGCGCGCCGTCAGTTGCAGGGCATCACTCGCGAGGAACACGCCGCCGAACTGGCTCGTTTCTACAAGGGCCAGGACATTTACGGACGCAAGTCCATCAGCTTCGAAATGGACTGGGAGTACCTGACCCATCAACGGGGCAGCCTGGTGGCCTTGAGCCATGACTTGACGCAATGGGGGTATGGCGGTCGACTGGTTTCGGCCGAGACGGACGGTATCAACGTGACGCTGGAATTGGACAACCCGGTCCCCAGCGAAGGGCTGGATGGCTCGGCCGCCCGCTACATTGGGCTGCGCCTGGCGGGGGAAATGCAGTACCGCGTGTTTGAGGTCGAGTCGTTCGAAGGAGAAACCACCCGGTTGACGCTAAAGTCAGAGTTGGGCACGGATGAGAGCCCCGTCAGCCCCTGGCCCACGGGCGTAGCGCTGCCCGGCAGCGGCACGCCTGCATGGGACACGCTCTGGATCTTCGATTTCCGATCCACGCCGGGGCTCAAAGCCCGGATCACGAGCATTGAACCTGGCCAAGACGGGGATTCGGCGCGCGTGACCGTCGTTCCTGAACCGGATGAGTTCTGGACCTTTGTCCGCACCGCGGAGTATTCCCCGCCCCCCAGCCAGAGCCTCGTGCCTCGAGCGCCCGTGATCTCGGCGGTGACTGTGACGGAAGAGCTCAAACGCCAGGGCAGCAGCTTTTACACGGAAGTGACTGCGAGTTTTGACGTGGTGGGGCCATTCGATCAGGCTGAACTGTGGGGTACCTTGGTGGAAAGCGGCGAGTTCGGCGGCGTGGGCACCTCGATGGCGTTGTTGACGACCACTCGCACCACACTGGCAAGCTGGCGAGGTAGCTTGGATGAGACATGGCTGTTGGAACTGCGGCCTTTCCATGGCTCTCGCAAAGGGCCGACTCATACCTTTCAATACGACGTGCGCGGTTTGCGCGTCCCTCCTGCAGCACTGCTCTCCTACACAGCCGTGCCGGAGGGGGAGCGACTGCTTATCACATTGTCAGAGGCCTCGGAACCTGACATCGCGGGCTACGAGCTCAGATCCACCGACAGCGACTGGGGAAGCTCAGGCCAGGTCTATCGCGGCCCAGGTCCTCAAGCGCGGGTGATGCCGCCATTGCCCGGTTCCACCATGGCGCTATACGCCAAAGCGTTTGACACCAGCGGCAACTACAGCGCGGGTGCCGCACTGGCAGTCACGTTCACATCCGCGCCCATCCCCGCGCCGTCGAGTGTCACGCATGTTTTCCAGACCACCAGCATTTCAGGGAGTACGGTCACGCTGGATTGGTCTGACGTGAGTGTCCAGTTCGGACTGGGCAGCTACCTCGTTAGCTACGAGGTGGAAGGCCTGCCCAAGGTGAAGATGGCCAAGGCCAGCAGCATCACCCTGGCCGCAGATTGGATCGGCACGCGTCATTTCCAGATCCAAGCGACCGACCAATTGGGCAATATCGGTGGCGAGATCGACTACTACATCAACAAGACCGCACCTGGTGGTGTGCTGGACCTGGACGGCTACACGATCGACAACACGGTCACCTTGAGTTGGGAACCAGCCTCCGCCAGCGCATTGCCCATCAGCCACTACCGCATCTACAAGAATGGCACCCTGGGCTGGCGCTCGGATGCACACCGCATCACCCTGGCGGAGCAAGATGCGGGCGTGAACACCTATGGCATCGCTCCAGTGGACACCGACGGGCGCGAAGGCGCAGTGACGACGATCACGCTGAATGTGGCGGCCCCGCCCGATTTTGTTCGCCACGGCCGCTACGTCGCGGATGGGTCGGGTGTGAAAAGCAAGGCCTACCTCATCCCCGCCAATGGGGCGCTGCTCTTGCCCGTGGATCCATCGCGATCTCGCGCCGATGTATTCGACGCCCGTGGCTGGTCCAGCCGCGCCGACAAGATGGCTGACGGCTATGCGCGCTGGGTACAGCCCGCGCACGACGGCCTCGTCGCCTACTACGAGCAAATGTGGGACGCAGGCCAAGTACTGCCAGCGATGATCATTCGCGCGCAGTACCAACTTCAGTTTCTGTCCGGTAGCGGCGGGGCGGCGACCATCACGTTGACCACCGCGTTGGACTCCGATTTCACGAGCGGGGTCTTGGTGGGCGAGCAATCGACGCCGATCGTCGCGGACGAACCGGTGGAAATCAGCGACGTTCGGAACAATTTCCGCTATTGGAAGATCCGGCTGGCCGTGTCCGTGCCGAACGATGCCACGGTCCTCAAACTGCTGGACGACGCGATCTCGGTGGACCTCTTCGTAAAGGTTCGCACGGAACAGCTCACTGGGCGCACTGTGCCAGGGGGTGCCCATGCGCTGCGCAGCAGCCTTCCCACCTATTGGAACGTGTGGGAGCCCGCCATGAGCATGCCGCCTCGGGGCTGGAACCTGCTCGGCGCAGACACTGAAAACGCCATCGTGCTCGATGGTGGCCCTTCTGAACCCTTTGGTGGCCAACCCGAACCGCTGTGGGCTTGCGTGAACGCCGGCCATTCGACCGGCCTGCGCGTGGATGGCTTGCCTGCGGCCCTGAGCACCACGGGTCTGCTGTATGCCTGCTGGGTCAAACAGGACATGGCAGCAGGCCAGTTCGAGATCGCAGGCGCGACGGATGGCAGTCTGCAGACCCTGGCAGGCGCGCCCGTCACAGGCGCACTGGCCACCTTGAACCTGCCTCTGCCCGATACCTGGTACCTGGTGGCAATTTATGTTCACCCGGCGGGCTACGTTGGCGTGGATACGGGGTACAGCGGGGTCTACGACGACCAGGGCGAGTTGTTGGACGTGCTTGAAGAGTTCAGATCCGACGCCAGCGTGACCCATGCGGCCTTCAGCGCCGCTCAAGCGGCGTCGAGCGGCACGCTGGATTCGACCTTGTGGCTGTGCCGCCCTGCCCTCATGTCCTGCACCGCAGCGCAAGTGCCTGAGCGCATTGCCTACCTGGTGCGCTGCGCCACCCAACCCGGCATCGCGCTGCCATTGCCTTCGGACTTGCTGGCGACTGTGTCGATTGCGCCGGGTGTCGCCGGCAACGGCGGTGAGCGTCTGGCACCTCAGGTGGACAGCGATCCGGCCACCTTGAGCCATATCAACGAGTTCGTCTTCAACAGCGCTGAGGCGCTGGTCGAGGCGGATGTGACCGCCGTCATTCGACGTTATTGACATTGAAAGGACCCCGTCATGGCAAACCATGCCCCATTCGACATTGAAGAAAACGAAATTCAACTACTCGCCCGCACGGGGGACCGCATGGTCGACCAGGCGCGCATGTTCGACCCGGGCTCAACCGCTCCACAGAACCTCCCCGAGGGTGCCGTGCGCCTGAACCTGTCGGCACGCAAGTTTGAAAAGCTCGGTCCTGGTGGGGTATGGGAAGACGCGCTGGATTACATGGCGATGAAAGTCAACGAGTTGCAAAGCTCCGCGGTGTTGCAGGTGTTGCAAGCGGCATACCCCGTCGGGTCGGTTTACATCAACGCGAATGTAGGAACGAGCCCAGCAACGCTTCTCGGATTTGGGACATGGACCTCGATCGGTGCAGGTCGGGTGCTCGTCGGGCAGGACACCGGCAACAGCGTTTTTGATGTTCTAGGCGAGACTGGCGGTACCGCAGACGCAGTTGTTGTAGCGCATACACACTCCATAAGTGATCCAGGCCATAGCCACGCATACGGGTATTTCGCCTTAAGTAACGGAGTGTCGAGTGGAAGCGGGCGGGCCGGCGCCCCCATAAGCAGTTCCACTTCGGCAAGTACAACCGGAATCACCGGCACCAACAGCGCGGGCGTCTCTGGGGTCAATGCGAATTTGCCACCGTACCTGGTCGTCAAGATGTGGAAGCGCACAGCATGAATTGGTCCATACTGAACGCGCAAGGCCTGGAGGTGCGGCGCGTGACTGCGCTTACACACACCGTGCAGGTACCGGAGGGCGGCTGGTGCGCCCGCTATGAGCCACCGGCATTCGACCCCACCACACAGACCTGCAAGCCTGTCTGGCCGGTACCGCACTTGCAGGACCGGGTGGAGTTCATGGTCACCGACAAAGTGCTGACGTCCGAGCAACAAGCCGCCTTGCTGAGACGTGCCGTGGCCGCTGCACATGCGCAGATCGACACAGCCGCTGGCAGGGCGCGCTCGCGCCACATCACGGTCGTGCCAGGGCAGGAAGCGACTTACATCCTCAAGGAACAGCAATCTCGAGGGTACATCGCCGCCCTAAAGTCCGACAACCCTCCCGCCAATGCCTCGGCCTGGCCGCTGGTCGCGGTGGAGGCCGCCGCGACAGGTACAAGTCCCGAAGCTGCGGCTCTGGCGGTCATCTCACAGGCCGAGGTTTGGATGCCATTGAACGCTCAGATCGAACAGTTGCGTATTGGCGCGAAGCGGGCGGTCGAATCCATGTCCGAATTGACGCAAATTCGCTCAACCTGTGCCGCAGCCTGTGCGGCGCTGGCAACGATTTGATGCACCAGGCTCGCCGACCACGGGCTTGATGCGCTTTGCCAAGGCCGAAACTGGGAACACGCGCGCAAAGCGCGCTTCACATTCGACCGCTCGCCAGGCGTGCCGGTTCAGTCCTTGCCAGAGATACAAAGCAAAAGCACGCCTGGAAGGCGGGCTTGAAGCGTGTTGCCGGAGGTCGGATCGAACCCGCGTACTTCAGTACGCTTCAACAATACGGCCCACGCAAGGCGTGCCGGTTCGATTCCGGCTGCAGGCACAAAAGCAAAAGCCCGCTTGAAAAGCGGGCTTGAAGCGTGGTGCCGGAGGCCGGAATCGAACCGGCACGCCTTGCGGCGGGGGATTTTGAGTCCCCTGCGTCTACCAATTTCACCACTCCGGCACGGAGGAGGAAGGCGCGAATTATGGCACAGTGCGGCCTATGAATGACGCACCCAAGCCCCAGAAATCCGTTTACCCGAGCATCGAGGACGCGATTGGCAAGACTCCCTTGGTCGCCTTGCAGCGCATCGGCGCGGCGGACAATGCCCAGCGCGGCAACGTGGTCCTCGGCAAGCTGGAGGGCAACAACCCGGCGGGTTCGGTGAAGGATCGCCCAGCGCTGTCCATGATCCGGCGGGCGGAGGAGCGCGGCGAAATCAAGCCGGGCGACACTTTGATCGAAGCCACTTCAGGCAATACCGGCATCGCCTTGGCCATGGCGGCGGCCATCAAGGGCTACCGAATGGTGCTCATCATGCCGGAGGACCTGTCCATCGAGCGCGCCCAGACCATGAAGGCTTTTGGCGCGGAACTCATCCTCACACCCCGCGCGGGCGGCATGGAATACGCCCGTGACCTGGCCGACAAGATGGTGGCCGAAGGCAAGGGCCGGGTGCTGGACCAGTTCGCCAACCCCGACAACCCCCGTATCCATTACGAAACGACCGGCCCCGAGTTGTGGGAACAGACCGGCGGACGCATCACCCATTTCGTGAGCGCGATGGGGACCACCGGCACCATCACCGGCGTGGCGCGTTTCCTGAAGGAAAAAAACCCGGCCATCCGCATCGTCGGGGCCCAACCGGCCGAAGGCGCGCGCATCCCGGGCATCCGCAAGTGGCCGCAGGAGTACCTGCCCAAGATCTACGACGCCAGCTTGGTCGATGAACTGATTTACGTGGGACAGGACGAGGCGGAAGACATGTGCCGCCGCCTGGCGCGGGAAGAAGGCATTTTCGCTGGCATCTCGGCTGCCGGTGCCCTTTGGGCGGCGCAGCAGGTCGCCCAGCAGGTACGCAACGCCACCATTGCCTTCATCGTCTGCGACCGGGGTGACCGTTACCTGTCCACCGGCGTTTTCCCGGCCTGAGGCCAGGTCTGCAAGTTTCGGGGTCACTTAAAGCCGGGGGAGACTTTCGCACCCCCAGCGACGTGCTCACCACCGGGGCAGCCCCTGAGATGCCTCAGGGGAACCTCGCCACAGCGCGTCCGGCAAGAGGCCCTACACTACCTGCCTGCAGCCGTACGTTCACGCCTGCTGACGGACAGACGCCACGCTGACAACAAAAAGGAGAAATATCCCCATGTCGGAAGAAGAGGCAAGCCAACCCCAAGGCATCGACAGCTTGGTCCTGTCGGAGCAAGGCGTGCGCGTGGTCGCGCAGGTCAGCCCCGCCGAGAGCCGCACCCCGCTGACAGGCGGCACCGTGCGCAACCTGCTGGACCAAGCCGGTTATGGTGCTTGGATGATCCTGGACGATGGCATCGGCGTGCTGGTCGAACGCTGGGAAGGCTCTCCCGAGGGGTTCGAGGTCCCCATCGCCGAAAAGCGCGATGCCTCGGTCATGGTGGGCGTAGCGGCGGACAGTTCGGTCGCCTGGCTGCAGGTGGCGCCAGCGCGTGGCGGCAAATCGCTGCAGCGCGCCGACGTGGCACGCGCCTTGCAGCAGGCCGGGGTCGTGTTCGGCATCGATGAAAAGGCCGTGCTGGTGGCCTGCAAAGCCGTGATGCCGACCAAGATCGAAGTGGCCTTCCAGAAGCCGCCCGTGGATGGCGCCGACGCCGAATTCAAGCTGCTGATCAAGACCGTCGCGGTGCGCGTGCCGCAGGTGAACGAGGACGGCCTGATCGACTTTCGCGAGCTGGGCGACATCCCCTTCGTGCAGCCGGGCACGCCCCTGATGCGCCGCATCCCGGCGACCCAGGGTGTGCCGGGACGGGACGTGCGCGGCAATGCCGTGCAGCCCACGCCAGGCATCGACACGCCATTCGCCAACGTGCTCAAGGGCGTGCGTTATTCCCCCGGTGACTTCAATGTGCTGGAAGCCGACATCAAGGGCCAGCCGGTGCAGGTGGAAAACGGCATGCTGGTCGAGGATTTGCTCTCCATGGACTCGGTGGACATGGACAGCGGCAACGTCAGTTTTGATGGCAGCATCCAAATCAAGGGCGACGTGCTGGCCAATATGAAGGTCAAGGTGACCGGCAACATCGTCGTCGGCGGCACGGTCGAGGGCGCCGAGCTCGAGGCGGGTGGCGACATCCAGATCGGCCGCGGCATCATCGCTCACGCCAAGGTGAAGGCCGAAGGCGCGGTGTCGGCCAAGTTTGTCGAGAACTCCGAAATCTCGGCGGGCACGGTCATCTCGATCGACGACATGGTGCTGCAAAGCGAGTTGCAGGCGCTCAACCAAGTGATCGTTGGCGTCAAGGCACAAAAGCGCGGGCGCATCGTCGGCGGCACCACGCGCAGCATGATGTTGGTACGCGCCCCACAGATCGGGGCGGACGACGCCAGCGGCCTGACGACCGTGCAGGTGGGCGTGAACCCCATCCTCGAAGCCAAGCTGCTGGAAGTCCAGGCCGAGATCGCGAAGATGGAAGCCGAACAGGAGAATCTGAAAAAGGCCGTGCAGCACCTCCGAGCCAATGGCGACAAGAACAACGTCTTGCCGCGCGCGCAGGCCGCACTGCAGCAAGCGCTGCAGGCTTGGGCCAAGTTGCTGAAGGAAAAGAACAAACTGGAAGAGCAGTTGGCCATGTTCCAGGACGCCCGCGTCGAAGTCTCCCAGTGCGTGGAGGGTTCGGTGGCCCTGATCTTCGGCAAGCGCTCGCGCAGGCTGCAGAAGCCCTATGACGCGGGCGCCTTCACGCTCGACCCGACGGGCCACATCTTGCACGTCGACTCGCGCGGCAGTTCCACGGTGGTCACCTGATCGGACGGTAGACCCTCCAATGCAGATCGACCGTGAACTGGACACGCGGGGGCTGAACTGCCCCCTGCCCATCCTGAAAGCCAAGAAAGCCCTGTCGGAGATGACGAGCGGTCAGGTGCTGCGCGTGGTGTCGACCGACCCTGGCTCCAAGCGTGACTTCGCGGCTTTCGCCAAGCAGACCGGCAATGAGTTGCTGGAGCAGAGCAGCGAGGGGACGGACTTCATCCACGTGTTGAAGCGACGCTGAGTTTTCACTCACTGTCCAGCACAGGCTACAGCCGTCGGGGACGGCAACGCCAATACGGAGGCTGGAGCTCGGACGCACGAGGGCACCCGAGGCAGGAGACCGCTCCTCATACGATTTGCTGCGCAAATCCAAATCGTCGGGTTCCCCTGCCTCGGGCGCCCTCGTGCTTGTAGGCTCGCGACAAACCTCAACAGACGCCACGCGCTTTCGCGCCCCCTATTTCTGCGGCGCGCGCCAACCGTGCAAATTCAAGCGAGTTGGGGGAACGCCGACTGCCGATTTAGATTTGCGCAGCAAATCATATGAGGCGGGCGGCGTTCCCCCAACTCGCGAAGCCGAGGCCACAACCAAGGCTGAGACCACGGCCAGAACCAAGACCAGGGCACGGCCACAGCCGTCCCCTGGAAACCGGCATCAAACAGCCAAGGTCTTCAAATACTCGCGGAAGCTCGCGCCGACTTCCGGGTGCGCCAAGGCCAACTCCACCGTGGCCTGCAAAAAACCTTCCTTGCTGCCACAGTCGTAGCGCTTACCCGCGTAGGTGTAGGCGTACACGCTCTCACTCGCCAACAGACCTGCGATACCGTCCGTCAGCTGGATTTCGCCACCCGTTCCACGCGGCTGTTGGCGAATCTGGTTGAACACCGCGGGCGTGAGGATGTAACGCCCCGACACCGCCAGGCGGGACGGCGCCTTCTCGGGCGCGGGTTTTTCGACCATGCGCTCGATCTGCAGCAGCCGATCACCGGCCTGCGTTCCTGCGACGATGCCGTAGCGCTTGACTTGGTCTTGCGGTACTTCCTGCACGGCCAACACGCTGCGCCCCTGGCGTCGGAAGATGTCGGCCATCTGCGCCAGCACCGGCTGCCCCTTCAAAGGGCCTTCGTCCGGGCCGATCATCAAATCGTCGGCCAGCAGCACGGCGAAGGGTGCGCCTTCGGTCAGGTGCTCGGCACACAGCACGGCGTGCCCCAAACCCAAGGCGCGCGGCTGACGAACGTAGGAACAGAGCATGTCGTCCGGCGCCATGGCTTTCACGACATTCAGCAGCGCATGCTTGCCCGCGTGCTCCAGCTCGTTCTCAAGTTCATAGGCGGTGTCGAAGTGGTCCTCGATCGCGCGCTTGTTGCGGCCCGTCACGAAGACCATGTGACGGATGCCCGCGGCATAAGCCTCTTCCACCGCGTATTGAATCAAGGGCTTGTCCACCACCGGCAGCATCTCCTTGGGGCTGGCCTTGGTGGCGGGCAGAAAACGGGTGCCCAGGCCGGCCACGGGAAACACGGCCGTCTTGATTACATTGCTCATGCGTTATTCACTCCTTCAGGGATACCCAACTTCAAATTTGATGGCGCCAGCATGCCAGCGTTTCATGACACGGCTTTTTCCAGCTGCCCCAACTGGGCCTGGACCTTGGACAACGTGGCCGTGAAATCCGCGACGCGCTTCTTCTCCTGCTCGATCACTGCGGGCGGAGCCTTGGCCACGAAGGCCTCGTTGCCCAGCTTGGCCGTGGCCTTGGTGATTTCGCCCTGCAAACGCGCGGCTTCCTTGCCCAAGCGAACCTTCTCGGCGGCGACGTCGATCTCCATGTGCAGGCACAGGCGGGCCTCGCCCACGACGGCCACCGGCGCGGCTTGGGCGGCGGCAGCCCATTCGGCTTCGACGGTGAAGACACGCACCTCGCTCAATTTGGCCAAGGACTGCAGCACAGGCGCCCACTGCCGCAAGAATTCGGCGTCGGTCGCTTTGGCGGACAAGGCGTAAAGCGGCAACCGGGTCGAGGGCGAGACGTTCATCTCGCCGCGCAGGTTGCGGCAAGCATCAATGAACTGCTTGAGGCGCGCCACCTCGGCCACGGCCTTCTCGTCGATGCGCTCGGGCTGGCTGACCGGATAGTCAGCCACGCTGACCGAAGCACCCGCTCGACCCGCTGCATCGGAAGTGGCTGGCCAGCGGCCCGCCACGGGCGCCACCTTCTGCCACAGCTCCTCGGTGATGAAGGGAATGATGGGGTGGGCCAGGCGCAGGATGGTTTCCAGGGTGCGGATCAGGGTGCGGCGCGTCGCGCGTTGCTGCGCTTCATTGCCCGTCTGGATCTGCACCTTGGCGATTTCCAAGTACCAGTCGCAGAACTCGTTCCAGACGAAGTCGTAGATGGCGTTGGCCACGTTGTCTAGGCGGTACTCGGCGAAGCCTTGCGCAACAGCGGCCTCCGTCTTCTGCAGTTCGGAAACGATCCAGCGGTCGGCCGGGCTGAAGTGCATGTAGCCCGCGAACTCACCGCCGGGCTGGCATTGTTCCTTCGTGTGCTCCTTCAGGCCACAGTCATGGCCTTCGCAGTTCATCAGCACGAAGCGGGTGGCGTTCCAGAGCTTGTTGCAGAAGTTGCGGTAGCCCTCGCAGCGCTTGCTGTCGAAGTTGATGCTGCGGCCCAGCGAGGCCAGGGCGGCGAAAGTAAAGCGCAGCGCATCCGCGCCGTAGGCCGGAATGCCCTCGGGGAACTCCTTCTCGGTGTTCTTGCGGACCTGGGGCGCTGTCTCCGGCTTGCGCAGGCCGGTGGTGCGCTTGTCCAGCAAGGGGGCGAGCGCGATGCCGTCAATCAGGTCCACCGGGTCCAGCACATTGCCTTCGCTCTTGCTCATCTTCTTGCCCTGCGCGTCGCGCACCAGGCCGTGGATGTAGACATGCTTGAAGGGCACACGACCGGTGAAGTGGGTCGTCATCATGATCATCCGGGCGACCCAGAAGAAGATGATGTCGTAACCCGTGACCAGCACGGTGCTGGGCAGGTAGAGGTCGTAGTCCTTGGTCGGCGCGGTGTCGTTCAGCGCCTCGGGCCAGCCCATGGTGCTGAAGGGCACGAGGGCGGAGGAGTACCAGGTGTCCAGCACGTCTTCGTCGCGCGTGAGCTTTTTGCCAGCGCCGGCCTGGGCCTGCGCCTCGGCCTCGTTGCGCGCGACGTAGACCTTGCCGTCCTCGTCGTACCAGGCCGGAATCTGGTGGCCCCACCAGAGCTGGCGGCTGATGCACCAGTCCTGGATGTTGTTCATCCACTGGTTGTAGGTATTGACCCAGTTCTCGGGCACGAACGTGACTTCGCCGGAGGCCACGGCGTCGATGGCTTTTTGGGCAATGCTCTTGCCGGTCGAATCCTGGTCGCTCACTTTGCTCATGGCCACGAACCATTGATCCGTGAGCATGGGCTCGACGACTTGCCCCGTGCGCGCACAGATCGGCAGCATCAGCTTGTGCGCCTTGATGTCTTGCAGAAAACCTTGCTCCTGCAGATCCTTGACCACAGCCTTGCGCGCATCAAAACGGTCCAGACCTTGATAGGCCTTGGGGCCGTTCTCGTTGACCTTGGCGTCCAGGGTGAAGATGGTGATCAGCGGCAAGTTGTGCCGCTGCGAACAGGCGTAGTCGTTGAAGTCGTGTGCGCCGGTGATCTTCACGCAGCCGGAACCGAAGGCGCGGTCCACGAAATCGTCCGCGATGATCGGAATCGTCCGGTCCATCAAGGGCAGCACCACCCGCTTGCCGACGAGGTGCTTGTAGCGTTCGTCCTCCGGATGAACGGCCAGCGCGCCGTCGGCCATCATGGTCTCGGGCCGGGTGGTGGCGATCACCATGCCGGGACGCACCTCGTCCGCCGCGCCGTCGATGCCCTTGATGGTCTGCGGACCGTCGACGAAGGGGTAGAGCACATAGTGCATCTTGCCTTCGGCCTCGGTGCTTTCCACCTCCAGATCCGACACCGCCGACTGCAGCACCGGGTCCCAGTTCACCAGGCGTTTGCCGCGGTAGATCAAGCCTTGCTCGTAGAGGCGCACGAAGGTCTCGGTCACGACGGTGGACAGCTTCTCGTCCATCGTGAAGTACTCATGCCCCCAGTCCACGCTGTCGCCCAAACGGCGCATCTGGGTGGTGATGGTGTTGCCCGACTTTTCCTTCCACTCCCAGACCTTGGCGACGAAGTTCTTGCGCCCGAGGTCGTGGCGGCTGAGTTTCTGCTCCTGCAGCTGGCGCTCCACCACGATCTGGGTGGCGATGCCCGCGTGGTCGGTGCCCGGCACCCACAGCGTGTTGTGGCCCCGCATGCGGTGGTAGCGCGTCAACGAGTCCATGATGGTCTGGTTGAAGGCATGACCCATGTGCAGCGTGCCCGTGACGTTGGGCGGCGGAAGCTGGATGGCGAAGGACGGGGCACTGGCCTGCGGCACGCCCGTACCTCGGACACCCGCTTTGCCATAGCCGCGCTTTTCCCACTCAGGGCCCCAGTGCGCTTCCAGCGCGGCGGGTTCAAAGGACTTGGACAGACTGGCAAGGCCGGGTTGCTGAAGGGCTTCGGTCATGGTGTAGGAGACGCCGTGAAGCGGAGAAACGTGGCAAGAAGGGGAAAGGGTGCGACAGGGCAGGCCAGTCATCCGTACCGGGACGGCCATGTTGCGCGCGGAAGAAGCATCCTTGAAAGCCCCTGATTTTAGGACATGGCCTCTGAACCTCCGTCGGGCCAGCTCTGGCCGCGACGGATCGCTCCGGTTCGCCATGGCGCTTGCCGCGAAGCATTTGAAATAATCCCGGCCATGCCCTCCCCCTCCGCGCCCTGGCGCGCGCGCCTGCCTGCGCTGCTCCCCTTCCTGAACTGGCCTCGCCCCACCGGCGTGCTGCTGCGCGGCGAGGCCTTGGCGGGATTGACCGTGGGCTTGATGCTGATTCCTCAGAGCGTGGCCTACGCCACGCTGGCGGGCATGCCCCCCGTGACCGGCATCTACGCCGCCATCCTGCCAGCCATCCTCGCTGTGCTGTTCAGCTCGTCGACACGCCTGGCCGTCGGCCCCACGGCGCTGACCGGCCTGCTGGTCGGCGCCGGGCTGGCAGGCGCCGTGCCTGGCTTGCAACCAGGTTCGGCGCAATGGGTACAGCTCGCAATGTGGTTGGCGCTGCTGTCGGGTCTGCTGCAATTGCTGCTGGGCTTCATGCGCTTTGGCTGGCTGCTCAACGTGGTCAATGCGCCGGTGCTCACGGCTTTCACCCAGGCTGCGGCGCTGCTGATCATTGGTTCGCAAGTGCGCGCCTTGCTGGGCGTGGGCGCCGCAACGGATGGCCCCTCCGACTGGCTGCCCTGGCTTGCCACACCCCAGAACCTCATCACCGCGATCGACGGGCGCGCCCTGGCCTTTGGCGCGGGCACCCTGGCCTGGCTGTTGCTGGCCCGGCGCTGGCGCCCCGGCTTTCCGGCGGTGCTGGTGGCCGTGCTGGCGACGTCCGGCCTGTCCTATCTGAGCGCTTACGAGGCTTCAGGCGGCGCCGTGGTGGGCGCCCTGCCCGCCGGCCTGCCCTCGCTGGCCCTGCCCGGCTGGCCGGGCTGGAGCGTGTTGGGCACGCTGGTGCTGCCCACGCTGGTGATCACCCTGATCAGCTTCCTGGAAACCGCGTCCAGCGCCAAGGTGGACCACGAGCGCAGCGGCACGCGCTGGAACCAAGATCAAGATTTGATCGGCCAAGGCCTCGGCAAGATCGCCGCCGGCTTCTCGGGGGCCTTCCCGGTCAGCAGTTCCTTCTCGCGCTCCGCGCTCAATTTGTACGCGGGCGCGCGCACCGGCTGGGCCACCGTGTTCAGCGCGGTGGTGGTGCTGCTGGCCTTGCTGTTCTTCATCCCCGTGCTGCACCACGTGCCGCTGTCCGTGCTGGCGGCCATCGTCGTGACCGCGGTGCTCGGCCTCATCAAGCCCCGTGAGTTCGCCCGGTTGTGGCGGGTGGCGCGGGCGGAGGCCTTGATCGCGGCGCTCACGTTCACCGTGACCCTGCTGGCCGCGCCCCAGCTTTACTGGGGCGTGTTGACGGGGGTCGTGCTGTCGCTGGGCCACTTCCTCTACACGCGACTGCACCCGCGCATCATCGAGGTGGGGCTGCACCCTGACGGCAGCCTGCGAGACCGCCATCTCTGGCATCTGCCACCGCTGGCCCCGCACACCGTCGGCCTGCGCATGGACGCTGCCCTGGATTTCGCCAGCGCGGCGGAGTTCGAGCGGGCCATCGTGGAGCACCTGACCGCGCACCCCGACACCCGGCATTTGGTCGTGTTCGCGCAATCCATCAACCGTTTGGACGCGACGGGCGCCGAGACCTTCCTCAAGATCGCCCAGCATCTCCGAGAGCAGCAGGTGGTGCTGCACATCAGCGGCATGAAGCTGCCCGTGGAGCAAACCTTGGCCCGCGCGGGCTGGCGGGCACAAGAACCCGCGCACCGGCTGTACCGCACGGACGCGGAAGCGCTGGCGGCACTCGCTTTGACACGTGGCGAGGGCGAGCCCTGAACCAGGGCGTGGGTCAGCGGCCTTCGGCTACACTCCCGCCCCAATTCGAAACAACCAGGTTCGCGCATGGCGCAGGCCCCCAACACCTCTCTCGCTTTCCCGGTCGCTCGCCCGGAACGCAGCGTCCTGTCGTGCGTGGTTCCCGCCTACAACGAGGCGGGCCACCTGGCCGCGTTCATCGAGGACTTGGCCCAGGCCCTGAAACCGCTGTGCGAGTCCTATGAAATCATCGTCGTGAACGATGGCAGCACGGACAACACGGAGAGCGTGATGGCGTCCCTGCTGCCGCGGCCGGGTCTGCGCTACCTCTCGCTGGCGCGCAACTTCGGCAAGGAAGTGGCCCTGACCGCAGGCATCGAACATGCCCGGGGCGACGCGGTGCTCTTGATTGACGCCGACTACCAGCACCCCTTGGCCCTGCTGCCGGAAATGGTCCGCCTCTGGCGCGAGGGCTACGACATGGTGTACGGCGTGCTGGCCAGCCGCGAGAAGGAAAGCCTTTTGCGACGCTGGGGCGTGGGTGCCTTTTACGGATTGATGGAACTGAGTTCCTCCATCCACATGCCACGCCACGCGGGCGACTTCCGCCTGCTCGACCGCCAGGTCGCCGACGCACTGCGCCAGCTGCCCGAGCGCAACCGCTTCATGAAGGGCCTGTACGCCTGGGTGGGCTACCGCAGCATCGGTCTGCCCTTCACGCCCGCCGAGCGCGCCTCCGGCCAATCCAGCTTCAACTTGCACCGTCTGGCGCAGTTGGCGGTCAATGGGGTCATGGCATTCACCACGTTGCCGCTGCGCATCTGGAGCGGGATTGGGGCGGTGATCTCGTTGATCGCGTTCTTTTATGGCCTTTACATCGTCGTGGAGCACCTGATCTGGGGCAGCGATGTGCGTGGCTGGCCCACGCTGGCAGCGGGGCTGATGTTCTTCTCGGGCATCCAGCTGATTTCGATTGGAATTGTCGGGCAATACCTGAGCCAGGTATACGACGAGGTCAAGCGGCGGCCCCTGTATTTGCTGGCCCGGGACGTGGATGGCGGCGTGGCCGCTCACGCCGATCGACCTGTGTCCCCGAACGCCAGCGGCCCAGGCGGCGCGAAAGAAGGCCGGGGTCCATGATCCCGATCGCCGTCTGCGCCGATGACTACGCGCAGAACGCCGCCATCAGCGCGGGCATTCTGAATCTGCTGGATCAAAAAGCGCTGAGCGCAGCGAGCTGTTTCAGCACGGCACCGTCCTGGCGCGAGCAAGCCGCCCCGGCCCTGCGCGAGCGCATGCAAGCCGGGGTGGACCTCCATCGGCAAGCAGACATTGGCCTGCATTTCAACCTGACGGAGGGTTTTGGCGGCTCGGCCGCGGGGTCCTTGAATGGCTGGATCCTGCGTGGTCTGGTCGGCGAATTGAATCGCCCCACGGTGAGGACGATGATTGCCACCACCCTGCAACGGCAACTCGACGCCTTCGAGCAAGGCGTGGGCCGGACGCCGGATTTCATCGACGGGCATCAACATGTGCACCAGTTTCGCGGCGTGCGCGACCTGCTGTTGGACGTGGTGGCGCAACGTTACCCCCAACGCAATTCGTCCGGCCAGGGCGCGACACAGCCCTGGATACGCAACACGGTCCGCGCGAGCCGGGCCTGGCGTGGCAAGGCCCAGGTGCTGGAGCGCTTGGGCGGGAGCACCCTGGCGAACGAGCTGCTGCGACTTGGCTACGCCAGCAACCACGGCTTTGCCGGCGTCTACGGCTTTGACCGCGCCGACTACGGCGCCTGCTTCGATCAGTGGCTGAAGGCCGCGCAGCCGGGCATGCTGATCATGTGCCACCCGGCCAACCGAGTGCTGGACAGCGGACCACCGGACCTCATCGCCGCCCAACGCGTGGTGGAGCATCGGTATTTCACCTCGTCGGCTTACACCGAAGCACTGCACGCGGCCGGTGTGCAGGTGCAACGTCTGAGCGACCTGCTTCCATGAGCCCCCTGCCCCCGCCCGCCCGCCTGATGAACGACCGCAAGACCTGGGTGCCCATGCTGTTGGCGCTGCTGGCCTGCTTCGCGCTGATGCTGCCCTTGCAGCTGTTCACGCCCATGCACTCGGACGACTACGCCTACACGCACAAGGGCATTACTTGGGCCGCGACGTGGAGGCATTACACGAACTGGAGCGGCCGGCTGGTGGCGGATTTCCTGTCCAGCGCCGTGCTGATCACGCGCAGCCACGCTCTGGCGGCCACCGTCAACACCTTGGCCTTCGTCGCGCTGATCGGTGTGCTGTGGTGGCTGCCGCGCTTTGAACTGTACCGGAGCACCTCCCTTGCCTCTGAACGCGCACGGCGCTCGCGGCCATGGAAGTCGGTTCAGACCTTCGCCTTGCTGTTCCTGCTCTACTGGCTGGGCAACCCCGCATTGGGTGAAATCAATTTCTGGCTCGTTGGATCGGCCAACTATGTGTGGACGAATGTGCTGCACCTGCTTTTTCTGGGCCTGTACCTGCGCGAAGCGCTGGAACCCAAATCCTTACCCTCCGACCGCGCGGGGTGGCCCGTACGCTTCATACTGACCCTGATGCTCGCGCCGATCGCGGGTTGCACGAATGAAAACACCAGCCTGTCCAGCCTGATGCTGATGGGCTTGGTGGGGCTGTATGTGCTCTTCGTGCGGGACGGCGGTCGCTGGCGGGTCTGGCACGCCAAGCTGCTGGCCTTGGGTCTCGCTTTCTCGCTGGGCGCGGCGGCTTTGCTGCTGGCCCCGGGCAATGCGGTCCGCCAACAGATCTACATCCAGTGGAACAAGCTGGGCTGGGATGAGCGCTTCTTGCTGCACTTCACGGAACGCGCGCCCCTGGCCTTGCACCATCTGGGGCTGGTGCTGCTGGCCGCTCTGGTGCTGCTGCTGATCGCCCAGCGCCTCAGGACGGCGGTGGCCAAGCCCCAAGTGGTCATGGCTTGGCTCTTCATGCTGGCTGCGGTCTTTTCACTGGCCATCATGGTCGCCTCGCCTGTGCTGCCGCAGCGCTCGCTCGCGGGCACGCTGGTCTACCTGCTGCTGGTCGTCAGTACCCTGATGCTCTGGTGGGAGCGGCAAGAGATCGGCACCGTTCCCAGCCGCCTGCGCCAGGGCCTGCATGCCTGCACCGCCGCGTTGGCACTGGTCTTTGCCCTCTCTTACGGACTGATGCTGCGCGCCTACCACCAGGTCGCTGAGCAGAACGCCGTGCGCCAGCAGATCATCCACGACGGCATGGCGCGGGGCGACGTCTACATTTTCATTCCCAAATACCACTGGCTGCCCTTGCTGCGCGATGAGTCCGAGCCCTTCTCCGAGTTCTTCAACGACGAGATGGTGAGCTGGTTCGAGGGCACCTGGTCCCCCATCCGTCAATTTGACGCGACCGGCCCCTACCGCACGATCGAGCAGGCACGGGCCATGCTGACACCCGACGAGCAAGCCGAGCAGCAGGCCATGGAAGCCTGGGGCCGGGAGATCCGAAAAAGGCCACGCTGATGTCGCGCCTGATCCGAGTCGCGCGACTCGCCCGACAGTTATCCTTGTTCGTCGCCGTGGGCACGGGCGCCGCGCTCACCCATTGGGGCGTGACGGTGCTGCTGGTCTCGCAGTTCGCCTGGACCCCGGCGCTGGCCAATGGGGCCGGATGGCTGATCGCCTTCATGGTGTCGTTCGCCGGCCATCACTTCCTGACCTTCCGCGCCGCCCAAGCCCCCTGGGGCGTGGCGGCACGCCGCCTCTTCCTGATCTCGGCCAGCAATTTCGCGCTCAACGAAATCGTCTACGTGGCGCTGCTGCACAGCACTGAACTGCCTTACGACGGCTTGCTGGCCGGCATCCTGGTTGTGCAGGCCGTGCTGACCTTTCTCGCCAGCCGCTACTGGGCGTTCCGGTCCGCGTCCCGGCCCGAAACGCCGTGAAGCGCCGTGAAGCCCCATGAAGCGCTTCAAGCACTCCGCATAATCCGCCCATGCTGTTTCTCCTCTCCCCCGCCAAATCCCTGGACTACGACAGCCCGGTTGCCGCTGCGTTGCCGCACAGCCAGCCCCTGTTCGCCCAACAGGCCGCCGCGCTGATCCAAGTCCTGCGCGGCTACTCGCCCCAAGAGATCGCCAGCCTCATGGACCTGAGCGATGCGCTGTCTCAACTGAACGTGGCCCGGTACGCGGCCTGGTCGCCCAAGTTCACGGCGAAGAATTCGCGCCAGGCCGTGCTGGCCTTCAACGGCGACGTGTACGAAGGGCTGGACGCGAAGACCCTCCCACCCGAAACCCTGGATTGGATGCAAGACCATGTCTGCATCCTCAGTGGCCTTTACGGTGTGTTGCGTCCCTTGGACTGGATGCAACCTTACCGCCTCGAAATGGGCACGACCCTGCCAACTCACAAGAACGGCAAAGCCTGCAAGAACCTCTACCAGTTCTGGGGCAGCACGATCGCCGAGCACCTGAACGGGCGACTCGCCGGGGAGAAGAACCCCATCGTCGTCAACCTGGCCTCACAGGAGTACTTCAAGTCCGTGGACCGCAAGGTGCTGCAGGCCCGCGTGATCGAGTGCGTGTTCGAGGACTACAAAGGCGGCACCTACAAGGTGATCAGCTTCAACGCCAAGCGCGCGCGTGGCCTGATGGCCCGTTATGCCGCCAGCAAGCGCGTCACCACGCCCAAGCAACTCGAGAAGTTCAAGGTGGACGGCTACACCTTCGACGCGGCAGCGTCCGAGCCGGACCGCCTGGTGTTCCGCCGCCGCGTCCAGGACTGATCCTCATGGCCATGACCCCATCCGCCCCCAAGCCCGAGGACTCCCAGCTCGGCAAGACCTCGGCCTACAAGGACCAGTATGACCCTGGCCTGCTTTTCCCGCTGCCGCGCGCGACCAAGCGCGAAGAAATTGGTATCCCCCAGCTGAAGAAAGGAAGCACCCTGCCTTTCCTGGGCGCCGACCTCTGGACGGCTTATGAACTGAGCTGGCTCAACGCGCGCGGCAAGCCACAGGTGGCCATCGCGCACATCACCGTGCCTTGCGAGACGCCCAACATCGTCGAGAGCAAATCTTTCAAGCTCTACCTCAACAGTTTCAACAACACCCAGTTCGCCGACGTGGACGAGGTGAAGGTCCGACTGCGCGTGGATTTGAGCGAGGCCGTCTGGCGTGGCTCGGGCAAGTCCGGCTTCGTGGGCCTGCGCCTGCTCACGCCCGAGCAGTTCGACCAGGAGCCCATTCACGAACTCGATGGCCTGAGCCTCGACCGTCTGGACGTGGAGTGCACGCAGTACCAACCCGCGCCGGAGCTGCTGAGCGCGGCCTTCGACGAGCAACCGGTGACGGAAACGCTGACCAGCAGCCTGCTCAAGAGCAACTGCCTGGTGACCGGTCAACCCGACTGGGGCAGCGTGCAGATCAGCTACAGCGGCCCGCAGATCGACCAGGCCGGCCTGCTGCAGTACCTGGTGAGCTTCCGCCAGCACAACGAATTCCACGAGCAATGCGTGGAACGCATCTACATGGACGTGATGCGGCGCTGCAAGCCGACCAAGCTGACGGTCTACGCGCGCTACACGCGCCGCGGTGGCCTGGACATCAACCCCTGGCGCAGCAGCCACCCGCAGACCTTGCCGCCGAACGTGCGCACGGCGCGTCAGTGAACAGGCCCTAGCGCTTCCCCGGCTCCCCGCCCTTGCCGGTCAAAGCCGCGAAAGATCGGATGAGGTCGCCCACCAGCTTGCGTTGCGGGGGCGGCAGGTTCAGAAAGGCCTCGAAGGTCTCGCGCTCCGTGTAACCCACGCCCTCTTCCCAGCGCCGTTCACGGGCTTGCAAGCGCGTTTGTGATTGAACTCCGAAGCGCAGGACGCTGGGCTCGACCCGCAGCAGTTCGGCCAGCACCACCAACTTGTCCTGGGCGGGAATCGCCTCGCCCTTCAACCAGCGCGACACCGCCTGAAAGGTGACCGAGCGTCCCCAGTAGCGGCTGTTGAACAAGTTCAACAGCACGCTGGGCCGGGGATCCAGCCCCGCCGCCGCCATGGCCTCGCGCAGGCGCCGGGCGAATTCGAGCTTGTTGTCCATGCCCTGAAACTAAATTTCGATGGCATGGGAAATGCACTAACTGTTGAATTGAAAATTCAATTAGAAGTTTCATTCGCACGGGACCGTGAGGTTGGAGCCCCGTGCGAGACGGCCCTGAAGAACGGATCAGCCTCGGGCCAGCGCAGCAAAGCGCCAGCCCACGCGCATCACCAAGGTCTCGCCGGAACCCAGGACGCGCAGACCCGGGCGCCCCGGCAAGTGGAAGGCGTCGATGGGTTGGGTGATGGGCTCGAAGCAGAAGGCCGGTCCTTGCGGTGGGCGATAGATGAGGCAGTAATGCGACGCCGCGCCGCCGTCCGCGTCGAAGTCGGGCATGTGGGCCGTCAAGGCAAGGCCGTGCTCAGGCCACTCGATGCGGGCTTGACCGCCCCAGCCGGTGTAGCCGTTGTCGATCAAGCTTCCGTGGGCCGAGATGCCTTGGTTCAGATCCCAACCTTGCGGGAACTGCGCCGTGTGGCCCACGGGCAAGGGGTCTTGGCCACTGAGCCAAACGCCCTGCACGGGCGCCGTGATGCGCGTCTGGGGCGTGCGCGGGAACCACGGGTGCAGGCCAATGCCATAGGGCAAGGGCGATGCGCCCAGGTGGCGCAAGCGCACTTGCTGGTCCAAGCCCCCCTCCACCAAGCGGAAGGTTTGAACGGCTTCGTAGTCGTAGGGATTGCCTTGGAAGCCGCGCGAATGCAGGGTCATCTCCAGGGTGTCGGGCGCGGGCTGGCTCAGGGTCCAAGGCTGCAGCCATCCATCGCCATGGATGGGGTAGGGCTCGCCCGCGCGGTTGGGCTGCATGGCGTGGAAACGGCCCTCGTGTTCAAAACCGCCACCGCTGATGCGATTCGACCAAGGCACCATGGCGAAGGAGGCCAGCTGGTACAGATCCGGGGTGCGGCCGTCCCAGGGCCGCCAGAGGTCAAGTCGGCCTTGCGGGGCCGAGGGCAGATCGACCTGCCATGCGGCGACGCTACCGCCGAGGCTGGGAACCAGGCCCAGATGCTGCCCGGCGTGGTTCAACCAAACGATGGGATGCGTGGAGTGGCTCATGCATGCACTTTCATCAAAAAATAGGACAAGGGAAAGAGGGAAATCAGGTGGGAACAGAGCGGCGGGCCGACGGACCATGCACGCGCCTTGCGCGATGCGCGAACCCACCCCGTCGCATGCGGGAACTACCCGCCGTAGAGGTGCGCCGGCAGACCCGGGCTGTCCAGCTCCACCGCGAACAGCCCGCCGGCCAGGGGCTCGGCCGCCAGCTGCGCGGGGCCCATGCCGACCCGCGCGGTGGAGATGTAGAGGGTGCGCAGATCGGGGCCACCAAAGGCGCAGTTGGTGACTTGGCTGGTGGGCAAGGTGACACGACCCAATTCCTCGGCGGTGTGCGGGTCATGGCAACTCACGCAGGCGCCGCCCCAATGGGCGATCCAGAGGCGGCCCAGCGCGTCGGTGGTCATGCCGTCGGGCAGGCCCTCCCCTGCCGCGAATTGCTTCCACAGAACCTTGTTGGACAGCGTGCCCGCGACGGGGTCGCTGTCGTAGCGGTAGACGCGGCCTTGCACCGTGTCATTGAAGTACAGGTGACGCCGCCGCCCGATATCGCCCCCAGCCCAGGTCGGACCATTGGTGACGGCAAAGCCGTCTTCATGGCGGGTGCAGCGGCCATCTGGGTCCAGGCGGTAGAGCGCGCCAGTGGAGGCCACGCAGGCAAAGTCCATGGAGCCCGCCCAAAAACGCCCCTGGGCGTCACATTTGCCGTCGTTGAAACGGTTGCCCGTGCGCTCGGGTTCGGGTTGCTGCAGGTAGCGGGGCTCGCCACCGACCGCCGGATCGAACAAGGCATAGCCCCTGCGCAAGGTCACGACCAGACCGGGGGCGCGGGCGCGTTCGGCCAGGGCGGAGATTTCCTCGGCAAAGGTCCAGTGGGCTTGCGCCCCGGTTCGCGGGTCCCAGCGGTGCAATTGGCGCGACAAGATGTCCACCCAGTACAGCGCCTGTTCCCGTACCGACCAGAGCAGCCCCTCGCCGAGTTCGGCACCCGCCGCCTGCACGCAACGCAGTTCGCCGATCACGGGGGCCACGGATTCAGGCCGCCAGGGGGCGGCAGTGGGAATGTCCTGGGCAGGCATGCAGGTCTCCATCTTTGTTTTTCGCCAAGTCCGGCATGGCTCCGGTGTTGGCCTCTTGACACAGCCCATCTTATCAACGCACATTAATATACGGAATCCTTTTTTTTACTATTTATTGATATTTTTATTGATATGTCATCCAGCATCTCGACCCCAACGACCTCCCAGTTTTCCCGTTTCCCCAGCCTGAAAGACCGTGCCGTCTTCATCACGGGCGGCGGCAGCGGCATCGGCGCAGCCATCGTGAGCGCCTTCGCCGAACAAGGAGCGCGCGTGGCCTTCGTGGACGTGGCCCGTGACGCCAGTGAAAAACTGGCCGAGCAAGTGGCCCAGGCCGGGCATGCCCGACCCTGGTGGCGGGTCTGCGACGTGCGCGACGTGCGCGCACTGCAATCGGCGATTCAAGACGCCGCGAAGGAATTGGGCGACTTCTCGGCCCTGGTCAACAACGTGGCCAACGACGACCGCCACACGCTGGAGTCCGTGACACCCGAGTACTACGACGAGCGCATGGCGATCAATGAACGTCCAGCCTTCTTCGCCATCCAGGCCGTGGTGCCGGGCATGCGCCGCTTGGGGGCGGGTTCGGTGATCAACCTGGGCTCCACGGGCTGGCAGGGCAAGGGCGGCGCCTACCCCTGCTACGCCATCGCCAAGTCCTCGGTGAATGGCCTGACGCGCGGGCTGGCCAAGCCCCTGGGGCGTGACCGCATCCGCATCAACACCGTCTCGCCTGGCTGGGTGATGACCGAGCGCCAGATCAAGCTCTGGCTGGACGCGGAAGGCGAGCAGGAAATCCAGCGCAACCAGTGCCTGCCCGACAAGCTGCAACCGCACGACATCGCGCGCATGGTGCTCTTCCTGGCCTCGGACGACGCAGCCATGTGCACGGCGCAGGAATTCAAGGTGGACGCTGGCTGGGTGTGATTCGGCTCACCCGGATGAGGGCAACGCTCAGTCCGGGTCCAGGCGGCGCCCGTACTGGGCCTGGCTGGTCTGCTTGATGGCCTTCATCATCACCTTGGCCGCGGGCGAGAGCAGGCGGTCGGTGCGGGTGATGATGCCGAAATCGTCCATGTGACAAGGCAGGTCGATGGGCAGGATCGACATGATGCCGTGCGCGGCGTAGTACTGCGCCACGTCAACCGCCAGCACGGCCACCATGTCACTCTGCTGCAGCATGCGGGTGATGAAGAGCAGCGACGAGGTCTCGACGATGTTGAGCGGCGGTGCCAGGCCCTCCTGCTGGAACATCAGGTCAAAGCGGTGCCGCAACACGCTGCCCGAGGGCGGAAGAATCCAACCGGCTGACACGACGTCACGCAAGGTCAGCCCGCTCATGCCCAGCAAGGCGTGACCCGGCCGGGCCACCGCGCAGACCTGCTCGCTGGTCAAGGGCTCGTAACGCAGATGCGCCTTGTCGTGCTCGGCGAACAGCCGCCCTACCAGAATGTCCAGCCGTCCCTGCTCCAGCCGCTCCAGCAGCACCGGGCTGGTCTCGATGTCCAGCGACACCCGCAGGCTGGGATGCTCCTGTTTGACCAAGGCCACCGCCGCCGGCAACACCCGCAGGCCGGGCGAGGTGATCGCGCCGACCCCGACTTGGCCGAAATGCCCGGTCTTGAGCGCGCCCAGTTCGTCATGCGCTTGGTTCAGACTGGCCAAGGCCATGCGGGCATGCCGGATCATGGTTTCCCCGTACCACGTGGGCCGCATGCCGCGCGGCAGGCGTTCGAACAGCGGCACTTCCAGCACGTCCTCCAAGTCCTTGAGCAGCTTGGAAGCTGCGGGCTGGGTCATGCTGAGCACCTGCGCGGCCCGGTGGATATTGCCCTCTTCGGCCAAGGCCACCAGCAGCAGCAGTTGGCGGGTCTTGAGGCGGGCGCGGATGAACCAATGGTTGTAAGTACTCATCTGGTTTTCCAGAATGCAGATAGTGATATCTATTTTGCATAAAAATCTATTGGATTGATATTAAAAACATCCATAGACTCCGCTTCCACATTCAGTAAACGGCCCGACCCCTCCATGAAACGCGGTGACACCCAGCCCACACCCCGCCACTACATCAACGGGCGTTGGGTGAGCGGCAGCACCACGGGCACGAGCATCAACCCCTCGGACACGCGGGAAGTGGTGGCCGAATACGCCCGGGCCGACCGCAACCAGGCCGAGGAAGCCATCCGGGCCGCGGCCGACGCCCTGCCGTCCTGGAGCCTGAGCACCCCTCAACGCCGTGCCGATGCGCTGGACCAGATCGGCAGCGAGATCCTGGCGCGCAAGGACGAACTGGGCACCCTGCTGGCGCGCGAGGAAGGCAAGACCCTGCCCGAAGCCATCGGCGAGGTGGCCCGTGCCGGGCAAATTTTCAAGTTCTTCGCGGGCGAGGCGCTGCGCGTGCCCGGCGACACCATCGCCTCGGTGCGCCCCGGCGTGCAGGTGGACGTGACCCGTGAGCCCGTGGGGGTGGTGGGGCTGATCACGCCCTGGAATTTCCCTTTCGCGATTCCGGCCTGGAAGATCGCGCCCGCGCTGGCCTACGGCAACACCGTGGTGTTCAAACCGGCCGAGCTGGTGCCTGCCTGCGGCTGGGCCCTGACCGACATCATCAGCCGCTGCGGACTGCCTGCGGGGGTCTTCAATCTGGTGATGGGCAGCGGCCGTGAAGTGGGCCAAACCCTCGTGGACCATCCCCTGGTCAACGCACTGAGCTTCACCGGCTCGGTGCCCACCGGCGAACGCATCCTGCAGGCGGCCAGCGCTCGGCGTGCCAAGGTGCAATTGGAAATGGGCGGCAAGAACCCGCTGGTGGTGCTGGCCGACGCCGATCTGGAGCAGGCCGTGGACTGCGCGCTGCAAGGCGCGTATTTCTCCACCGGGCAGCGCTGCACCGCGTCCAGCCGCCTGATCGTGGAAGCCAAGGTGCATGACGCCTTCGTGGCGCGGCTGCGCCAGCGCCTGGTGGACCTCAAGGTCGGCCATGCGCTGGAGCGCGGCATCGAGATGGGCCCCGTGGTGGATAAGAATCAGCTCGACCAAGACCTCGCCTATGTCGAGATCGCACGCAACGAAGGCGCCGAACAGGTCTGGGGCGGCGAACGGTTGGAACGGCCCACACCCGGCCACTACATGAGCCCGGCTCTGTTTCTGGCGCGGCCCGAGCACCGCATCGCGCGCGAGGAAGTATTCGGCCCCGTGGCCTGCGTGCTGCGCGCGGAGGACTACGACCACGCCCTGACGCTGGCCAACGACACGCCCTTCGGTTTGTGCGCCGGGATCTGCACGACCTCGCTCAAGCACGCCATGCACTTCAAGCGGCACGCCGATGTCGGCATGACCATGGTCAACCTGCCCACCGCGGGCGTGGATTTCCATGTGCCCTTTGGAGGCCGCAAGGCTTCCAGCCACGGGCCACGCGAGCAAGGCCGTTACGCCGCCGAGTTTTTCACCACGGTCAAGACCGGTTACATGCTGGCCTGATCTTTTTTTCTCACTTCAACAACCAGGAGACAAAACCATGAGACTCAACCGCCGCATCCTCACCTTGGCCTTGGCCTGCGCGCCACTGGCCGCCCTGCCCACGGGCGCTTGGGCGCAAAAACCGCTCGTCATGGGCTTCAGCCAAGTCGGTGCCGAGAGTGAGTGGCGCACGGCCAACACCGAGTCGATCAAATCGGCGGCGAAGGAAGCGGGCATCGAACTCAAGTTCTCCGACGCCCAGCAAAAGCAGGAAAACCAGATCAAGGCCATCCGTTCCTTCATCGCGCAGAAGGTGGACGTGATCGCCTTCTCGCCCGTGGTCGAGTCGGGCTGGGAGCCGGTGCTGCGCGAAGCCAAGGCCGCCAAGATCCCGGTGATCTTGACCGACCGCGCGGTCAATGTGAAGGACACCTCCCTGTACGTGACCTTCATCGGCTCCGACTTCGTGGAAGAAGGCCGCAAGGCCGGCCGCTGGCTGGTCGAGAAGATGAAGAACGAAAAGGGCCAGGTCAACATCGTCGAGCTGCAAGGCACCGTGGGCTCGGCCCCCGCGATCGACCGCAAGAAGGGCTTCGAGGAAATCATCAAGGCCGATCCGAAGTTCAAGATCATCCGCTCGCAAACCGGTGACTTCACCCGCGCCAAGGGCAAGGAAGTCATGGAAGCCTTCCTGAAGGCCGAGGGCAAGAAGATCAACGTGCTGTACGCGCACAACGACGACATGGCCATCGGCGCGATCCAGGCGATCGAAGAGGCGGGCCTGAAGCCGGCCAAGGACATCGTCATCATCTCGATCGACGCCGTGAAGGGCGCCTTCGAGGCCATGATCGCGGGCAAGCTCAACGTGAGCGTGGAATGCAGCCCGCTGCTGGGCCCGCAGCTGATGGCCGCCGCCAAGGACATCAAGGCGGGCAAGCCGGTGCAAAAGCGCATCGTGACCCAGGAAGGCATTTTCCCCATGGAAATCGCCGCCCAGGAATTCCCCAAGCGCAAGTACTGATCGAGCGATCGGCTGATCGCTCACGGGCCTGACCCGAGGCCGCCGACCCTCTCGGCGGTTTCCCCTCGCGCGGGCCCAAGGCCCTGTCCACGCCATTCAGCGCGGCGGGGCCACGCACCATGAACAAGCAGGAGACACACACATGAAACGAACCACCCTTCAGGCCCTGGTGGCCACCCTGGCTTTGGGCACCTTGGGTGCTCTCGGCCTCGCGCACACCGCGTCCGCTCAAGACAAGGGCAGCATCGGCATTTCGATGCCCACCAAGTCTTCGTCGCGCTGGATCGCCGACGGCGACAACATGGTCAAGGTGCTGAAGGCACGCGGCTACCGCACGGAACTGCAATACGCGGAAGACGACATTCCGAATCAGCTGGCCCAGATCGAAAACATGATCACCAAAGGCGTGAAAGTCCTGGTGATCGCCTCCATCGACGGCACCACGCTGTCGCGCGTGTTGCAGAACGCCGCCGACAAGGGCATCAAGGTCATCGCCTACGACCGCCTGATCAAGGGCTCGAAGAACGTGGACTACTACGCCACCTTCGACAACTTCCAGGTCGGCGTGCTGCAGGCCACCTCCATCGTGGACAAGCTGGGCCTGAAGCAAGGCAAGGGCCCGTTCAACATCGAACTCTTCGGCGGCTCGCCCGACGACAACAACGCCTACTTCTTCTATGACGGCGCCATGAGCGTGCTGCAGCCCTACATCGACAGCGGAAAGCTGGTGGTGCGCAGCAAGCAGACGGGCATGAACAAGGTCGGCACGCTGCGCTGGGACGGCGCGGTCGCGCAGGCACGCATGGACAACCTGCTGTCCGCCTTCTACGGCAAGGACAAGGTCCACGCCGTGTTGTCACCCTATGACGGCCTGTCGATCGGCATCCTGTCCTCGCTCAAGGGCGTGGGCTACTGCACGGCGCAGCAACCTTGCCCGGTGGTCAGCGGCCAGGACGCGGAGATCCCGTCCGTCAAGTCCATCCTCAAGGGCGAGCAACATTCCACCGTGTTCAAGGACACGCGGGAGCTGGCCAAGGTCGCCGCCAACATGGTCGACGCCGTGCTTTCGGGCAAAACCCCCGAGATCAACGACACCAAGACCTACAACAACGGCGTGAAGGTCGTGCCCTCCTACCTGCTCAAGCCGGTGGCGGTGGACGCTTCCAACTGGAAGCAGGTGCTGGTGGGCAGCGGTTACTACACCGAAGCCCAACTCAAGTAAGACCGCATACCTGACCGACGGAGCGTTCGTCTCATGCTGCTCGAGATGCGGGACATCCGCAAGACCTTCGCAGGCGTGGTCGCCCTGGACCGGGTGAACCTTCGGGTCCAGGCCGGCGAGATCCATGCCATCGTCGGCGAAAACGGCGCGGGCAAGTCCACGCTGATGAAGGTGCTGTCCGGCATCCATCCGCATGGCAGCTACGACGGTTCGATCCGCTTCGACGGTCAGGAGCGCCGCTTTGAAGGCATCCGCGACAGCGAGCGTCTGGGGATCATCATCATCCACCAGGAGCTGGCCCTGGTGCCTCTGCTCTCCATCGCCGAGAACATCTTCCTCGGCAAGGAAACAGCGCGCCACGGCGTGATCGACTGGATGGTCGCTCACGCCAAGACCCAGGCCGTGCTCAAGAAGGTCGGCCTGCGCGAACCCTCGGACGCGCTCGTGGGTCAGCTGGGCATCGGCAAACAACAGTTGGTGGAAATCGCCAAGGCGTTGTCGCGCGAGGTCAAGCTGTTGATCCTGGACGAGCCGACCGCGAGCTTGAACGAAGAGGACAGCCAGGCCCTGCTCGACCTGTTGCTGGAACTCAAGGGACAGGGCATCACCTGCATCCTGATCTCGCACAAGCTCAACGAGATCGCGCGCGTTGCGGACGCCATCACCGTGCTGCGCGACGGCAGCACGGTGGAGACGCTGGACTGCCGCGCAGGCCCGGTGAGCGAAGACCGCGTGATCCAGGCCATGGTCGGCCGCAAGATGGAAGACCGTTACCCGCGCCGCCAGCCCCGCATCGGTGAAACCGCCTTCGAGGTACGCGATTGGCATGTGCACCATCCCGAGCGCGGCGACGCCTTCATCAAGGGCGTCAACCTGCAGGTCAAGCGCGGCGAGATCGTGGGCATTGCCGGGCTGATGGGCGCAGGCCGCACCGAACTGGCCATGAGCATCTTCGGACGTTCCTGGGGCCAGCGCATCAGCGGCCAAGTGCTGCTCAACGGACAAGCCATCGACGTGAGCACGGTGGGCAAGGCCATTCGCCACGGCCTGGCCTACCTCACCGAGGACCGCAAGGGCTACGGCCTGGTGCTCGATGAAGACATCCGTTTCAATGTTCCGCTGGCCCGCCTTGAAGGCGTCTCGCGCGCCACCGTGATCGACGACGCACGCGAACATCAGATCGCGCAGGACTACCGGCAAAGGCTGCGCATCCGTTGCGCGGGTGTGGACCAGAAGACGGTGCACCTCTCGGGCGGCAACCAGCAAAAGGTGGTGTTGAGCAAGTGGCTCTTCACCAACCCCGAGGTGCTCATCCTCGACGAGCCCACGCGCGGCATCGACGTGGGCGCCAAGTACGAAATCTATACCCTCATCGCGCAGCTGGCCCAGGAGGGCAAGTGCGTGATCGTGATCTCCTCCGAGCTTCCCGAGCTGCTTGGCATCTCGGACCGGATCTACGTGATGGACGAGGGCCGCTTCGTCGCCGAGATGCCCACGGCCGAAGCCTCCCAGGAAAAGATCATGCGAGCCATCGTGAAAACCGCCTGACCATGTCCCAGTCTTCCGCCACCACCCAGCCTTCCCCGAGCCAGGCCTTGCCCCTGCCCGCTCAAGCGCATGCAAACGCGAATGCGCACGCGGGCCGTTCCACGCTCCACTACCTCAAGCAAAACTTCCGCGAGTACGGCATGTTGATCATGCTGATCGCGATCATGGCTTTCTTCCAGGTCATGACCGAGGGCACGCTGATGCAGCCCTTGAACCTCACCAACCTGGTGCTGCAAAACAGCTACATCGTCATCATGGCCTTGGGCATGTTGCTCGTCATCGTGGCAGGTCACATCGACCTGTCGGTGGGCTCGGTCTGCGGCTTCATCGGCGCGCTGGCCGCGGTGCTGATGGTGCAGTACGAATGGCACTTCCTGCCCGCGACGCTGGTTTGCCTGCTGTGCGGTGGACTGATCGGCGCGGTCCAGGGCTGGTTCGTGGCTTTCTCGCGCATCCCCTCCTTCATCGTCACGCTGGCGGGCATGCTGGTCTTCAAGGGCCTGGCGCTGGCGCTGCTGGCGGGCCAGTCGGTGGGGCCATTCCCCGATGCCTTCCAAATGCTCAGCTCGGGCTTCATCCCCGACTTCTTCAACGCCGAGAATCTGCGCCTCACCTCCCTGTGGCTGGGCGTGGCCGCCGCCGCGGCCTTGACCTTGGCGGTGCTGCGCTCCCGCGCCAAGCGGCTGCGCCATGGCATGCAGGTTGAGCCTCCGGCCCTGTTCAGCCTCAAGACCGCCGTGTTCGCCGCCCTGCTGATTTACTTCAGCTACCTGCTGGCGTCCTACAAGGGGCTGCCCAATGTGCTGGTCGTGATGGCCGTGCTGATCGTGCTGTTCGACTTCGTCACCAGCCGCACCACCGTGGGCCGCCGCCTCTACGCCATGGGCGGCAACGAAAAAGCAGCCAAGCTGTCTGGCATCAAGACCGAACGCCTGGCCTTCTACGCCTTCGTCAACATGGGCGTGCTGGCCGCGCTGGCCGGTCTGGTGTTCGCCGCGCGCTTGAACACGGCAACGCCCAAGGCTGGACTGGGCTTTGAGCTGGATGTGATCGCCGCCTGCTTCATCGGCGGTGCCTCGGCCTCGGGGGGCGTGGGCAAGGTGCTGGGCGCGGTGATTGGCGCCTTCGTCATGGGCGTGATGAACAACGGCATGTCCATCCTGGGCATCGGCATCGACTACCAGCAGGTCATCAAGGGCGTGGTGCTGCTGGCGGCGGTACTGGTCGATGTCTACGGCAAGAACAAGACCTGAAGTCTGGAACACCATGAGCAGCCTATCCCCAACGCCCGTACTGGAGCTCAGCGGCATCCACAAGCAGTTCGCGGGCATCCCGGTGCTGCGCGACGTGCAACTGCGCCTCTACCCCGGCGAGATCCACGCGCTGATGGGCCAGAACGGCGCGGGCAAGTCCACGCTGATCAAGGTGCTGACCGGCGCGCTGCCGCCCAGCGGCGGGCAAATGCGGTTGACGGGAACCGAGTCAGCCGGCGAACCGATCTCCGCCTGGCCGGATTCGCCGCTGGCCGCGCAGCGCATGGGCATCAGCACCGTCTACCAGGAAGTCAACCTCTGCCCCAACCTGTCGGTGGCGGAGAACATCTACGCGGGCCGTTACCCACGCAAATCTTGGCTCCAAGGTGGGCGCATCGACTGGACCGCGGTCCACCAGCACGCGCGTGAACTCGTGGCCCGCGTGGGCCTGGACATCGACGTGACCCGCCTGCTGTCCGACTACCCGGTGGCGGTGCAGCAACTGGTGTCCATCGCGCGCGCGCTCAGCATTGAATCCCGCGTCCTCATTCTGGACGAACCCACGTCCAGCCTGGACGATGACGAAGTGCGCAAGCTCTTCGACGTGCTGCGCCGCTTGCGTGACGAGGGCTTGTCCATCGTGTTCGTCACGCACTTCCTGAACCAGGTCTATGCCATTTCGGACCGCATCACCGTGCTGCGCAACGGCAGTTGGGTGGGCGAGTGGCGGGTCGGGGATTTGCCGGCCCCGGCCTTGATCGCGGCCATGCTGGGCCGTGAATTGGCCGCATCCTCCACCCAGCGGCAGGCGGAACCCGCCTTCGATGCCACCCAGCCTGCCTTGTTGGAGGTGGACGGTCTGGGCCAGGGCGGCCAGCTTCAGCCCATGGACCTGCGCCTGCGCGCGGGCGAGGTGGTCGGGCTGGCCGGATTGCTGGGCGCGGGCCGCACCGAGCTGGCACGCCTGCTGTTCGGGCTGGAACTGCCAGACCGCGGCGTGCTGCGCATCGACGGCCAGGTGAGGACGTTCTCCAACCCCATGGACGCGATCCGCCATGGCTTGGCCCTGTGCCCCGAGGAGCGCAAGACCGATGGCATCGTCGCCGACCTGTCGGTGCGCGAAAACATCGCCCTGGCCTTGCAGGCCCGCCAGGGCATGGGCCGCTTCATCTCGCGGGCCGAACAAAGCGCGCTGGCGCAGCGTTACGTGGATCTCCTGGGCATCAAGACCGCGAGCGTGGAAACGCCGATCGGCCTCTTGTCCGGCGGCAACCAGCAAAAAGCCATCCTGGCGCGCTGGCTCGCCACCGAACCGCGCCTGCTGATCCTGGACGAACCCACGCGCGGCATCGACGTGGCCGCCAAGCAAGAAATCATGGACCAGATCCTGCGCCTGGCGCAGGCCGGCATGGCCGTGCTCTTCATCTCGTCCGAAATGAGCGAGGTGGTGCGTGTCGCGCACCGCATCGTGGTGCTGCGCGACCGCCAGAAGGTCGGTGAACTGCCCGCGGGCAGCAGCGAGGACGCCGTTTACGAGTTGATTGCCGCAGGATGAACCGCCCCAACCCCAGCGCCACGAGCGCACCTTTGACCGTCTCCGTCTTGACCGCCTTGTTGCGGCACCGCTTGGCTTGGCCCCTGTTGACGCTGTTGCTGCTGCTGGCGGTGAACACGGCGTTCAACGACAGCTTTCTGCACATCGAGTGGCGCGATGGCCACCTGTACGGCAGCCTGATCGACATCCTGAACCGCGCCGCGCCCCTGGTGCTGGTCGCCCTGGGCATGACCATGGTGATCGCCACGCGCGGGATCGACATCTCGGTCGGCGCGGTGGTGGCCATCGCCGCGGCCGTGGCAGCCTGGATGATCGGCGGCTCGGTCGCGGGGGATGAAAGCCGCTTCCCCCTGCCGCTGGCCCTGCTGGGTGCGGTCGGTATCGCCGCGCTGTGCGGTCTGTGGAACGGTCTGCTCGTCGCACGGGTCGGCATGCAACCCATCATTGCCACGCTGATCCTGATGGTGGCGGGCCGCGGCATCGCGCAGCTCATCACCGACGGGCAGATCATCACCATCTACTACAAGCCCTACTTCTTCCTGGGCGGCGGGTACTTCGCGGGCCTGCCCTTCTCCCTCTTCGTGGTGGCGGCGATCTTTGTCTTGCTCTACCTCGCCGTCACCCGCACGGCGCTGGGCCTCTTCATCCAGGCCGTGGGCATCAACCCATCGGCGGCCCGGGTGGCTGGCGTGAAATCGGGGCGACTGATCCTGGGCGCCTACGTCTTTTGCGGCGTGTGCGCGGGCATCGCTGGGCTGCTGATCAGCTCCAACGTGAAAAGCGCCGATGGCAACAACGCAGGGCAGTTGCTGGAGCTGGACGCCATCCTGGCCGTGACCTTGGGCGGCACCTCGCTGCTGGGGGGGCGATTCAGCCTGGTGGGCAGCGTGATCGGCGCCTTGATCATCCAGACGCTGACCTACGCCATCTATTCCCTGGGCGTTCCACCTGAGATCAATCTGGTGGTCAAGGCAGGCGTCGTGTTCGTGGTGATGCTCTTGCAGTCGCCGGAGTTCCGCGCCGAATTGGGGGTGCTCGTGCGCCGCAGCGTGTCCAAGGAGGCTTGGTGATGCGCACCTCGTCCACGTCCTTGTCCAACACCTCGTCGCTCTCCCCGTCCGCGCCATTGCCAGCGGGTGCCGCCGAGGCGGCCTCTTCGGCGGGCCACCCCTCACCTTTCCTGTTCTCGGGCATGAACGCCAAATACCTGCCGCTCGCGGCCACCACCTCCCTCTTCGTGCTCATGGCCGCCTTGGGGTCGATGCTGTATCCCGGCTTCTTCTCGGTCCAGGTGTTCTTGAACCTGCTGATCGACAACGCCTTCTTGATCATCGTCGCGATCGGCATGACCTTCGTGATCCTGTCCGGCGGCATCGACCTGTCGGTGGGCTCCGTCGTGGCCTTGAGCACCATGGTGCTGGCGACCTTGGTCGAACACCATGGCTGGAGCCCGCTGGCGGCGATTCCCCTGGTGCTGCTGATGGGCGCGAGCTTTGGCGCGTTCATGGGCTTCCTGATCCAACGCTACCGGCTGCAACCCTTCGTGGTGACGCTGGCGGGCATGTTCCTGGCACGGGGCCTGTGCTACCTGATCAGCATTGACTCGATCACCATCACCCACGAAGGCTATTCCGAATTGGCCCAGTGGCGCTTGCCGCTGGGTGAAACGGCCTCGATCTCCCTGGGCGCGCTGATCGCCGTCGGGTTGCTGCTGGCCGCCATCTTCGTGGCCCATTGGACGCCCTTCGGCCGCGCGGTCTACGCCGTGGGCGGCAACGAACAGTCGGCGGTGCTGATGGGCTTGCCAGTGCGCCGCACCCTGGTGGGGGCCTACCTGCTCTCGGGCTTCTGCGCGGCACTGGGCGGCGTCGTCTTCACCTTCTACATGCTCTCGGGCTACGGCCTGCACGCCACCGGGATGGAGCTGGACGCGATCGCGGCCGTCGTCATCGGCGGCACCCTGCTGACCGGCGGCGTGGGTTACGTGGCGGGCACGCTCTTCGGCGTGCTGACGCTGGGCATCATCCAGACGCTGATTTCCTTTGACGGAACGCTCAGTTCCTGGTGGACCCGCATCGTCGTGGGTGTGCTGCTGCTCATCTTCTGCCTGCTGCAGCGCGTGCTGGTGCGCAAGCAGGCCCGCGCCCTCTGATTTTTCTTCTCCTCTTTTTTTCTTCGCATCATGACCACCCCTCCGAAAAAGAAACTCCGTTCCACCGAATGGTTCGGCACCGCCGACAAGAACGGCTTCATGTACCGCAGCTGGATGAAGAACCAGGGCATCCCGGACCATGAGTTCGATGGCCGCCCCGTGATCGGCATCTGCAACACCTGGTCGGAACTCACGCCCTGCAACGCGCATTTCCGCAAGATCGCCGAGCACGTCAAGCGCGGCATCTACGAGGCGGGTGGTTTTCCGGTGGAGTTCCCGGTGTTCTCCAACGGTGAATCCAACCTGCGCCCCACCGCCATGCTGACGCGCAACCTCGCCAGCATGGACGTGGAAGAGGCTATCCGCGGCAACCCCATCGACGCGGTGGTGCTGCTGGTGGGCTGCGACAAGACCACGCCCGCGCTGCTGATGGGCGCGGCCAGCTGCGACGTGCCCGCCATCGTGGTCACGGGCGGCCCCATGCTCAACGGCAAGTTGGATGGCAAGGACATCGGCTCGGGCACGGCGGTGTGGCGCCTGCATGAATCGCTGAAGGCGGGTGAGATCAACGAGCACCAATTCTTCGCGGCCGAGGCCGGGATGTCGCGCTCGGCCGGCACCTGCAACACCATGGGCACGGCCTCCACCATGGCGTGCATGGCCGAGGCGCTGGGCACCTCGCTGCCGCACAACGCGGCCATTCCCGCCGTGGACGCGCGCCGTTACGTGCTGGCCCACATGTCGGGCCGACGCATCGTGGAGATGGTGCACGAGGACCTGCGCCTGTCCAAGATCCTCACGCGCGAAGCCTTCGAGAACGCCATCCGCACCAACGCGGCGATCGGCGGCTCGACCAATGCCGTGATCCACCTCAAGGCCATCGCGGGACGCATCGGCGTTCAACTGGAGCTGGAGGACTGGACCCGCATCGGCCGCGGCACCCCCACCCTGGTGGACTTGCAGCCCTCGGGCCGCTTCCTGATGGAAGAGTTCTACTACGCCGGTGGCCTGCCCGCCGTGCTGCGCCGCCTGGGCGAGAACAAGCTGCTGCCGCACCCGAACGCGCTCACCGTCAATGGCAAGAGCCTGTGGGACAACGTGCGCGAAGCGCCGCAGTACAACGACGAGGTGATTCGCCCCATCAACAAACCGCTGATCGCCGACGGGGGCATCTGCATCCTGCGCGGCAACCTGGCGCCACGCGGCGCGGTGCTCAAGCCCTCAGCGGCCTCGCCCGAGCTGCTCAAACACCGAGGCCGCGCCGTGGTGTTCGAGAACCTGGAGCACTACAAGGAACGCATCGTCGACGAGAACCTGGACATCGACGCGAGCTGCGTGATGGTGATGAAGAACTGCGGCCCCCGGGGCTATCCGGGCATGGCCGAGGTCGGCAATATGGGCCTGCCGCCCAAGCTGCTCAGACAAGGCGTGAAGGACATGGTGCGCATCTCCGACGCGCGCATGAGCGGCACGGCCTACGGCACGGTGGTGCTGCATGTCGCGCCCGAAGCCGCGGCGGGCGGCCCCTTGGCCGCCGTGCGCGACGGTGACTTCATCGAACTCGATTGCGAACAAGGCCGCCTGCACCTGGACATCAGCGAAGCCGAACTGGCCCAGCGCATGCAGGCGCTCAAGAATGCCGACATGGGCGGTCGCGGCGGCTACCAGCGCCTGTACGTGGACCACGTGCTACAGGCCGACGAGGGCTGCGACTTCGATTTTCTGGTGGGCTGCCGCGGGTCTGCGGTGCCTCGCCACTCGCACTGATATGCCCCCCTGCGCCGCTTCGCGTCTTCCCCCCGCTCTCGCAACGCAACGCGTTGCGGGCAGGGGGACGCTCCCAGTGGCCCGGCAAAGCCGGTTCCACGGGAGCCCTGGATGTGGGCCCAGCGCTCCGGATGGACCGTACATGCGATGCCCCGCTTTCACGCCTTACTTTTGATTCTCTGATCTGACCATGACTGCTTCCGCTCGCGCTCCGCGCTACCAAGGCATCTTCCCCGTGGTGCCGACCATCTTCCATGAGAACGGCGAACTGGACCTGGAAGGCCAGAAACGCTGCCTGGATTTCATGATCGACGCGGGCGTGGATGGCCTGTGCATCCTGGCCAACTTCTCCGAGCAGTTCTCGCTCTCCGATGAAGAGCGTGAAATCCTCACGCGCACTTCCCTCACGCACGTGGCCGGTCGTGTGCCGGTGATCGTCACCACCACCCACTACGGCACCAGCGTCTGCGCGGCCCGCAGCCGGCGCGCGCAGGACATGGGCGCGGCCATGGTGATGATCATGCCGCCCTACCACGGCGCCACCTTCCGCGTGCCCGAGGCGCAGATCCACGAGTTCTACGCGCGGGTCTCCGACGCCATCGACATTCCCATCATGGTGCAAGACGCCCCCGCCAGCGGCACGGTGCTGTCGGCGCCCTTCCTCGCGCGCATGGCGCAGGAGATCGAACACCTGGCGTACTTCAAGATCGAGGTGCCGGGCGCCGCCAACAAGTTGCGAGAGTTGATCCGCCTGGGTGGCGCGGCCATTGAAGGCCCCTGGGACGGCGAGGAAGCCATCACGCTGCTGGCCGACCTGGACGCAGGCGCCACCGGCGCCATGACCGGCGGCGGCTTTCCCGATGGCATCCGCCCCATCATCGTGGCCCACCGCGAAGGCAAGGCCGACCTGGCTTTCGAGCTGTACCAACGTTGGCTGCCCCTGATCAACCACGAGAACCGCCAAGGTGGCATCCTCACCGCCAAGGCCTTGATGAAAGCGGGCGGCGTGATCGCCTGCGAAGCGGGTCGTCACCCCTTTCCGCCCATGCACCCCGAGGTGCGCCGCGGCCTGCTGGACATCGCGCGCCGGCTGGACCCGTTGGTGCTGCGCTGGGCGCGCTGACGGTCATGGCCGCGATCCACACCTCACGAACCACCGGCCTGATCGGACTGGACTGGGGCACGACATCGCTGCGCGCCTACCGCATGGACGCCACGGGGCGCGTGCTGGAAACCCGCCAACGGCCCTGGGGCATCATGCGCCTGCCCCAGCCCAGCGACGGCAACGCGGCGCCCGGCGCGGGCTTCGAGTTGGCCTTCGCCGAGAGCTGCGGTGACTGGCTGGACGCGCACCCCGCGCTGCCGGTGATCGCCTGTGGCATGGTGGGCAGCGCCCAGGGCTGGAAGGAAGCGGCTTACCTGGAGGCGCCCCTGCCCCTGGCCCGCATCGGCGCGCACCTGACCGTGATCGAACGGCCAGGAGGAACCGCCGTGCATGTCGTGCCGGGGCTGATCCAGCGCCAGGGTTTGCCGAACGTGATGCGCGGCGAAGAGACCCAGGTGCTGGGCACCGTCGCCGCGTTGGACGACGACGGGTCCGACCGCGAGTGGCTGATCGGGCTGCCCGGCACGCACTCGAAATGGGTGAGCGTGAGCCCCGGGTCGACACCGGGCAAGGCCAGCGAGGGAGCGAGCGTGAGTCGCTTCGAAACCTTCATGACCGGCGAGGTGTACGCGGCCTTGCGCGAGCACACCCTCTTGGGCCGCACCATGAAAGCCACACCCCATCCCGATTGGGCGGCCTTCGAGCGCGGGCTGCGCGTGGCCGGTGAGCCCGAGGGCGCGGCCGGTCCCTTGTCCACCATCTTCAGCACCCGCACCTTGGGCCTCACAGGCGCGCTGCCCCCGACCGCCCAGGCCGACTACCTCTCGGGCTTGCTGATCGGCCACGAAATCGTGGCGCTGGCGGGGCTGCTGCGCGCGCGGCAGGCGCGACCGCGCATCCTGCTCTGCGGCGAACCCGATTTGTGCCACCGCTACACCCTGGCCCTGCGCCACCACGGCCTGCCTGAACCGGCACGGGCCGAACACGCCACCGAACGCGGCCTCTGGCGACTGGCCCTCGCTGCCGACCTGGTGGAAGCCACCACCCCCATGCACACGACGCCATGAGTCATCCCGACCTCTCCAGCACCTTGGCCCAATGCGGCCTCATCGCCATCCTGCGAGGGCTGCGGCCCGAAGAGGCCGTGGACATCGGTCGCGGTCTCTACAAAGCGGGCTTTCGCCTGATTGAAGTACCGCTGAATTCGCCCGAACCGCTGGAGAGCCTGCGCCTCCTGCGCAATGGCCTGCCCCACGACTGCCTGGTCGGCGCGGGCACGGTGATCGACCCCGCCGACTGCGCACGCATCCGCCAAGCCGGCGGCGAATTCATCGTCATGCCGCACAGCGACGCCGCCGTGATCCGGGCCGCGCGGACGGCAGGGCTGGCCTGCTGCCCCGGCGTGGCCACGCTGACCGAGGCCTATGCCGCACTGGCCGCTGGCGCGGACGCGCTCAAGCTTTTTCCCGCCGAACAACTCGGCCCCAAGGCCTTGCAGGCCTGGCGCAGCGTGCTGCGCCCACCCGTGATGCTGTTGCCCGTGGGCGGCATCACGCCCTCGCACCTGGCGCCTTACGTGCAGGCGGGCGCGAGCGGCTTCGGTCTGGGCTCGGCCTTGTACAAGCCCGGCTTCGACGCGGCGGAAGTGGCTCGGCGCGCCCGCGATTTCGTCGCGGCCTGGCGCGAAGCACGCAGTGACGAAGGAGCACGGGCATGAAGATCACCAAGCTCAGCACCTTCATCGTCCCGCCGCGCTGGTGCTTTCTGAAGATCGAGACCGACTCAGGCATCGTCGGCTGGGGCGAACCGGTAGTCGAAGGCCGCGCGCATTCGGTGGCCGCCGTGGTGGACGAACTTTCTGACTACCTCGTGGGCAAGGACCCCCGCAACATCGAAGACCATTGGACGGTGCTCTACCGCGGCGGCTTCTACCGGGGCGGGGCCTTGCACATGAGCGCGCTGGCGGGCATCGACCAAGCGCTGTGGGACATCAAGGGCAAGCACCTGGGCGTGCCGGTGTCGCAGCTGCTGGGCGGCAATGTGCGCGACAAGATCCGCGTCTATTCCTGGATCGGCGGTGACCGGCCCGCCGACACAGCCGCCGCGGCTCAGCGCGCGGTCGAACGTGGCTTCACCGCCGTCAAGATGAATGGCACCGAGGAGTTGCAGTACATCGACAGCCACGACAAGGTCGACAAATGCCTGGAGAACGTCGCCGCCGTGCGTGACGCGGTCGGCCCCAACGTCGGCATCGGGGTGGACTTCCACGGCCGCGTGCACAAGCCCATGGCCAAGGTGCTCATCAAGGAACTCGCGCCCTACAAGCTCATGTTCATCGAGGAGCCGGTGCTCAGCGAACACTACGAGGCCCTGAAGGAACTCGCGCCCCTGAGCGCCACACCCATCGCCTTGGGCGAGCGCCTCTACTCACGTTGGGACTTCAAGCGCATCCTGTCGGAGGGCTACGTGGACATCATCCAGCCCGACCCTTCGCACGCAGGCGGCATCACCGAGACCCGCAAGATCGCCATGATGGCCGAGGCCTACGACGTCGCCCTGGCCCTGCACTGCCCGCTGGGCCCCATCGCGCTGGCCACCTGCCTGCAACTCGACGCCGGTTGCTACAACGCCTTCATCCAGGAGCAGAGCCTGGGCATCCACTACAACGCCAGCAACGACCTGCTGGACTACGTGGTCAACCGTGAGGCTTTCGCCTACGAAAACGGCATGGTGACCATCCCGCAAGGCCCGGGCCTCGGCATCGAGATCAACGAGGACTACGTGAAGGAGCGCGCGGCCGTCGGCCACCGCTGGCGCAACCCGGTCTGGCGGCACGCGGACGGTAGTTTCGCGGAGTGGTGACGGGGGTGGCGCGCCGGGGCATGCTATTGCGTGCACCCAAAGTCGCAACCTGTCGTTACGGAAAGCCTTACTGGATTTGAGAGGCTGCTCTGCAGCGATAGGTACCGACTGCGCCTGAGCCGTCACGTTCCGGTGTAGTTCACACAGCGGTCATCCGCTTGCCCACGCCCTTGGTCGATTCGACGGCTGGGATCAGGTGACGCTCCGACATTGGCAGCGCGCCGAATCTCAGTCGCGACTTGAAGGTCCGTTGTTGACGAGTGCGAATAGATGCTGCCGACCCAAAGCGGGTGTTCAAAGGCAGGCCTTTAGCGCCTCTTAGCAGACGCTCAAAATTTTCTTATCAGGCAAGTGCTTAATCGTGCAGCCATCGGAGGGCTACTCCATATTCTTTTCAAATTTGAACATCTCATCGCTGCCCTCCTCACCCAGATTGAGGCTTGGCTGATGGTGAGGGTCAGGATTGCTCTTGTTATAGAACTCCACAATCTTGAAACCACATTTGTTGACGTAGAAGTGGATGTTCCTCTTCTCGAAATATGGGGTGACTGTCTCCCAAACCCTGGTCGATGGATACGCCTTTTCGATGGCTTGCCACGCACGAAGTCCAAGGCCGCGACTTTGTTGATTTGTAGAAACAAAAAAAAATGAAAGTGTGTTGCGTCTGCTCTTCTCGTCTACAGAGACCACCGCTCCACCGACCCGCTCTCCATTGGCCATGATCCAATGCGCGACCGAGCCTGGCGCGCTGAGCGAATGCGCAACGTCATCGTCGGACGGAATGGGTTCATCCAGCGGGTGTCCGAACTCGGCAATCGCGGCAACGCTGAAAGATTCTTGCAGTGCCAATGTGAATTCTTTGAAGCTGCTTGGCTGCGCGGTGAGCAGCGTCACTGGGGCTTTCTCATTAGGGGGAGGCACGTCTCTTTCTCCTGCGGAATGCGACACTAAGAAGCTGCGGCAACTTTGGATGTTGGATTGGGCCACGACAAGGTGAAGATCGTCCCGCCCTTGACCGGTAACGATCTCCGCAGCCATTCAAGCGACCGACGATGACTGACCGAGATAGCCTGAAACTGTCATCGCTATGGCAAAGAGTCCGGCGGTAGCGGTTTCCGCCAGACTGGGAGCGACCGACGTGTCGCGCGGTCTCTTCCCGAAACGGGCTCAAGAACAGCAGCGCGCGCCGAGGTGTTCCATGCGCCCCCCAGCCAATTCCACCTACAGCCGGAACACCTGCACCGCGTGCGCCAGCGTGTCCGCGCCGGATTTCAGGTCGGCAGACGCTCCAGCGGATTGCTCGGCCAGGGCCGCGTTCTGTTGCGTGAGTTCGTCCAGGCGGTTGATAGCGTCGTTGACCTGGGCAACGCCCAGGGTCTGCTCGTGCGCGGCGGTGCTGATTTGGTTGATCAGCGCGCCCACCTCGCGCACGGCGGCCACCACGTCGGCGATGGTCTGGTTGGCGTGCTGCATGCGCTGCGCGCCGTTGCCGATCTGGGCGGAGGACTGGGCGATCAAGTCGCGGATTTGCTTGGCGGCGGCACCGCTGCGCTGGGCCAAGGCGCGCACCTCGCTGGCCACGACGGCGAAGCCCTTGCCCGCGTCGCCCGCGCGCGCGGCTTCGACGGCGGCATTGAGCGCCAGCAGATTGGTCTGAAAGGCGATGCCTTCGATGGTGTTGACGATGTCGCCCATCTTGCTGGCCGAGCGCTGGATTTCCCCCATCAGCTGACTCAGCTCTTGCACGGACGCGCCGCCCTGGGTCGCGACCTGGGTGCTGCGCTCGCTGTGGCCCAGCACCTCGGAGGCGATCTGCGCGGTGTTCTTGATGGTGCCGGAGATCTGCTCCATCGAGGACGCCGTTTGCTCTAGGCTGCTGGCCTGAGACTCGGCGCGCAAAGCCAGGTTCTTGCTGCCATCGGCCATCTCGCTGGCGGCGGAGTAAAAGCTGGCAGCCTGCCGGTTCACGTCGCCGATCACGGCACGCAGGTTGATCTGCACCTGGCGCAAATTGCCCAGCGTGCGCGCCATGTCGCTGTAGGGGCTCGGGTCCAGCTCGGTCTTGAGGTTGCAGGCGGCCAGGTCACGCGCGAAGCGCTCCACCTGCCGCATGGGATGCACGAGGAATTTCTGGAACCAGGCCAGCATGATGCCCGTGCCCAGCAGCAGGCCGAGCAGCTGCGCCCCGCCCGTGAGCCCTGGCCCCCAGCCCAGCCAGGCGCCCAATGCCCAGGGCAGCATGCCCAGGGCCACCACCATCAGCAAGGCTGCGCCCATGCGCAGCGAGAGGCTGCGCTCGAACCAGCCCACCGTGAGGCTGCTGATCAAGCCCTTGAGGCCATGCCAACGAACCCGGCCATGCTCCAGGTGGAAGCTGGGCCGACCGGCCTGGGTCTCTTCGTTCAAGCGCTGGTAGAGCGCGGCCGTGGCCTCGATCTCGGCGCGGGAGGGTTTGGTGCGCACCGACAAGTAGCCGATGGGCTTGCCGTCTTCCATGATGGGCGTGACGTTGGCGCGCACCCAGTAGTAGCGCCCGTCCTTGCGGCGGTTCTTGACCAGCCCCGTCCAGGGACGGCCGCGCCCGATGGTGCGCCAGAGGTCACGGAAGCCTTCGGCAGGCATGTCCGGGTGGCGCACGATGTTGTGGTTCTCGCCGATGAGTTCGTCGGCAGCGTAGCCGCTGGTCTCGAAGAAGGCCGCATTGCCATGCACGATGTGGCCGCGCGTGTCGGTCATGGACACGAGCATCACGTGAGCCGGATAGTCGTATTCCTGATCGATGACGGGCAGATTGACGCGCACGTGGACTCCTTGTTGCCGTTGATATTGCGACTGCTGATCGCTCAGCGATTTTCGCCTGCGCGATGCGCAAACCTCTCCTCAGGAATCGATGCTAATAAGGAAATGCCTTGCCGTAAAACCACTTCGGGTCTTTGCGCAAGCTGCGTTTGATCCACGTCAAACTTTACGCAAGCCTCCCACGCGCACCCCGAGCAAGCGAAAGCGGCGCTGCAGATCCACGCGCTTGAGGCACAGCCCCGCGGCGCGGCGGATGGCCTGCGCGTCGGCGGTGTGAAAGTCCAGGGTCTGGTCACGCGTGACGCTCTTGAAGTCCGCGTAGCGCAGCTTGACGCCGATGGTGCGACCTTCGTAGCCCTTGCGCTGCAAGTCGGCGGCCACGCGCTCGCACAGACTGGTGAAGATGGCGGCCAGCTCGGCTTTGTCGCGCACGGCGTGCAGGTCGCGATCGAAGGTGGTTTCGCGACTCACCGACACGGGCTCGCTCTCGGTCACCACCGGCCGTTCGTCACGCCCCCAGGCGGCTTCATGCAGCCACGCGCCATAGCTGCGACCAAAGCGTTCGACCAACTCGCTGCGCGAGCGCGCAGCAAGTTCACCGATGGTGACTATGCCCAGCGCCTGCAACTTCTCGTCGGTCTTGGGACCGATGCCATTGATCTTGCGGCAGGGCAGCGGCCAGATCTTGTCCTGCAGTTCTTCCGTCTGCACGATCGAAATACCATTGGGCTTGTTGAACTCGCTCGCCATCTTGGCCAGCAGCTTGTTGGGCGCGACGCCGATGGAACAGGTCAGGCCGGTGGCCTCGGCGATGCTTTTCTGGATCAGACGGGCCAAGGTACGCCCGCCCTCGCGCTGGCCGCCCGGTACCTCGGTGAAGTCAATGTAGACCTCGTCCACCCCGCGGTCTTCCATCACCGGCGCGATCTCCAGGATGACTTCCTTGAAGCGGCGCGAGTAGCGGCGGTACTCGTCGAAATCCACCGGCAGCAAGATGGCCTGTGGGCAGAGCTTGGCGGCTTTCATGAGCCCCATGGCGGAGCCCACGCCGAACTGGCGTGCCGCATACGTGGCGGTGGTGATGACACCGCGGCCTGTGTAGTTCGTGAGCAGAGGGAACGCCTCGACCGGGATCTCGGCCAGCGGCAAACCCTCGTGGGCTTTCAAGAGGGCGTCGTCGGCGCGCCGGCGCGAACCCCCAATGACCACCGGCAGGCCCTTGAGCTGGGGGTAACGCAGCAGTTCCACCGAGGCATAAAAAGCATCCATGTCCAGGTGGGCGATGCGCCTGGAGGTTGCTTGCGCCAAGGCGGATCGCGCCGGTGGCGACGCGGCGTCGTCGTCATCGAACAGACTGGGCTCGGGCAAGTGCGGCCCCGGCGCTCAGGCCACGGGATACGTCCCCGGCACCAGGATGCTGCGGTCCACGCCCTGCAAATTGCGGTGGCCGCAAAAGGCCATGGTCGTGTCCAGTTCCTTGTGCAGGATCTGCAGCGCTTTCGTCACGCCCGCCTCGCCCATGGCGCCCAGGCCGTAGACCATGGCGCGGCCGATCATCGTGCCCTTGGCACCGAGGGCCCAGGCGCGCAACACGTCCTGGCCGGAGCGGATGCCGCCATCCATCCAGACCTCGATCTTCGAGCCGACCTCGCTCACGATGGCGGGCAGCGCGGCGATGGAAGACGGCGCACCGTCGAGCTGGCGCCCGCCATGGTTGCTGACCACGATGGCATCGGCCCCGCTGGCCACGGCCTGTTTGGCATCTTCCACGTCCATGATGCCCTTGAGGATGAGCTTGCCGCCCCACTGCTCCTTGACCCAGGCCACGTCGGCCCAGGACAGGCGCGGGTCGAACTGTTCGTTGGTCCAGACCGCGAGCGACTTCATGTCGCTGACCGCTTGCACGTGGCCCACGAGGTTGCGGAAGGTGTGGCGACGGGTACCCGCCATGCCGAAACACCAGCGCGGCTTGGTCGCGAGGTTGAGGATGTTCTTGAGCGTGGGGCGCGGCGGCGCGGTCAATCCGTTCTTCAGGTCCTTGTGACGCTGGCCGATGACCTGCAAGTCGAGCGTGAGCACCAGGGCCGAGCACTTCGCGTCCTTGGCACGCTGGATCATGCGCTTCATCGCCTCGCGGTCGCGCATCATGTAGAGCTGGAACCAGAACGGCGCGCTGGTGTGCTCGGCGATGTCCTCGATGGAGCAAATGCTCATGGTCGAGAGCGTGAAGGGAATGCCGAACTTCTCGGCCGCGCGCGCGGCGTGGATCTCGCCATCGGCGTGCTGCATGCCCGTCAGCCCCACCGGCGCGATGGCCACGGGCATCTTGGCATCGATGCCGATCATCTTCACCGCGGTGCTGCGGCCTTCCATGTTCACCGCCACACGCTGGCGGAACTTGATGGACTGGAAATCCGCTTCGTTGGCGCGGTAGGTGCTCTCAGTCCAAGAACCGCTGTCCGCGTAGTCGTAGAACATGCGCGGCACGCGCTTCTCGGCCAAGCGGCGGAGGTCTTCGAGGTTGGTGATGACGGTCATGGAAGCTGCGGGTGATCGACGAAGCGGGCATTATCTGCGCAGCGCGCTTGCCCGATCTGCACCTCGCGCGCCATACATCACCAACCCCGAACACCGGGCTTATTCATAGTGGGTCCACATCCTGAGCACACGCACGGTCCGCTCCTTGTTGAACACCTCGTAGACGAGGCGGTGCTGGATGTTGATGCGCCTGGAATACGCACCCGCCAAGTCACCCACCAGCTTTTCATACGGCGGCGGATTTTGAAACGGGTCTTGGACGAGAAGGGCCAGAAGTTCCTGGGCTTTGGGTTTCAGGCCCGCTGCGGCGAGCTTCTTGGCGTCCTTCTGTGCAGGCCTGGCAAAGACAACTTGCCAACTCACCAGTCCAATTCCTTGGCGCTCTTGTCCAGGGGTTCGGCCATGCCTTCCTTGATCGATTCGCGCATACCAGGCACGGCCAGCAGATGCAGGGTCTCCTGTATGGCTTGCCAATCTTCCGCCGACACCAGCACCGCGCCCTGGCGCTTGCCCGCGATGTGGATGGGCTGATGCGACTCGGCTGCCTGGTCGATGAGACGGTACAGATTGGCGCGCGCCTCGCTAGCAGTGAGAGTGGTCATGGGGAATCTCCGATGCGATCAGATCGTACGCATTTGCGCACGTATCGTCAATCAGAAATCCTCTTCACGGCAACTCAAGCGCAGGACTCCCCGGGCGCATGATGGGTACAGGCCAATGTGGCCTCTGCACCCGCCTCACCCGCCTTCGGCGGCCCGGCGTGAAAGGCCTCCGCGCTGGTGTCGTAGCCCTTCTCTTGCAGAAAAGCCACCAGCCCCGCGTCCATGGAATTGGCATGGCCCGGGAACCATTCGACCAGGGCCTCGATCATGCTGCCGATGTACTCGGTCTCGCCTGCCAAGGCGCGGCGCTCGACTTCCTTCATCACGTCCAACACGTTCTTGTGCTGGCTGAAATGGCAGAAATCGGGGGCAATGCCGCAGGCCAGCATCCAGCGCTCTTCCTGCCCGAAATGCTCGACCGTGTGCGCGACCAGTTGCTGGTAGACGATGAGCTTGTCCGCGGGCGCGGCCGCGGTCGTGGCGTTGACCAGGTCCACGAACTCCTGGTGGGTGTGGTCGGTGCGGGCATCGCCGAGGGCGAGTTCGTCGCTCCAGCTCAGGGTGTTGGGAGACAGAGACATGGTTCCTCCAATGCTCGGGTTCAGATGGCGCCCAGTGGATCGCCTTAGCCCAGGCGCGCGCGGTGTCGCGCGATTTGCTGGCGCACCTGCGCGGGCGCGGTGCCGCCCACGGTGTTGCGCGCGTTGAGCGAGCCGCGCAGGCTCAGCACCTCGTACACGTCTTTCTCGATGCTCTTGTTGAATTGCTGCAGCACCGTCAAGGGCAGTTCGGACAGATCGCAGCTGTGGCTGACGGCGGCCTTGACGGCATGGGCCACGGTCTCGTGCGCGTCACGGAATGGCAGACCTTTTTTGACCAGGTAGTCGGCCAGATCGGTCGCCGTGGCATACCCCTTGAGCGCGGCCTGTTCCATGGCGGGCGCGTTGACGGTGATGCCGCCTTCGAGCTTGCCGGTGGCAGGGTTGAGCTGACCGCCAACCATCTCGCTGAAGATGCGCAGCGTGTCCTTCAAGGTGTCCACCGTGTCGAACAGCGGCTCCTTGTCTTCCTGGTTGTCCTTGTTGTAGGCCAGGGGTTGGCCCTTCATCAGGGTGATCAAGCCCATCAGGTGGCCGACCACGCGCCCCGTCTTGCCGCGCGCAAGTTCGGGCACGTCCGGGTTCTTCTTCTGCGGCATGATGGAACTGCCGGTGGTGAAGCGGTCCGCGATTTTGATGAAGCCGAAGTTCTGGCTCATCCACAGTATCAGCTCCTCGCTCAGGCGGCTGACATGCACCATGACCAGCGAGGCAGCGGCGCTGAATTCGATGGCGAAGTCGCGGTCGCTGACGGCATCCAGGCTGTTCTGGCAGAGGCAGGCCCGGCCTTGTTCGTCCACCATGCCCAGTGTTTTCGCCACGCGCTCGCGGTCCAGCGGGTAGGTGGTGCCAGCCAGCGCCGCGCTGCCCAGGGGCAGGCGGTTGACGCGCTTGCGCACGTCGGCCATGCGCTCGGCATCACGCGCGAACATTTCCACGTAAGCCAGCAGGTGGTGGGCGAAGCTCACCGGTTGCGCCACCTGCAAGTGCGTGAAGCCCGGCAGGATCGTGTCCACGTTCTGCTCGGCCACGCTGAGCAGGGCTTTCTGCAAATCAGAGAGCAGGCCGGTGTTGAGGTCGATCTCGCCACGCAGCCACAGGCGCACATCGGTCGCCACCTGGTCGTTGCGGCTGCGGCCGGTGTGCAGGCGTTTGCCGGCGTCGCCCACCAATTGCGTCAGGCGTGCCTCGATGTTGAGGTGCACGTCTTCCAGGTCGAGTTGCCACTCGAACTGGCCGCTCTCGATCTCGGCGCGGATCTGGGCCATGCCCTTCTGGATGGCGGCCAGGTCATCGGCGCCGATGATTTTTTGGGCGGCGAGCATGTCGGCGTGGGCCAGACTGCCCGTGATGTCGGCTTGCCAGAGGCGCTGATCGAAGAACACGCTGGCCGTGTAGCGCTTGACCAGCTCGCTCATGGGCTCGGAGAACAGGGCCGACCAGGCCTCGGATTTTTTGTCGAGTTGATTGGGGGTGGACATAATTGCGTGGATTCTATCGACCCACCAGCGAATACAAGGAGACAACCATGCTGGAACTCTTGACGGACCCCCAGGCCTGGATCGCTTTCGCCACGCTGACCGCGCTGGAGTTGGTGCTGGGCATCGACAACGTGATCTTCATCTCCATCCTGGTGGACCGGCTGCCCGCCGCGCAACGCGCGCTGGCGCGCCGCCTGGGCTTGTTCATGGCGATGTTCATGCGCATCGGCCTGCTGCTGGTGCTGTCCTGGATCATCGGCCTCGTGGCACCTCTGTTCACCGTGCTGGGCCAGGAGGTTTCGGGGCGAGACCTGATCCTCATCCTCGGCGGCCTGTTCCTGATCTGGAAGAGCACGGGCGAAATCCATCACGCCATGGAAGGCGGCGAGGAATCGTCCACGGGCAAGGCACGCGCCACGTTCACCGCGGTGATCTTGCAAATCATGGTGGTGGACTTGGTGTTCTCGCTGGACTCCATCATCACCGCGGTCGGCATGGTCGACGAAGTCGCGGTGATGATCGCCGCCGTGATCGCCTCGGTGGCGCTGATGATGGTGTTCGCGGGCGCCATCGGCAACTTCGTGTCCGAGCACCCGACCGTCAAGATGTTGGCCCTGTCCTTCTTGGTCGTGGTTGGCGTGGTGCTGATCGCCGAGGGCTTCGATCACCACGTGCCCAAGGGCTATATCTACTTCGCGATGGCCTTCTCGGTGGTGGTGGAAATGCTCAACATCCGGGTGCGCAGGCGCTTGGGCACGCCGGCGGGGGGCAAGGCGGGCGGCACGGGCAGCGCGGACAAGCACTGAACACGGAGCCTGGGCGACTCAGCCCTGAAGCCCGACACCAGGCTCTGTGCCTCCGCCCCATGGCAAGACATGCCAACAAAGTAGCAACCTCAGGGCCGGATGATGTCCGCGCCTGCAGGTGGCGTGAAGCGGAAGGTATCGGCGGGCAGAGTTGCGTTGACCTGCATGCGGCTGAAGGTCAGCAGGGAACGTTGACCCAAACTGTCCAGGATTTCGAAGGCGCCCAGTTCCACCTGGCTGGGCGACACGGCGCGCAGGCCGACGCGCAACTGCTGGGTCTGACCCTCGCGCGCCTTGGGCGTGGCGCGCACCCATAGCAGACCGTCACGCGCGCCATCGTTGGCCAACTCGTAGCTGGACTGCAAGGTGCGCACATCCGCGGCGCCAGCGATCAAGGCGGCCGGCGTGTCGTCCAGCGCGCCCGCCTGCGATCGGACGGTGACCTGGTTCAGGTCCTCGTCGTACAGCCACAAGGTCTTGCCGTCGGCCACGATGGTCTGCGGCAAGGGCGCGGCATACACGAAGCGGAAACGCCCAGGACGCTGGAATGCAAAACTGCCGTTGGAACTGCGCGTGCGGGCCACGCGAGTGCTGCCTTCGCTGGCGCGCGGTGGCAGGGTCACCACCTGGGTGAAGTCGGCCCGGCCACTGCGCGTGGTTTGCAGAAACACGGACAGGGCACCCATGCCATCCAGGGGCTTGTTCTCCTGCGCCTGGGCAGCACCGAACCAGCACGTTTGCAAGAGCAAGCCCGCCAGAACCAGCGCGACGGCCCGAAGTCTTGCCTGGGCGCGCCACGCAAGCGCTTCAAGCGTCACGAAAAAAAAGGAACGCGGCATGGTCGTTATCTGGGGCTGATTCATCTTCACTCCGAACGCGCGGGCACCAAGATGTCGCGCTGTCCATTGGTGTTCATGGGACTGACGAGGCCGGCGTTTTCCATGTCCTCGACCAGGCGGGCGGCGCGGTTGTAGCCGATCTTCAGGTGACGCTGCACCAGGGAAATGCTGGCCTTGCGGTTCTTGAGCACGATTTCCACGGCCTGGTCGTACATCGGGTCTTTTTCTCCACCGGCGCCACTGCCCTCCCCGCCCAGCCCCAGGCCGCCGTCTTCGCCATCGACCGTGCCCCCCTCAAGCACGCCTTCGATGTAGTCCGGCTCCCCCTGGCTCTTGAGGTAACTCACCACGCGGTGCACTTCCTCGTCGCTGACGAAGGCGCCATGCACGCGGATCGGCAGCCCCGTGCCGCTGGGCAGGTAGAGCATGTCGCCCATGCCCAGCAAGGCCTCGGCGCCCATCTGGTCGAGGATGGTGCGGCTGTCGATCTTGCTGCTGACCTGGAAAGCGATGCGCGTCGGAATGTTGGCCTTGATCAGACCCGTGATCACGTCCACGCTGGGGCGCTGCGTGGCCAGGATCAGGTGGATGCCCGCGGCGCGCGCCTTCTGTGCCAGGCGGGCGATCAGCTCCTCGATCTTCTTGCCCACGACCATCATCAGGTCGGCCAGTTCGTCGATGACCACCACGATGTGCGGCAAGCGCTTGAGCGGCTCTGGACTGTCGGGCGTGAGACTGAAAGGGTTGTAGAGGAACTCTTCCTTGGCCGTGGCCTCGTCGATCTTCGCGTTGTAGCCCGCCAGATTGCGCACGCCCAGCTTGCTCATCAAGCGATATCGCTTCTCCATCTCGGCCACGCACCAGTTCAGACCGTGCGCGGCTTGCCGCATGTCCGTGACGACGGGCGCGAGCAAGTGCGGGATGCCTTCGTAGACGCTCATTTCCAGCATCTTGGGGTCGATCATCAGCAGGCGCACGTCCTTGGCCTCGGCCTTGTAGAGCAGGCTGAGGATCATCGCGTTGATGCCCACGGACTTGCCGGAACCGGTGGTGCCGGCCACCAGCACGTGCGGCATCTTGGCCAGATCGGCCACGACGGGGAGACCCACGATGTCCTTGCCCAGGCCGATGGTCAACAGGCTCTTGGCGTCGTTGTAGACCTGCGAGCCCAGGATTTCCGACAGGCGGATGCTCTGGCGCTTGGCGTTGGGCAACTCCAGCGCCATGTAGTTCTTGCCAGGGATGGTCTCGATCACGCGGATGGACACCAGCGAGAGCGAGCGAGCGAGATCCTTGGCCAGGTTAACGATCTGCGAGCCCTTGACGCCCGTGGCCGGGTCGATCTCGTAGCGCGTGATCACCGGGCCGGGCTGGGCCGTCACCACGCGCACCTGCACGCCAAAGTCACCGAGCTTCTTCTCGATCAGGCGGCTGGTCATTTCCAGCGTCTCGGGCGCGACGGTTTCTTGGCGGCCCTGGGCGCTGTCGAGCAAATCAACCTGGGGCAGCTTGGTGTCCGGCATGTCGGCGAAGAGGTTCTTCTGCCGTTCTTTGACGACGCGCGCGCTGGGCTTCACGGCCGGTGGCGCCGCGACGTCGAACTGAGGCTCCAGGCGCGGCATGGCCGGTCGTGCAGTCGTCGCAGCGCTCAAGGAAGCGCCGATCGCCGAGGGCAGGTCATCCGCTTCGTCATCGTCCTGAGCATCGATTCCCTGGGCCTGGCGCCCTGCCAAAGCACGGGCGGCGTCCTCTTGTTCACGCTCGCGCGCGGCTTGCGCGCCCAGGGCGCGGTCTTGCGCGCGCTCACGGCGCGCGCGCCGAGCATCCAGTAGCCATTGCACGAAGGCACCCAAGCGCTCCGCGGTCAGGCCCCACGAAAAACGGAAAACCCAGGCCACCGCCAGCACCCACAGGCCGATGGCGAGCAGGGCCGAGCCGGTCGGACCGAGCCAGCGCGAGGCCAGTGGCCCCATCCAGTAGCCCAGCACGCCGCCCGCATGGCCGGGCAGGTGGGGCTCGTAACTGTAGAAACGCGACCACTCCAGGGACGTGCTTGCCAGCATCAGCAAGGCCAGGCCACTCCAAAAACCCCAGCGCCCGGCGACGAACTGCTCGGCCTTCAGCGTCCAGCCCGTGGACGAAGGCGCGGGGATGTCGGACGATGGTTCGGTCCAGGCAGACGCGGTGCCCGCATCCAGCCGGGGCGACCGCAAGGCTCGCGCCAGCGCGGAGAACCAGCTGCGCACTGCGGCAGCCCAGCACCACCAGACCGAGAAACCCAGCAGGTAATAGCTGGCATCGGCCACCCACGCCCCCAGCAGGCCGCCCTGGTTGCGAACCACGCCCGAGCCACTGCCGGAAGTAGACCAGGCCGGATCGCTCAAACTGTGCGTGCCCAGCGCCATGCCCCAGTAGACCAGCAACACCAGGCCCAGGAACAGCATCAGCTCGCTCGCGTAGCGGCTACGCAAGGTGGCCAAGGCCGTGGGGCCGGGATTCAGCGTGTCGGATCGATCAGTCATGCAAACAAAAAAGCAAACGGCCGGCAAGCCGGCCCGGAAAACGCCCCGGGGGCCAAGGTCAATGGCGCGGCGTGGCGCGGCGCTCTTTCACGTAGAGCGCGCCGCCTTCGAGCGGGATCACGAAGCCCTGCTCCTCGAAATCCTTCATCACCCGGCTCACCATCTCGCGCGAAGCGCCCACCATTTGGGCCAGATCCTGGCGTGAGAAGCGCACGCGAATGATCATGTCACCCGCTGGCGCGGCCTTGGCCATGTCGAGCAGCACATTGGCGACCCGACCATAGACGCTCATCAGCGCCAGCGTCCCAATCTTGCGATCGGCTTGACGCAAGCGCCGCACCAAACCTCGCATGATGCCGTGCGCGATGGCCGCGCTCTCGCCCAGCAGGCGGATGAAGGCGTCCTGGTCCAGGGCCAGCACGTCGAGTTCCGCCTCCGCGTCCACCGAGGCCGAGTGGGCCTCGCCATCGATCAGGCTCATCTCGCCAAAATAGTCACCCGTTTGCAAAGACGCGAGGATCACTTCGCGGCGCCGGCTGCCACTGCTCATCAGCACGCGGGCACGCCCAGAGAGAATCACGAACAGCGCGCCGGTTTTCTGGCCTTGGGTGACGACACGGTCGCCACGTTTGTAGCGCCGCTTGGACACGGAATCCGCCAGGGCCTGCAACTGCGTTTCGCTCAACAGGGAAAACAACGACACCCTGCGCAACAGATCCAGATTGCTCAACATCGACATGGGTACTACTCGTTTTTCTGCTCACTCGCCAACCTGGCGTGTTTCGCGAGCATAGACTGACAAGCAGCGATGTCTTGCAAGGATTCTTACAATGACATCTCTGTTGCATCGCGACACGAAATCCATGCGCCGGGCTGAATGGATCACCAGTCTACCTCGCCCCGCCGATCTGTCGGGACCCGTCCCTTTCAGCCCATTGAGCCCTAGCTTGCCCGATCCACTTCAAGAGTCCTCACATGACTGCCACCGCTTCCCGCCACGCCCAGGTTCTGATTCTCGGCTCCGGCCCCGCCGGCTACACCGCTGCGGTCTACGCGGCCCGCGCCAACCTCAAGCCCCTGTTGGTCACGGGGATGGCCCAAGGCGGCCAGTTGATGACCACCACCGAAGTCGATAACTGGCCCGGCGCAGTGGACGGCATCCAGGGCCCCGAACTGATGCAGAAGCTGCTGGAACACGCCGAGCGCTTCAAGACCGAGGTCGTTTTCGACCATATCCACAAGGTCGACCTCAGCAAGCGCCCGTTCACGCTTTGGGGCGATAGCGGCGCTTACACCTGTGACGCCCTTATCATCGCCACCGGCGCCTCGGCCAAGTACCTGGGCCTGCCCTCTGAATCCGCCTTCATGGGCCGCGGCGTCTCGGCCTGCGCTACCTGCGACGGCTTTTTCTACCGCGACCAAATCTGTTGCGTGGTGGGCGGCGGCAACACGGCGGTGGAAGAAGCGCTCTACCTGTCGAACATTGCGAGCAAGGTCTACCTGATCCACCGCCGCGACAAGTTCCGCGCCGAACCTATCCTCGTGGACAAGGTGATGGAGCGGGTCAAGGAAGGCAAGATCGTGCTCAAAACCTTCCGCACGCTCGAGGAAGTGCTGGGCGACGCCAGTGGCGTGACGGGCATTCGCCTCAAGAGCACGGTGGATGGCAGCACCGAGGATCTGGAACTCAAGGGTTGTTTCATCGCCATCGGGCATTCGCCGAACACGGAGATTTTCCAAGGCCAGGTGGATTTGAAGGACGGCTACATCGTCACCCGCTCGGGCCTGCAAGGCTTCGCCACCATGACCAGCGTGCCGGGCGTCTTCGCGGCGGGCGATGTGCAGGACCATGTCTACCGCCAAGCCATCACCAGCGCGGGCACGGGATGCATGGCGGCGCTGGATGCGCAGCGCTTTCTGGAGCAACAGGAGTAAGCGGCTCCGCGTGATCCTTGCGTTGCGCTTCACGACGCGGATTGCGGGCGGGGCGGGCCGTCCGCCTCATGAGATTTGCTGCGCAAATCAAAATCGGCGGCGCGACCCGCCCCACCCGCAATCCGCTTGAGCCTACGGGACCTTTCCCTGCACCCCTCCTCGGAACACCTCCGCTCTGGCCAGCACCCGGTGCGGCAGGCTTGGGGAACCCGACGATTTTGATTTGCGCAGCAAATCTCATGAGGAGGGTCCCCAAGCCCGCCGCGCCGGGTGCCAGCAACGGACGCCCCTGCGCCCTACCCACCCAAACCCATCCTACGCCAGCAATGTCACCAAATTGGCTATAATCGGTGGCTTTGCTGGAACTGCAAGCAGTTTCAGCAGCGATGGGGCCACCGCCACCCTACTTGGCGAGGTGAGGCGCTTGCGACAGCAACCGCCGGTTTAAAGAAAGCGAAGTGTCCACATGGCACGCGTCTGTGAAGTGACGGGCAAGAAGCCCATGGTCGGGAACAACATTTCCCACGCCAACAACAAAACCAAGCGCCGGTTCCTGCCGAACCTGCAATACCGCCGTTTCTGGGTCGAGAGCGAAAACCGTTGGGTGCGCCTGCGCGTCTCCAGCGCCGCCCTGCGACTGATCGACAAGAACGGCATCGACTCCGTGCTCGCTGACCTGCGTGCGCGCGGCCAAGCCTAATCAAGGAGAAGCACCATGGCCACCAAAGGCGGACGCGAAAAGATCAAGCTGGAATCCACGGCCGGTACCGGTCACTTCTACACGACCAGCAAGAACAAGAAGACCATGCCCGAGAAGATGTCGATCATGAAGTTCGACCCCAAGGCTCGCAAGCATGTGGAATACAAGGAAATCAAGCTGAAGTAATTCAGCCCCTGGTTCCCCGCCAAGCCCGCCCACCGTTCCGGTGCGCGGGCTTTTGTTTTGTTCACAAGCCGCACCTCGGATCTGGAAGTACGCCACCCCTGCTGGCTGCGAGTCTCGTTTGGACGTTCTGGGCGATTCCCTGTGGAGGACATGGTCATTGACATATTGAGAATAATTCTCAATACAATGAAAACAACTTCTGGAGACCTCCATGACCTGTGCCGCCGATGATGACCTGACCCACCCCTGTCTCGAAGCCCTGGTGGCCGGTACGGTGGCCCTGATGAGTTGCTGGGCCGCCCCAAGTGACAACGGGCCAACCTCCGCACGACAGCAGCGCACCGCCATGGCGCGCAAGATCGTCTCCAACCTGTATTTCCTCAAGAACCACCCGCACGCCAGTCCAGGGCTGCGCCACGTGATGGCCATGGCGCACGAACGCTGGATCGTGGTCAGCGATGCGAGCAGCGACGCTTCGGTGGTCACGCAGCCGGATCCCACCCTGGCCGACCCCTTGGGCCTCCCCCCCATCAGCACCCTGATGCACTGAGAGGAGCCTTCCCATGTGCGACACCCGTAGCGCGCCGCCCGTGGTGGCCTTGCCGCAAGCGTCACAGCCCCTCATCGGCGGCACGGTCACCTCCCCCAACACCACCGTGCCCACGGCCTCGGGTTCACGCCGCAGGCGCCTTTGGGAACTCGAAGGTCATGCCTTCTGCCCCATCATCGGGGTCTGCCTGCCCCTGCCCTTGCTGCGCAGGTTGACGGCCAAGGCGCTGGGCACGGTCCCCGCGCACAGCGACTATGAGGTGCACTGCATGGCCGTCACAGAGTGCCGGCGCCGTTCCCCGCTGGCCGATGCAGTTCAAAAAGACCTGGATCAGCGCTACGCCCTGGTGATCCGTGCCACCCAGCCCCTCAAATCCACCGAAGCCTTGGCGCGCTGGTGGGACGATTGCCGTGACCGCGCCCACGAAGGACGCGCCGACCTGGCCAGCGCACTCTGGGCCGCGCTCACGCATCCCCGGTGCGACTACCTGCTGGAGCAACGCATTCTTGGTGAAGTGCACATGCTGCAGCACCAGATCGGCACGGCCACCCGCGCCGACCTCAGCCGACTGGAAGCATTGCAGGAGGAAAACGCCATCCTCGCGCGGGAGCTGGCCGGTGCGCAGCAACGGAGCCAGCAGCAAGCGCGGCACTTTGGCGCGCAACTGGAAGCGCAAGAAGCCAGCGCCTTGCGCATGCGGGCCGAACTCATCCAGGCGCAGACACGGCTGCAGCAGTTGCAGGAAGCCCACGACCGCCTGCACGCCGCATCGCCTCAACTGCCCGAGCGGCAAGCGCTGGCGCAGCGCAACCGCGAGTTGCAAGAAGAACTGCGACAAACCCGGCTGGAACTGCGCGAAACCCGCGAGCACCGGGAGCAAGAGCGGGACCGCGCGGACCGGGCCGAGCATGCACTCGCGCTCGCGTCCGGGATGGATCAGCCCGCCAAAACGTCAGGCCCTGTCGAAACCTCGCGCTCGGAGGCGCTCGTCCCGACGCGGCTCGAAGGCTGTGCCGTGCTGTGCGTGGGCGGTCGCCAAGCCAGCGTGCCGGTGTACCGTGAGTTGATCGAGCACCGCGGCGCCCGTTTCCTGCACCACGATGGCGGAACGGAGGACAACACCAGTCAACTCGATGCCACCCTGGCCGCCGCCGACTTGGTGATCTGCCAGAGCGGCTGCATCAGTCACAACGCCTACTGGCGCGTCAAAGACCATTGCAAGCGCACCGGCAAACGCTGCGTCTTCCTGGACCAGCCCAGCCGCAGCGCGCTGGAACGGGCCTTGGGCGACCTCGGCTGGGAACTGCCCGTTGAAAGCGCGCGGACTCTGAGCGGAGTTAACCTCCTTAAATGACCACCGGCTCCGGCTCCAGCCGGATGCCGAAGCGCTCATAGACGCTGGTCTGGATCGCGCGCGCCAAGGTCATGACCTCGCCGCCTGTGGCGCCAGCCGGGGCTTGGGTGGCCGAGCCGCCCCGGTTGACCAGCACCAAGGCTTGCTTTTCATACACGCCCGCCTGGCCGATGCTCTTGCCCTTCCAGCCGCAGGCGTCGATCAACCAGCCTGCAGCCAGCTTGACCGTGCCATCAGGCATGGGGTAGTGCACGATGTTGGGCTCGCGGGCGATGATGTCCGCGCACTGTTCGGGTGTGACGGTCGGGTTCTTGAAAAAGCTGCCCGCGTTGCCGATCACTGCGGGATCGGGCAGTTTGGCGCGGCGGATCTCGCAAACCCAGTCAAATATCTGACGCGGCGTGGGCGCGGTGATGCCGGTTTCGGCCTGTTTGCGCTGCAAGTCCAGGTAGCCCAAGTCGGCCTTCCAAGCCTTGGGCAAGCGCAAGCGCACGCGGGTGATGAGGGCACGGTCTTTCAGACCCAGGTGGCTGCTGTCCGCGCCCGCTCCCGTCGCCCCGTGCTTGAACACCGAATCCCGGTAGGCGAAACCGCACTGGGAGGCGTTGAGCGTGAAGGCGCGCCCTGTGAGCAGGTCAATGGCATCCAGTGACTCAAAGCGGTCCTGCAGCTCCAAGCCATAAGCGCCAATGTTCTGTACCGGGGCCGCGCCCATGGTGCCGGGAATCAGCGCCATGTTTTCCAGCCCGGGCCAGCCCTGGGAGAGGGTCCAATCCACCACCTCGTGCCAAGATTCGCCCGCGCCGGCCTCGACGATCCAGGCCTTGTCATCCTCCGCGACCAGACGTCGGCCCATGATTTCGACTTTGAGCGTGACGGCCTTGACGTCGCCGGTCAGCACGATGTTGCTGCCGCCACCCAACACGAACTTGGGCGCGGGCCCCAACACCGGATCGGCCAGCACCTCAGCCACGTCGACCTCGCTCTTGACGCGAATCAAGGTCTGCGCCTTGGCGACAATGTGAAAGGTGTTGTAGGGCTCCAGCGGGACGTTGTTCTCGACTAACATAAAGGGCGGCTCATCGTAAGCCTCTGATTTTCTCACCCTGCTACCCCCTCATACGCAATATGCCTTCATTCGACACCGTTTGCGAAGCCGACATGGTCAAGGTCAAGAACGGCGTGGACAACGCCGCCAAGGAGATCGGCACCCGCTTTGACTTCAAGGGCACATCGGCCAGCATTGAGATCAAAGACAAGGAAATCACCCTCATCGGCGACGCGGATTTCCAGATCGAGCAGATTCTCGACGTGCTGCGCGGCAAGCTGACCAAGCAGTCCGTGGACGTGCGCTTCCTCGACATCGGTGATCTGCAAAAAATCGGCGGCGACAAGGTCAAGAAGGTCGTCAAGGTGAAGAACGGCGTCGAAGCCGAACTGGCCAAGAAGATCCAGCGCCTGATCAAGGACAGCAAGCTCAAGGTGCAGGCCAGCATCCAAGAGGACAAGGTGCGCGTCACGGGCACCAAGCGAGACGACCTGCAGGCGGCCATCGCCCTGTTGCGCAAAGAGATCAGCGACACCCCGCTGGACTTCAACAACTTCCGCGACTGAGGTGCCCTTGACGCGCAGCCGCCGCCAACCCGCCTGGGCCGCCGTTGCACCATGAGCGTCCAAGACGAAAACGAGTACGAAGACCTGCTCGGGCTGTGGTCCGATCTGGAGTCCGGCCTGGGCGTGTTGCTCTCCAACCCGCTGTCGGTGCGGGAGTTTGAGCAGCGCGTGGTGCAGTACGACCGCTGGCTGCGCGATTTGCTGCGCCGCGACGCGGACCTGGGCCTGTACCTGCTGTTCCAGTTGGCCACCAATTCCTGGGTCGGCTACAGCGCGTCGCACAGCCTGGTCTGCGCCACCCTATGCCATCTGCTGGGCAACGAGCTGCGACTGGACGGGAGCGAACACGACAGCCTGGTGCACGCCGCGCTGACCATGAACATCGCCATGACGGAGTTGCAGGACCAACTGGCTCTGCAGACCGAGAAGCCTGGCGCCGAGCAGCAGGAGGCCGTGCGCACCCATGCCCCGCGCGGTGCCCATTTGCTGGCTGACCGCCTGGGCGTGGCTGACTCGCTGTGGGTGGAGATCGTGCGCCGCCATCACGACGAGGATGCGACACCCCTGCCCCTGAATGCCCTATCGCCGCTGCGGCGGCTGGTGCGCATCCTGCACGCGGTGGACCGCTATGCGGCGATGATTTCTCCACGCAAGTCGCGCGCCGGGCGCAGCACCACCGAATCCGTGCGGGCCATCATGAACGGCTCGCACGCCACGGCGGATGAGGTCGGACATGCCCTGGTGCGCGCCGTCGGCCTGTGCCCTCCGGGCACCTACGTGCAATTGGAAAACAATGCGCTGGCCTTGGTGGTGCGACGCAGCGAACGGGCCAATCTTCCCCACGTGGCGGTGCTGACCGGGTCGGACGGACAAGCCCTACCTCAACCGCGACTGCACCAGACCCTGCAGGGCAGCCCGTCCATCAAGGCCGCGCTGGCCACCGCCCTGGTCCGGCTGCGGCCCAATCACCACCAGATCCTGCAACTCGGCGCGCAGGCCCACTGGCGCTGAGCACTCCCGCTACGGGGCCGCTGTCAGACGATCGGGCCCGTGACCAGTTCGCGGCTTGCGCGAGCGACGGGTCTAATGGTCAAGCAGCCAAACATCAAGCAGTCAAGCAGTCAATCGGCTGTTATTTCTTTTTCTGACCCAGCTTGCTTTCCTGGCCCCGCGCAAGACGCCCGATGTTCTCGGCATGGCGGTAGATCAGCAGCAAAGACATCGCGCAAACCGCAAACAGCACCGGCGGATTCGTGTTCCATAGCTCGCCGCCACCCAGCATGTAGTACAGCGGCGCGGCCACCGAAGCGATCAGCGCCGACAGGGACGAATACCTCGACACCACGGCCACCAGCACCCAGGTCAGCAGCACGGCCAGCCCCAGCGCCCAGTGCAGACCCAGCAGCACGCCGGCGGCAGTCGCCACCCCCTTACCGCCCACAAAGCGGAAGAACACCGGGTAGAGATGCCCCAGGAAGGCCCCCAAAGCCGCGAGCGCCACCGAGCCGTCGCCCAAGCCGTAGCTTGGACCGAACCAAGCCACCAGAGCCACCGGCAACCAGCCCTTGGCCCCGTCGAGCAGCAAGGTGACCACGGCCGCCTTTTTGGAGCCGGAACGCAGCACGTTGGTGGCGCCAGGATTCTTGCTGCCATAGGTGCGCGGATCGTTCAGCCCCATCACGCGACTGACGATGACGGCAAAGGACAAGGAGCCGAGCAAGTAGGCGGCCAATGCCACGAGTGCCGGGAGCAGGAAAGAGGAGTAAGTAGCCAAGATGCGACGAGCCAACAAAAACAAGGCCGTTATTGTGCCCGAGCCTGCACCGCCCACCGATCGAGGGCGAGCCCGCGGCGGCACGGATGCCACAATCCGTGCATGACCGATTTTGTTGACTCCGCGAATCCAAGTGCCAAGAACCCGGGCACTCGCCCCCCCGTCGCACCCCGGCACAGCCTGGCTGAGGACGCTCTGGCCCTCTTGTTCGGCACCGCGCTGATTGCCCTGGCCGTGACCCTGTTCCAGCACGAACGCCTGTTGGGCGGTGGCGTGGCTGGCTTGTCGTTTCTGCTGCATTACGGCCTGGATTGGAACTACGGCCTGGTGTTCTTCGTGCTCAACCTGCCCTTCTACGCCCTGGCCTGGCGCCGCATGCCGCGCGCCTTCCTGGTCAAGACCATCATCGCGGTGGCCCTTTTGTCCCTGCTGACGGAAATCACGCCGCGCTGCGTGAGCTTCGGCACGGTGCAGCCGCTGTATGCCGCACTCATCGGCGGCGTGCTGCTGGGGGTGGGATTCCTGATCTTGTTCCGCCACCAAGCCAGCCTGGGCGGCGTGGGCATCCTGGCCTATTGGCTACAAGAAACGCGCGGTTGGCGAGCCGGCCAGGTTCAGATGGCCACCGATGGCTTGGTCCTGCTGTTGGCCCTGCTGACCATGCCCTTGACGCAAGTCGCGCTGTCCGTGATCGGCGCGGTGGTGCTCAACCTCACACTCATCGTCAACCATCGGGCCGGGCGCTACATGGCCCACTGATTTGGCCCAGTCACCGGCATTCGCGGACCAAGCCCCCGACCCACGACAGGAGAACGCCATGACCGCAAGCACCGAACTGCTGCAGACTGCTCTGCACGCCCAGCGCGAGGCCTATCTCGCGGACCCGGCACCCGACCGCGCCAGCCGCTTGGCTGATCTGCATCAGTTGGAACGTTTCGTGAGGGAACAGCAAGACGCGATCTGCGCGGCCATCAGCGCGGACTATGGGCACCGCTCGCACCATGAGACGCTGGTGACCGAGGTCATCCCCACGCTGCACGCGATCCACCATGCGCGCAAACATCTGCGTCGATGGATGCGCCCGCAGCGCAGGGGCATCGATCGCCTGGCCTTTGGTCTGGCACGCAACCGTGTGATCCCGCAGCCCCTGGGGGTGGTCGGCGTGATCGTGCCCTGGAACTTCCCGCTCAACCTGAGTCTGGTGCCTCTCTCGGCCATCCTCGCCGCGGGCAATCGCGCCATGGTGAAGATGAGCGAAAACTCGCGCCATCTGGCCGCGCTGATGATGCGCGAGTTGCCGCGCTACTTCCCTGCGGACAAGCTGCAGGTGTTCGACGAGACCGGCGGCGTGGGCATCGAGTTCTCCAAGCTGCCTTTCGACCACCTGCTCTTCACGGGCTCGGGCCAAACGGGCAAGGCCGTGATGGCGGCGGCTGCCGCCAACCTCTGTCCCGTCACGCTCGAGTTGGGTGGCAAGTCACCCGCTGTTCTGCTGGACGACTTTCCGCTGCGCACGGCCGCCGAACGCCTGCTCTACGTGAAGTACTTGAACGCGGGTCAAATCTGCACCACGGTCGACCACGCCTACGTTCCCCGACACCGGGTGGAGGCCTTCGTGCAAATGGCCCAGGAGATCGTCGCCCAACGCTACCCCGCGCTGGACACGCCGGACTACACCAGCATCATCGACGCCAGGGCCTACGCCCGACTGAAGAACGCGATGGAGGAGGCTCGGTCACGCGGCGCGCGCCTGGTCCCGCTCATCCCCGGTCCGGCCTTCGACGAGGCCAAACGCCGCATCGCGCCGCATTTGCTGCTGAATGCTCCCGCAGATTGCGAGCTGATGCAGCGCGAAATCTTCGGGCCCATCCTGCCGGTCATCGCCTACGAAGATTTGGACACCGAGGTGATTCAACGCGTCAACGCAGGTCCACGGCCGCTGGCGCTGTACCCGTTCACGAACGACCGTGCGCAACAGGAGAAGCTGCTGACGCGCATCATGTCCGGCGGTGTTTCCATCAACGATGCCTTGTTCCACGTTGCCCAGGATGAGTTGCCCTTTGGTGGGGTCGGCGCGTCGGGCATGGGGCATTACCACGGCTTCGAAGGTTTCCTCACCTTCTCGAAACTGCGGCCGGTGTTCACGCAAGCTCGTTTCTCCACGGCGGCTTTGTTGGCGCCGCCGTATGGGAAGTTGGTGGATCGGCTGTTGAAGTTCTTGCTGCGGTAATCCAACTGGGCGTTTCTGCTGAGTTGGCGATGCACGGACCGGGCTGTGCGCCGAGACGCGATTTCGGGGGCGGCAGCGTCAGGGCGGGGCACGCCGTCGCGCGCTGAAGTCAGCGCGCTTCGTGATCTGACTTCCGGCATCCTGTCTGAACGGAGCGCTGAAGGCGCGCAGTGAGTTATGCCGGACAGGCGTGCGCCGCCCTGACGCTGCGAAGTCGGCGAAGCCGACCGGCCTCGTATGAGCGACTTGGCGCACAGCCCGGCTCGCGCAACGCCACCCCTGCAAGCACACCAAACGCCAACAAACCCGTCAATCCACCAAGGCGCAATTCACCACTTTGGCATTCAGCAATTCAAGGCACACCGACGGCGCGATCCTGACCAGATACCCCCGCCGCCCGCCGTTGATCGCAATCTTCGGCAAGGCCAGGATGCTCTCTTCGATGTAGACCAGCATCTCGCGCTTCGTCCCGAACGGCGAAGTGCCGCCCACCAAATAGCCGCTGTGCCGGTTCGCCACCTCAGGCTTGCAGGGCTCCACCGACTTCGCGCCGATCTGCCGCGCCAGGTTCTTGGTGGAAACCTTGCGGTCGCCATGCATCAGCACGATCAAGGGCTTGGCATCCTGGTCCTGCATCACCAGCGTCTTCACCACCTCGTGCTCCGGAAACCCGAGCTGCCGCGACGATTCCGCCGTTCCGCCGTGCTCCACGTAGTCATACAGGTGCTCGGTGAACACGACCCCCCGCGCCTTGAGCAAGGCGGTCGCGGGGGTTTCTGAAACGTGCTCTTTCTTCGCCATGCACGAACCCTCGCTCAGACCGCGGGGTCGCGGATCTCCTTGCGAATCTGGTCGATCGCCTGCAACAACTCGGGCGACAGGGTCGTGCCCCAGGCGTCCAGGTCCTCGTCCAGCTGCGCCACCGAGGTCACGCCGATGATCGTGCTCGCCACCTGCCACTTGGTGTAGCAAAAGGCCAGCGCCATGCGCGTGGGCGTCAGCCCATGGGCACGTGCCAAGGCGTTGTAACGACGCGCGGCTTCCAACGATTCAGAGCGCCCCCAACGCTGCTTGCGCGAGGACTCGAACTTGGTCAGGCGTGCCTGCTCCGGCGCGCCGGGGCCGATGAAACCGCTGGCGTCGTACTTGCCCGTCAAGGCCCCGAAGCCCAGCGGCGAGTAGGCCAGCAAGCCCACATTCAGGCGGTAAAGGGTTTCGTCCAGCCCGTTCTCGACCGTGCGGTTGCTCAGGCAATAAGGGTTCTGCACCGTGGCCACGCGCGGCAGGCCGTGTTGCTCGGCCAGGCGTACGAACTCGTGCACGCCATAAGGCGTTTCGTTGGACAGACCGATGGCGCGCACCTTGCCGGCCTTCACCAGCTTGTCCATGGCCTCCAGCTGCGCGAGGATGGGCGTGAGCTTTGCGTCTTCCTTCTTGGATTTCTCCACGTCGAAATACATGGCCCCGAAGGCCGGAACATGGCGCACGGGCCAATGGATTTGGTAGAGATCAATGACGTCGGTCTTCATGCGCTTGAGACTGCCCTCGCACGCCGCGATGATGTCGGCGGGCGTCACGTCCAGCGCGCCATTGCGCACCCAGGGCATGCCGCGGGAAGGCCCGGCGATCTTGGTGGCCAGCACCATCTTCTTGCGGGCATCGGGGCGCTTGGCCAGCCAATTGCCAATGATTTTCTCGGTCGCGTTGAAGGTTTCCGCACGCGCGGGCACCGAATACATCTCGGCCGTGTCCAGGAAATTCACGCCACGGTCCAGGGAACGGTCCAGGATGGCGTGCGCGTCCGACTCGCTCACCTGCTCACCGAAGGTCATCGTGCCCAGGCAGATGGGAGTGACGCGCAGATCGCTGGTGCCAAGCGGGACGAGGTTCATCGCAAGGGTCATGGTGTCTTTCTTTCTCAGGTTCGAAGGAATGCCCGGCGAGTTTACGGCCAGCTCGGGCACGGCGCAGTAGTCACGCCATTGACTGAGTTCGCGCGTCGGCCTTCGTATGATCGGGCGATGTACCAGCCTCGTCGCGTTGCCCGCAGCAGCCATGTCCCCGTCCGCACCCTGAGCTACCACGTGCTGCGATGGGGACCCGATACCCCGAACGCCGCCACCCCGCCGCCTTTGGTGCTGATGCACGGCTGGATGGACGTGGCCGCGTCCTTCCAGTTCGTCGTGGATGCCTTCAGCGAGGACTTCGCGCAGGGCCGCGCCATCATCGCGGCGGACTGGCGGGGCTTCGGATTGACCGAGGGGCCGTCGCAAGATCACTATGGGTTTCCCGATTACCTGGCTGACCTGGACTTCCTGCTCGACCAGGTCGCGCTCGGCCAGCCGGTGGACCTGCTGGGCCACAGCATGGGCGGCAACGTGGTCATGCTGTACGCAGGCGCGCGGCCCCAGCGCATCCGCCGACTGATCAACCTTGAAGGCTTCGGCCTGCCGGCGACCCAGCCCGAGCAGGCCCCGGCACGTCACGCCACCTGGATGGACGAACTCAAGCAGTTCCATCGCGGCGAATTGGCGCTCAAGACCTATGCGGACGCCGATGGCGTGGCGCGTCGCCTGATGAAGACCAACCCGCGCCTGCCCCTAGACAAGGCGCAATGGCTGGCGCGGCAATGGGCACGCCCGAACACCCAAGGCGACTGGGAAATCCTGGGCGACGCGGCGCACAAGATCGTCAACCCCCAGCTCTACCGCGTGGAGGAAGTGCGAGCCGCCTACGCCGCCATCACGGCTCCCGTGCTCGTCGTCGAGGCCTCTGAGACCGAAATGGAGCAGTGGTGGCAGGGGCGCTACAGCCTGGCCGAGTTCCATGAGCGGCTGCGGGCCGTGCCGCGCTTGCGCCGGGAGGTGATCGACAACGCCGCGCACATGCTGCACCACGACCAACCGGAGCAACTCGCCGGCTTGATCGAACATTTCCTCACGGCGCAGGCGCAGGTGCCGGTGCCCTGAAGTGGGCTGAAGTGCGCGGACAATGCCGGCCTTTCCCTGTTCTCCGACGCTCCCGTCGGTCTCGTTCCGGTCATGCACGTTTTCTTGTCTCGTCTCGCCCTTGCAGCCCTGATGCTGGGCGCACTCCACAGCCATGCGGGGGAGTTGCCCGCGCAAACCCCCAGGGCGCTCTCTGAGTCCGCCGAAACACCGCCTGAGTTGCCCTGGACGCTCACCGTCGTGCCTTATGTGCACCACTGGCATCACAACCCTGAGCATCGGCAAGTCTTCATCGCCTCACTGGAAAAGCAGCAAGACCCCAGGCAGTTGCTCGGCCTGGCCTTGTTCAGCAACTCTTTTGGCCAGCCCTCGGCGTACGCGTATGCGGGCTACGAACAGCAGGACTTTCTGGACATGCCCGGGCTGTCGGCCAAAGTCACCGCGGGCATCATCTACGGCTACACAGGCCGATACGCCGACAAAGTGCCGCTGAACCACAACGGCTATTCGCCGGGCATCGTCCCCTCCTTGGGCTACCAGGTCAGCGCCCGTGACAGCGTGCAGTTGATGGTGCTGGGCACCGCGGGTTTTGCCCTCGGTTTCGACCGCAGCTTCTGAAACATCCCTGGCCGGTCCAAGGTGTCCGGCTGGCGTCCTTGGGAACCTAAAATACGGGGTTTTCGGAATCGCAACGCTGCCGTCGGCAGCCCGCTCAGAACACCACAGGACACCCACCATGGACGCAGAACAGATCAACGCCATCGGCGCTCAACTGGCCGACCTCAGCCAGCGCACGGTCGAACTTCGGGGGTATCTTTGACTACGATGCCAAGGCTGAACGGCTGAGGACGGTCAACGCCTCCCTGGAAGACCCCACGGTCTGGAACGACCCCAAGAAGGCGCAGGAACTCGGCAAGGAAAAAAAGTCGCTGGACGAAGTGGTCGTCACGCTCAACCGGCTGACCAGCGAACTGGCTGACAACTCCGAGCTCTTCGAGATGAGCAAGGAAGACGGTGACGAGGCGGGCCTGCGGACCATCCAGGCCGAGGCGGGCAAGCTCGCGGAGATCGTCGAGAAACTCGAATTCCGCCGCATGTTCAACAACCCGGCCGACCCCCTGCCCGCCTTCCTGGACATCCAGGCGGGCGCGGGCGGCACCGAAGCCTGTGACTGGGCCAGCATGCTGCTGCGTCAGTACCTCAAGTACGCGGAGCGCAAGGGCTTCAAGGCCACGGTGGAAGACGAAACCCCGGGTGACACGGCAGGCATCAAGAGCGCGACCATCAAGATCGAGGGCGATTACGCCTTCGGCCTGCTGCGCACCGAAACCGGCGTGCACCGCCTGGTGCGCAAGTCGCCCTTCGACAGTTCGGGCGGACGCCACACGAGCTTCGCGTCCATCTTCGTCTACCCGGAAATCGACGACACCATCGAGATCGAGATCAACCCGGCCGATGTGCGCACCGACACCTTCCGCGCCAGTGGCGCGGGCGGCCAGCACATCAACAAGACCGACTCGGCCGTGCGCCTGACGCACATCCCCACCGGCATCGTGGTGCAGTGCCAGGACGGACGCAGCCAGCACAGCAACCGCGACGTGGCCTGGAAGCGCCTGCGCAGCCGCCTCTACGACTTTGAGATGCGCAAGCGCATGGAAGAGCAGCAAAAGCTGGAAGACACCAAGACCGACGTGGGCTGGGGCCACCAGATCCGCAGCTACGTGCTGGACCAGAGCCGCATCAAGGACCTGCGCACCAACTACGAGACATCGGCCACCCAGAAGGTTCTGGACGGTGACCTTGACCCATTCATCGAAGCTTCACTGAAGCAGGGAGTCTGAAATCATGCGTGAAGGACACACCACCGTCATCCGGCGCGAGGACTACACGGCCCCCGCCTTCTGGATTGACAGCGTCGAACTGACCTTCGACCTGGACCCGGCCAAGACCCGCGTGCTCAACAAGATGCGCCTGCGTCGCAACCCCGACGTTGCGGCCCAGGCCCTGAAGCTCGACGGGGAGGAACTGAACCTGGCGCGCGTGCTGGTCAACGGCCAAGGCACGAGCTTCAAGACCGAGGGCGACCAGCTGGTGCTGGAGAACCTGCCCACGAGCTCGGACGCCTTCGATCTCGAAATCTTCACGACCTGCGCGCCCGAGAAGAACAGCAAGCTCATGGGCCTGTACGTGAGCCAGGGCACGTTCTTCACGCAGTGCGAAGCCGAAGGCTTTCGCCGCATCACCTACTTCCTTGACCGCCCGGACGTGATGGCCAGCTACACGGTCACCCTGCGCGCGGACCAGAAGAAATACCCCGTGCTGCTGTCCAACGGCAACTTGGTCGAGCAAGGCGAACTGGAAGGCGGCCGCCACTTTGCCAAATGGGTCGACCCGCACAAGAAGCCCTGCTACCTGTTCGCCCTGGTGGCAGGCCAGCTGGTCGCGCGTGAACAGCGCGTCAAGGCGCGCAATGGCCGCGAACACCTGCTGCAGGTCTACGTGCGTCCGGGCGACCTGGACAAGACCGAGCACGCGATGAACTCGCTGATGGCCTCCATCGCCTGGGACGAGGCGCGCTTCCAGCTGCCGCTGGACCTGGACCGCTTCATGATCGTCGCGACCAGCGACTTCAACATGGGCGCGATGGAGAACAAGGGCCTCAACATCTTCAACACCAAGTTCGTGCTGGCCAGCCAAGCCACGGCCACGGACGTCGACTACGCCAACATCGAAAGCGTGGTGGGTCACGAGTACTTCCACAATTGGACCGGCAACCGCGTGACCTGCCGTGATTGGTTCCAGCTCTCGCTCAAGGAAGGCTTGACCGTCTTCCGCGACCAGGAATTCAGCATGGACCTGGCGGGCGAAGCCAGCGCCCGCGCCGTCAAGCGCATCGAAGACGTGCGCGTGCTGCGCACCGCCCAGTTCCCCGAGGACGCGGGCCCCATGGCCCATCCGGTGCGGCCCGACAGCTACATCGAGATCAACAACTTCTACACCGTCACGGTGTACGAAAAGGGCTCGGAAGTCGTGCGCATGCAGCAGACGCTGACGAGTCGCGACGGTTTCGCCAAGGGCATGGCCCTGTACTTCCAGCGCCACGACGGCCAGGCGGTGACCTGCGACGACTTTGCCCAGGCCATCGCCGACGCCAACCCCGGCTCCGAACTCGCGCGCCTGCTGCCGCAGTTCAAGCGCTGGTACAGCCAGGCGGGCACGCCCCAGGTCGCCGCGCGCGGCCGCTACGACGCGACGGCGCAGCGCTACACACTGACGCTTACGCAGAGCTGCCCGCCCACCCCGGGTCAGGCCGAGAAACTGCCGTTCGTGATCCCCGTGGCCCTGGGCCTGCTGTACGCCGATGGTCGTGAAATCCCCAACAGCGCCCGCACCGTGGTGCTCAGCGAGACGCAGACCGAGGTGGTGTTCGAAGGCGTGGTGTCCGAGCCCGTGCCCTCGCTGCTGCGCGGCTTCAGCGCGCCCGTGGTGCTGCGCTACGACTACAGCGATGCCGAGCTGCTGACCCTGCTGGCGCACGACAGCGACCCATTCAACCGCTGGGAAGCGGGTCAGCGCCTGGCCCTCAAACGCGCCCTGGCCGCCATCGACAGCGGCGCCACCGAGCAGCCCTTGGACGCGGCCTACCTGGACGCGATGCGCGCCGTGCTGCGCCACCCGCAGCTCGACGCTGCCTTCAAGGAACTCGTCCTCACCCTGCCCTCGGAGACCTACATCGCCGAGCAGTTGGACGTGGTGGACCCGCAGCGCGTGCACGCCGTGCGCGAGGCCATGCGTGGTCAGTTGGCGCTGGAACTGCGCGAGGACTGGGCGTGGGCCTATGAACAGCACCATGACACCGGCGCCTACCGGCCCGACGCCGTCTCCTCTGGGCGGCGCGCGCTGGCGGGCCTGGCGCTGGCCATGCTCTGCCTGGCCGCGCGCGAAACCGGCGACGTGGTTTGGCCCGGCAAGACCTACCAGCGCTTCAAGGACGCGGGCAACATGACGGACCGCTTCTACGCGCTGACCGCCCTCGTGCAAAGCGGCCACGCCCTGGCGCGCGACGCCCTTCAGCGCTTCCACGCGCTGTTCAAGAACGAGGCCCTGGTGCTGGACAAATGGTTCGCCCTGCAAGCCGGCGCCTCCGACCGCGGCGGCGACGTGCTGCCCGCCGTCAGGCAACTGATGAAGCACCCGGACTTCACGCTCAAGAACCCCAACCGCGCGCGCAGCCTGATCTTCAGCTACTGCAGCGCCAATCCCGGCGCCTTCCACCGCGCCGACGCGGCCGGTTATGTGTTCTGGAGCGAACGCGTGCTGGAACTCGACGCGCTGAATCCGCAAGTCGCCGCCCGCCTCGCGCGCGCGCTGGACCGCTGGAAGAAGCTCGCCGAGCCCTACCGGCACGCCGCCCGCGAGGCCATCGCCCGCGTCGCCGCCAAGCCGGACCTGAGCAACGACGTGCGTGAAGTCGTGAGCCGCGCTCTCGCCGAAGAATGAACGAGACCCGAACATGAGCCAGAAAATTTCCCTCTCCCGCTACCTCGTCGAGCAACAGCGCGTGCACGGCCACATTCCATCCGAGCTTCGCCTGCTGCTCGAAGTGGTGGCGCGCGCCTGCAAGAGCATCAGCCACGCCGTCAACAAGGGCGCCTTGGGCGGCGTGCTGGGCAGCGCCGACAGCGAGAACGTGCAGGGCGAAGTGCAGAAGAAGCTGGACATCATCGCCAACGAGGTGCTGATCGAAGCCAACGAATGGGGCGGCCACCTCGCGGCCATGGCCAGCGAGGAGATGGACAGCATTTACGCCGTGCCCAACCGCTACCCGCAGGGCGAGTACCTGCTGCTGTTCGATCCGCTGGACGGCAGCAGCAACATCGACGTGAACGTGAGCATCGGCACGATTTTCAGCGTGCTCAAGAAGCCCAACGACGACCCAAAGAAGATCGAGGCGGTCAGCGAAGCCGACTTCCTGCAAGCGGGCCGGCAGCAAGTTGCTGCGGGCTACTGCGTTTACGGGCCGCAAACCACGCTGGTGCTGACCGTGGGTGACGGCGTGGCCATGTTCACGCTGGACCGTGAACAAGGCTCCTTCGTGCTGACCCAAGAGAACGTGCGCATTCCTGAAGACACCAAGGAATTCGCCATCAATATGTCGAACATGCGCCACTGGGACGCCCCGGTGAAGCGCTACATCGACGAATGCCTGCAGGGTAAGGAAGGTCCGCGCGGCAAGGACTTCAACATGCGCTGGATCGCCAGCATGGTGGCCGACGTGCACCGCATCCTGACGCGCGGCGGCGTCTTCATGTACCCCTGGGACAAGCGCGAGCCGGACAAACCCGGCAAGCTGCGCCTGATGTACGAGGCCAACCCAATGAGCTGGCTGGTCGAGCAGGCGGGTGGCGCCTCCACCAATGGCCGCCAGCGCATCTTGGACATCCAACCCAAGAAGCTGCACGAGCGCGTGAGCGTCATTCTCGGCAGCAAGAACGAGGTGGAGCGCGTGACGTCCTACCACCAGGCTTGAGCCGAAGCACCCCGCAAAAAGGCCGATGCCCGGACAAGCCGGGCATCGGTTTTTTTTATGGAATCCGGCGGGCCACTGCCCGCTCAGATTCCCCCATCGACGTCGCCTCTCTCTGTTTCTCTCATCGCGCTGCCGGAGGCACCGCGTTGTCACTCCGGTGTGATGTTGTTGCGCTTGATGAACTGGCCCCAGTGTTCGCGCTCCTTGCGCAGTTCGACCGCGAAGGCTTCGGGCGTGTCCAGCACGGGGATCAGGGCCTGTTGCTCCAAGCGCTGCCGCACGGCCGGATTGTGGAAAGCCTTGCTGATTTCCGCGCTGAGCTTCTTGATGATGGGCGCGGGCGTCTTGGCCGGCGCCATGATGCTGAAGGACGTCCAGGCACGCACGTTCAGTCCCGCTTCCTGCAAGGTAGGGACGTTGGGCAAGAGCGGGGTTTTCTCATTCACGGCCAGCGCGACCACCTTGCCCGCCTTGATGTGTTGGTCGATCGTCGCGAGGTCGGTGTACATGAAATGGAGCTGGCCACCCAAGAGGTCTTGGTACGCGGGCGCCACACCCTTGTAAGGCACGTGGGTGAAGCGCGTGCCCGAGGCTTCTTCCAACATGCGCACGCCGATGTAGGGCGGGCTGCCCACGCCCGCGGAGCCATAAAAGTACTTGGTGCCGTCCTGCTTGCCGGCCGCGATCAGGTCCTTCACCGTCTTCCAGCCCGTGGACGGTGTCGCGACCAACACCATGGGTGCCATCACGCCCCGGCTCACCGGCGTCAGGTCTCGCTCAGCGTCGAAGGGCATGCTCTTCATGATCACCGGGTTGATGCCCAGCGAGGAATTGGACGCGATCAGCAAGGTGTAGCCATCGGGCGTGGACTTCGCCGCCAGGTCGGCGCCGATGTTGCCGCTGGCACCGGGTTTGTTGTCCACCACGAAAGACTGCTTGAGTTGCTCAGACAGCGCCTGCGTCAGCAGACGCGCGAAGGCATCGGTGCCGCCGCCCGGCGACGAGGGCACGATGACCCGCACGGGACGCGAAGGCCAGTCTTGCTGGGCCTGCGCCACGAACGGCAGCCCGACCGTCACGGCCAACAGGGCGGCTGCGACCGCATGGCGGCGTGCGAGGGAAAACAAAGTCTGCATGGTGATCTCCTGGTGTGGTTGTGATGGGTCTGGCCGGTGCCCTGGTCACGACCGGCGGCGTTCGACGGCGGCTTGTTTCCAGAGGTTCCAGGGGCGCTCGACCTGCCCCTCCGTGCTGTCCATGGCGGCTCGGCATTCGCCGGGCGTCAGAAATTCAGGGTCGCCCAGTTGCGTGGCTTGCAGTTGCAGGCGCGCGTTGATCTCCGCGTAGACCGCGCGATACACGGCAAGCTTGAGCGAGGGGGCCACCACGGTGGAGCCGTGGCCGCGCATCAGCACGATGTGGGCGCTGCCCAGACGGTCGGCCAGCGCCTGGCCCAAGCGCTCGTCGCGCACCAGCAGGTCGCTCGCGTCACCCGCGCTGTCGCGAATTTCGAACAGAGGCGCGCCCGCGCCAAGAAAGCCGCTCATGTGGCAGACCGGCGCCAGCCGGGTGCGGCGCGACACGGTGAAGGGCACGACCGAGGCCGAATGGCTGTGCACCACGGCCATCACTTCCGGGCGGGCCCGGTAGATCGCACCGTGGATGAAACGCTCCAGATACACCCGCCGGTCGCCAGCGTCCAGGGGCGTCCCGTCCAGCGCGAACTGCACGATGTCCTCGGCCTGCACCTGCCCGGGCGCCATGTTGCGCGCCAGCAAGAAGCGCTCGGGATGCACGTCGTGGCGCACGCTGACGTGACCGAAGGCATCCACCACGCCTTGGTCGAACAGGATGTGGTTGGCCGACACCAGATCGGCGATCAATTCGGCGGCGGGGCCAGCGGCCGGGGTCGGCAGGGTCATGGTCTCGCTGCTCCTCAGATCTTGGCCATCTCATAGGTGGTGGAAGCGAACAACTCGTCCACGCTCACCTTGCGCCGAGACAGACCCTGGTCATGGTGGTGGGCCAGGAAGGCCTCCAACGTGTGGCGGTTGGCGGCCACGCCGTTGGGCCAGTAGTCCGGTCCCATCAGTTGTTGCGCCGCCGCGATCTGCTCCTCCAGGAAAGGCAGCGACGTCTTGGGCGCGGACGGATCGGCCAGCCGCTCGAGGGCGAGGTTCTTCGCCGCGTCGAACGCCTTGTAGAGCGCCACGGGCAGCCAGGGGTGCTGCGCCACCAGCGTCTTGCGCAGGCCCAGCACATGCATGATCGGAAAAACGCGGGTGCGGCGGTAATAGTCCTGGGCTGCGGCGGTCGGGTCCGCGTAGAGCCAGCCCACTTGCGGATTGCGTCCGAAGCACGAGGGCGCGCGCGGACCGACGAAGGCATCGATATCGCCCCGGTCGAGCATGGCCGACAGCGTGTCCGTCTCGTCGGCGGCTTCCAGCTTCACGTCCGTGGGCAATTCGATGCGCAGCTTCTCGGGGCGCCCCGGCGTCTCGATGCCGCCGCGCACCCAGGTCACGTCGCTGGGCAAGATGCCGAAGTCGTCCTTGAGCAGCGCGCGCGCCCAGACATTGGCCGAGAGCTGGTATTCAGGCAAACCCACGCGCTTACCGCGCAGATCGGACGGTTGACGGATGCGGTCGCGCCGCACGTAGATCGCGGTGTGGCGGAAGGCACGCGACATGAAGATCGGCACCGCGACATAGGCACAGTCACCTTGCGACACCTTGAGCGTGTAACTCGACAGCGAAAGCTCACTGACATCGAACTCGGCACCGCGGAAGGCGCGGAAGAAGGCTTCCTCCGGCGACAAGGTCATGAAGATGGGATCGACACCGTCAATCAAAACCGCGCCATCCAGCAGCGCACGCGTGCGGTCGTAGTCGCCCATGGCGACGGAAAGGGTCAGCCTGCTCACGAAGTCTCCGATGTGTTCCGTGCCCCGGGCGCGCAGGGCGAACCGGGAACGGACGCACGGTAAGCGGCCCTCGCGGCAGGGTCAAGATTGATTGTTCAATCCAGCATTCGACGCGGCGAGGGATGACACCACGGTGTCAGCAGGCGTAACAAAACGTGCGCGCGGCCGCATGAGCTGGCCGCTACCGCGTTGTTCCTCGATGTGCGCCACCCAGCCGGCGACGCGTGCGACCACGAAAATCGCGCTCGCGGCCTCCTGGCCCAGCCCCATGGCGCGAGTGAGCACCACCATCGGCAGCTCGTGTCGCACGCGCAAGCTGGTGGCGCGCTCGATCTCCTCGATGGCATCGCAAACCGCCAAAACGGCCCGCTGGGGGTAGCGCGAGCGGATGAACGCCAGCAGCAAGCGGCCCCGCGGATCGCCCTGTGGATACAAGGCGTGGCCAAACCCCGGCAAGGGGCGGCCCGAGGCGTGCCGTTCCAGGGCACGCCGCAGCAAGGCGGCTTTGCCGCCACCCGCCAGAAATGCGTGGGCATCGTCGTACAGGTGCGCCACGTTCATGCCCGAGCTGGTGCACAGGGCCGCGCCAATGCAGGCATGCAACGTCGCCCCGCCCGAGGCCGCCACCCGCACCGCCAGGGTGCCCGGCATCAACTCATGGTCGGCCAGCAAGGTCAACATCAAACTCATGGCCGCGCGGTTGCTCGGGCTGGGCTCGCCCCCCAAAGCCCGCAACAGGGCATCGGCGATGCGCTCGCCGCGCGCCATGGGCACGTAATGCGGATCGCGCGAGGCCAGGCCGCAGCAGCCCACCAGGACTTGCACGATCTGGCGCGCCTGGTCGTGCACGCTCTCCTCCACGCCACGCCGCGCGCGCCGCTGCAGACCGAGCTGCAGCACCACCAAGGCGAACACCTCCAGCAGGGACTCTCGCCCCGCCGCGTCACGCAGCGCCTCCACCATGCCCACCAGCATGCGCGGCGTGGTCACCACGGGCCAATCCGGTGTTTGGGGTTGCCACTGCCCGCGCCAGAGCAACTCGGCCACGGCCTCGAAGGAGGCGGCTTCTTCGACAAGCTCCATCGCGAGGCGCCCCCGGTACCGCGGCCCCTGGGGGGTGATCTCGGTGATGGACGTCGGGATGATCGCCTGCCCATGGTTCATGGCATCGGCCGCGACCGCGCCGTGCCCGGCCCGCGCCAGCGCCCGCGCGTGCACCCGCTCCACATCGGCACGCAAATAAAGGCGCGCTTTCTGGCCGGGACGGATGACGCTGCGGATCAAGCCACGGCTCACGTAGGCGTACAGCGTTTGGCGTTGCACGTCGAGCCATTGCACGGCCTCACGCGCGGTGAGGTACTCGCCAGGAGTTGGATTCGGGTTCGCTTGCATGGATGCCAAGCTTAGCCAAGACGCCAACGCGGCTCGGGGTGCCCGCAACCACCGGAGCAGACCGCCACGGCCAAGCGGGCATCCCATTCCTGGCACCGCCGCCGGGCTGGGGCGGGTCGAAAGCCAACCCAAATACCCTATAATCCAGGGCTTCGCCGGTGTAGCTCAGTTGGTAGAGCAGCTCATTCGTAATGAGAAGGTCGAGGGTTCGATTCCTTTCTCCGGCACCAGAAAAAAGAAGCCCGCTATCTTTTGGATAGCGGGCTTTTTGTTTGCTCAACCCTCCAGCCGCTCGTGGAAATCACTCGCACCTTGCTTCCAGTAGACGGCGATGCGAGCCGCTTCCTTGGGCAGGCCCTTGTCCTGCAACAGCACCTGCCGCAAAGCGGCCATGCTCGCGGCCTCGCCCGCACACCAGGCGAAACCTTCACCGGCGGGCACGGCCCAATCTCGCACGGCATCCACCAGGGCGTCGGTACTGCCGCACCAGTGCACGTGCACCTGAGCCGCGCTCGGCAACTCGCGCTGGTCCGCCGGGTCATCCAGGTAGACGAACACCTCCACCTGCGCGTTCGCGGGCAGTTCTTCCAGTCGCCGGGCGATGGCGGGCAAGGCCGTCGCGTCGCCCACGAGCAGATGCCAGTCGTAATCCATGGGCACGATCATCGAACCTCGCGGGCCACCGATCAGCGCCTTCTGGCCGACGCGGGCCTGGCGCGCCCAGTCGGACGCGGCCCCTTGACCGTGCAAGGCAAACTCCAGCGTCAGCTCGCCCGCGCGACGGTCAAAAGACCGCGGCGTGTAGTCACGGCGCACCGGTTCCGCACTGCTCGACTCGATCATGAATTTGACGTGGTCGTCGAAGGAGTCCGATACGAAATCCCGCAGGGACTCACCGGCGAAAGTGACGCTGACGAAGTTCGGGCTGGGTGATTCGATGCGCGCGACCGTCAGATCGCGCACCTTGAGTTCGTGCCGCACGCGTTGGACGCGGCGTGCTGTTGCTTGCGATTCCATGGTATTTCCATTGGTTGATAATGTCCACTATCATGACGAAACAAGTTGATAATGTCAACCATAAGGATTTGCCACCAGCGGAGCAAGCCTTTGAGCTGATCCACACCATCATGCATTTGCATCGCGCGCGGCAATTGCGCGGACTGACCGATGGCCCGTCCGAGTTGACGCACATGGAAGGCAAGGCGCTGGGGTACATCGCCCGTCATCCGGGCACCACCCAGAGCGAATTGGTAACGCGCAGTCGGCGCGACAAGGCGCAGATCGCACGCCTGATTGGCAGCCTGCGCGAGCGCGGATTGCTGGAGACCCGGGTCGATGAACTGGACCGGCGCAGCCAGCGTCTGCACCTCACGTCCGCCGGACAGCAACTGTACGAAGCCCAGCAACTTCAGTGGCGCAAACTGGCCCGCTTGGGCATGGCTGGCCTGAGCGCCGAGGAAAGCAGGCAATTGGTGGTCCTGCTACAAAAAGTGGAGCAAGGCCTGAGCGCGAACCCGGACGAGGTCTGAGGCCGCAGGCTGTGGCAGGCTCGCGTCGCACGCGAGCCTGAGAGAGTCTTGCCCCGCGTAGGCCTCACTCGGGCGTGATCCCCGCCGCCTTGATGACCTTACCCCACTTGGCGGTCTCGGCCGCCTGGAAGCGCGCCAATTCGGCGGGACTGCTGGTCCAGGCTTCGCCACCGCTGGCCTCGAAGAAGGACTTGGTGGTCTCGCTCTTGACGGCAGTCACCAGCAACTGGTTGAGCTTGTTCACCACGGGCGCGGGCGTACCGGCCGGGGCGTAGGCCGCGAACCAGTAGCCCATGTCGTAGCCCTTGACGCCTGCTTCGGCGATGGTCGGCACCTCGGGCAACAGCGGGCTGCGGGCCGGGGTAGAGTAGCCGAGGGCGCGCAGCTTGCCGGCCTTGACCTGGGGCACGCCGGTGGAGGCGTCGGTGACCATGAGGTCGATCATGCCGCTGAGCAGGTCGGTGATGGCCAGGGGGTTGCTCTTGTAGGGGATGTGCAGCAGGTCGATGCCGGCCATCTGCTTGAGCATTTCACCGGCCACGCGGCTGGACGAGCTGCCGCTGCCGAAGGTCAGCTTGCCGGGCGACTGGCGCGCGGCGACGAGCAGGTCGCCCAGGGTCTTGTACGGCGAGTTGGCATTGACCACCAGCACCTGGCCGCCCTTGCCCAGACCGGTCAGGGGCGCGAAGTCCTTGACGGGGTCGTAGGGCAGCTTTTTGTACAGGTGCTCGTTGGCCGCGTGCGTGGTGTTGGTCGTGATCAGCACGGTGTAGCCGTCGGCCGTGGCGCGCGCAACACCCGCCGCCGCGGGCATGCCGCTGGCGCCGGCCTTGTTCTCGACCACGACCGCCTGGCCGGTCTGCTCATTGATCGACTTGCCCAGCGCGCGCGCCAGCAGGTCGGTGGCGCTGCCGGCGGCAAAGGGCACCACGAAGGTGATGGGCTTGCTCGGGTAATTTTGGGCCTGCGCCGGGCCTAGGCACAGCAGCAGCGCGCTGGCCACCAGGGCGAATCGTCGGGTCCAAGGGGTGATGTTCATCAAAGTCTCCTCCAGGTGGGTTGTGTGAAAAACTCAATCGGGTCCGATCAACAAGGCGGCGTGTTGCGCCGGCACGTCGATCAGAAGATCCAACAGCAGGTAGGACAGCGCCTTGCCGTGGCTGTCCAAGTTGAGCGCGTCGTTCACGCCGCCATCGAGCACGGCGTCGATCACGAAGTTCATCGCCTGCAAGCGCGGCAGCAGATGGCGCCGCACCGATGTGGGAGTGCGATGCGCGAACAGGCGCGCCACAGCCTCTTCGGTGACCTGCTCAACCAGCAGTTCCCAGAACACTGGGTGCCAAGCGATCACGCTGATGTTGGAGCGGTCGCCCTTGTCGCCCGTGCGGCCATGGGCCAGGCGGTGCAGCGGCACTTGGAGCATGGGCGCGCTCATGCTGCCTCCTCGATGAACCGGTGCGAGGCGGGCACACGCTCGCGCGGCACCAGGCAAGACATCGTGCCCAAGCGGGGCCGCAAGGCCGTGCGCACGCCACCGCCGCCCGCCGGACCACAGGTGTAGAGCGCCGTCACCTCGCGCGGCAAGCGCTCGGCGCTGGCCTGATCGGACTGGCGCCACGCCACGCGCAGCCGCACGTCGCGCGCTTCGCCCACGTCTTGCGCCTCTAGCCAGCGACCATCGTCATCTGCAAAGAGGCTGCTCACGCCAATCAGATCCACTCGCATCGGCCCCAGGCCCTGCAGACGTTCGCGCAGCACCTGCGCGGCCAGCCTCGCGCGCGCCTCGGCGCGGGCGCCCGCGTAGGAAATCTCGCCCTCGGCCAGCCAGCCGGTTTCGTGGCAGATGTTGACCTTTAAGGTCGCGGGGCGAGGATGGCCACGCACGCCAGTCAAACGCACGCGGTCGGGGCCGAGTTGCGTGACCTCGGCCTCGCCCAGGTCGGCCACCACGTCGGGCGTCAGGTAGGCCAAGGGGTCATGCACCTCGTAAAGCAACTGCTCTTTGACCGTATGTTCGTCGATGCGCCCGCCCGTGCCCGCGGGCTTGGTGATGGTGCAGTCGCCCTCGGCGTCGATTTCTGCAATCGGGTAGCCCAGGTTGGCGAGGCCGGGCACGTCCTTGAAACCTGGGTCGGCGTAATAGCCACCGCTGACCTGCGCACCGCACTCCAGCAAGTGCCCGGCCATGGTGGCGCGGGCCAGGCGGTCCCAGTCGTCGCGCCGCCAGCCGAAATGGGCCAGGGCGGGTCCGACCGTCAAGGAGGGATCGGCGACACGGCCGCAGACCACGATCTGCGCCCCTTCCAGCAAGGCATCGGCGATGGCCTCGGCGCCCAGATAGGCGTTGGCCGAAACGACCTTCAAGCCAACGGCAGCCTCGGCCCACAGGGCTCGACGGTCCGGCAGGTTCAGATCGTCCCCCTCCACCACCGCAATGCGCGGCGGAGGCAGGCCGAGTTCACGCGCGAGGGCGTGGATGCGTCGGGCTGCGCCAACCGGATGGGCCGCCCCGAAGTTGCTGACGATGCGCACGCCCGCCTTCAGGCAGCGTTCGAGCACGGGACGCAACAGCTCGACAAGCAAGGGCTCGTAGCCCCCCTCAGGCTGGCTGCGGCGGGACAATTGCGCCAGCGCCAGGGTGCGCTCGGCCAGGGTCTCGAAGATGAGAACGGCAGGACCACCCGCAGCGATCAAGGCTTCCACCACGGGGCCTGCAGCGTCCACGCGGTCGCCAGAAAAACCGGCGGCACAGCCGATGCGCAAAAGGGGTTCTCTCATGTCTCCTCGCAAGCAACGCCAAACACCGAATCGGCGCCGCCCTCGTACCGACAGGCCACGCCAAGGCAAGGCAAAAAAACACACCCGCTTTCTCTCCAGAAATTGCCGGACAGGCCCACGCGCAGTGGTGGGATGTGATTGCTTTAGCCCTTGTCGAGAAAGGACTCTAGGCCTTACGCTGTCATCCGTGAAATCGAATATTCAAATCAATTCATCGGCACATCAAATGAATGTCTCATCCCGGGACCTGCGGGCCTTCCTGGCCCTGGCCACCGAACGCAACTTCACCCGCGCCGCGGCGGCCTGCCACCTGTCTCAACCTGCGTTCAGCGCCTTGGTGCGGCAGTTGGAAGAAAGCCTGGGCGTGCGCCTGTTCGACCGCAGCACCCGCCATGTGGAACTGAGCCAGGACGGGGTGGAGTTCGAGCACGCGGCACGCCGCGTGCTGAGTGAACTCGATGCCTTGGTGCTAGGCATGCGCGAGCGGGCCGCGCGCGAACGCGGCCGGGTGTCGATCGCGCTGCTGCCCTCCCTGGCCGCGGACTGGCTACCGCCGGTGCTCGCGGGCTTTCATTCCGCCTACCCCGGCATTGAGATCGAAGTGGCGGATGTCCTGTCCGAGCCCTGCATCGAGCGGGTGCGCAGTGGGCGCTTCGATTTCGCGCTCGCGGCCACGCGAGCGGAGACCCCCGAGCTGCGTGCCGAGCCGTTCTGCAGCGACGGGTTCCATCTGGTCTGCCCGGCGGGCCATCCGCTGGCTCAGCTGCGCGATCCGCGCCCGCGCGACGTCACGGCCTGGCCGTTCATCCACCTCTCACGCACGTCCAGCGTGCGCCAGTACCTGGACGCGGCGACGCACCCGCAGCCTTTGCGCTCGATTCTGGAAGTCGATCAACTGGCCACGGTGGCGGGCATGGTGCGGGCGGGTCTGGGCGTGAGCATCGTGCCCGCGCTCACGCTCTACCAGTTCAGCGCCCCGGAGCTGGACATTCGCCCCCTGCGCTGGCCGGGCTTGAACCGGCGAATCTACCTGGTGCGCCGCCGTGACCGTGGCCTCTCACCGGCCGCGCAAGGCCTGTACGACTGGGTCATGGCGCACCGGCCTGCGAAGGAAAAATCGGCGCAGCGTGGCTGAGTGGCCGCTTGCCGTCAATGCGTCAGGGATGTTGGGGTCTTGTCGGACGAGAGCTTGGCCAAGGCGCCGATGGAATGCAGGTGGGCGTAAATCCAGGCCACCCAGCTCTTGGTGAACCAGAGTTCCAGCGTGTCGCCGCGCAGTTCGGAAAACTTCTGCGTGCTCACGGCGTGCAGACCTTGCAGGCGCACGGCGCGTCCGCCATCCCGGGGGCGAACTTCGACCTCGAAGGGCGCGAGCAAGCCCTTTTGCGCGAGCCCGTCGCAGAACTCACGCGTGCGTCGCATCTCGGTATCGAACCCGCGCATAAAGGCCAGCGCAGAGTCCAAGGCTGGGGCATGGCCATCCTCCGTGAACAGCAGCTCGCCCTCGGTTTCGGAAAAGGCGCGGCTCTTTTCGTCGATGCAGACGGTGCCATCCGAGGCCAAGGCAAAGGGGTAACGGCGGATGAAGGCGGGCACATAACTGCCTTGCCAACGGCCTTGGGGGTCCACCAGCGCATGGCCGCTGTTGGAGAGCGACATCATGACCACGGGAAAGAAATGGCCGTCAGCCCCTTTCTGAAACAGCACGGTCATGTCGCGGCTGGCCTCGAAGAATTCGATGGCGGCCAGGGGCACGGAGTTCACACCCGCCGAAAAGGCGAAGCCATCGTCCATCGCCTTCAAGCGCAGTTTCTTGTGTCGCTCGCGATTCAGGGCCACGGGCTTTTCGTAAAACAACAATTCACTCATCGTCTCTACCTCTTCCATTCAAATTTTCTTGTCTTGCCTGCCTCGCACAACCTCGTGCATCGCGCTGGGTCGCAGCAGGCACATGGCAGGCATCGCGCGCGTACGCTCCCACGCGCGCGCCTCAGTGCGCCTTGTCCCAGTTCACCCCCACGCCGACTTCGGCCAGCAGCGGCACCCTGAGCTGGGCCACACCGGCCATCAGCTTGGGGACTTCGCGCTTGAGCCAGTCCACCTCGTCCTCAGGCACCTCGAACACCAGTTCATCGTGCACCTGCATGATCATCTTGGTCTTGCGGCCTTCGGCGTCGAGCACGCGCTGCACCGCGTTCATGCTGAGTTTGATGAGGTCGGCCGCCGTGCCCTGCATGGGCGCGTTGATGGCGGCGCGCTCCGCGCCGCTGCGACGCGGCCCATTGGGGGAATTGATCTCCGGCAAATAGAGCCGTCGGCCAAACACGGTCTCCACATAGCCCTTGGCCTTCGCCGAGGCGCGGGTCTCGTCCATGTAGCGCTTGACGCCCGCGAAGCGATCGAAGTAACGCTCGATGTAGTTCTTGGCCGCCGTGTTGTCGATGCCCAGGCTCTTGGCCAGGCCGTAGCTGCTCATGCCATAGATCAGACCGAAATTGATGGTCTTGGCGTAACGTCGTTGTTCGCTGGTGACCGCGCTGGTGGGCACGCCGAACACCTCGGAGGCGGTGGCGCGGTGCACGTCCATGCCGTCGTGGAAGGCCAGCAGCAGGGCCGCGTCGCCGCTGAGGTGGGCCATGATGCGCAGCTCGATCTGCGAGTAGTCCGCGCTGGCGATCAAGCACCCGGGCGAGGCGATGAAGGCCTCGCGCACGCGACGGCCTTCGGGCGTGCGGATCGGGATGTTCTGCAAATTCGGATCATTGCTGGACAGCCGCCCCGTCACCGCCACGGCTTGCGCGTAGTGCGTGTGCACGCGCCCGGTGCCCGGCAAGGCCATCTGCGCCAGCTTGTCGGTGTAGGTGCCCTTGAGCTTGGACAGGCCACGATGCTCCAGGATCTTGGCGGGTAGCGGATAGTCGTCGGCCAATTTCTCCAGCACCTCCTCGTCGGTGCTGGGCGCGCCGGTGGCGGTCTTCTTGACGATGGGCAGGCCCAGCTTGCCGAAGAAGATTTCGCCAATTTGCTTGGGCGAACCCAGATTGAAGGGCTGGCCCGCCAGCTCATAAGCATCCTGCTCCAGCTGCAGGATGCGCTGACCCAGCTCATGGCTTTGCTGCGCCAGCGTCGACGCGTCGATCAACACGCCGTTGCGCTCAATCCGGTAGAGCGTCTCGCTGCTGGCAATTTCCAGCTCGTAGATGGCCTTGAGCTTGCCGCCCTCCTGGGCGTCCTTTTCCAGGCGGGGCCAGAGCGTGCGATGCACGTCCAGGGTCTGGTCGCTGTCCTCGCAGGAGTATTGCGCCGCCTTGTCGATGGCCACCTGGCTGAACGGAATCTGCTTGGCGCCCTTGCCGCAGAGGTCTTCGTAGTTGATGCCGGTGCGGCCCAGATGCCGCTCGGCCAGGCTAGCCAGGCCATGCGGCTTGTGCACCTCCAGCACATAACTCTGCAGCATCGTGTCATGCACGTAGCCCTGCACTTCAATGCCGTGGTTGGCGAAAACATGCCGGTCGTACTTCACGTGCTGGCCCAGCTTGTGCGCGGCCGGGTTTTCCAGCCAGGGCTTGAGCTTGGCCAACACCTCGTCACGCGGCAATTGCGCGGGCACTTTGTCATCACCGGGATAGTCGTGCATCAGCGGGATGTAGGCCGCCTCGCCGGGCGTGACGCTGAAGCTGATGCCCACGATCTCGGCCACCATCTCGTCGAGCGAGGTGGTTTCGGTGTCCAGGGCCGTGAGTTCCGCCGCCTCGATGCGCGCCAACCAGGTGTCGAAGGCGGCCCAATCGAGGATCGTGTCGTAAGCCACCTGCGTGATCGATGGCGTCGGCGGCACAGGCTCGTCAAAAAGGCCCGGCGCGTCGGCGGCCGATGCGGACGCCGCTGCCTTGTCCGCCAAGGTCTTGGCCAGGCCCTTGAAACCGTACTGTTCGTAAAAGGTCTTGAGCGCGGCGTTGTCCGGCTCGCCGATGCGCACCGCGTCCAGCGCGGGCAGGCCCGGCACCCAGCCGTTCAGGTCGCAATCGGTCTTGATGGTCAGCAGCTGGCGCCCGGTGGGCAGCCAGTCCAGCGCCTTGCGGATGTTTTCCCCCATCACACCTTTGATGGAATCCGCCTTCTGCACAACTTGATCCAGTGAACCATAGTCCTTGAGAAGCTTGGTTGCCTTGACGGGACCAATGCCGACAACGCCCGGCACGTTATCTACCGAGTCACCGACCAAGGTCTGGTAATCAACCATCAGATGGGGAGGAACTCCAAACTCAGCCTCTACACCTGCCACATCACGCTTCTTACCATTCATGGTGTCGACGATCGTGATGCGTTCAGTCACTAGCTGAGCTAGGTCCTTATCGCCACTGCTGATAACAACGTCCACATTTTGAGCCGCAGCCGTCACCGCCAGCGTACCAATCACGTCATCCGCTTCTACACCGGGAACATCCAGCACCTTCCATCCCATCCGGCGCACCACTTCATGAATGGGCTCGATCTGTGTGCGCAGGTCGTCAGGCATGGGGTCTCTCTGAGCCTTGTACTCGGGATAAAGGGCCTCGCGAAAGGTCGGCCCCTTGGCGTCAAAAACGCACGCCGCATAGTCAGCGGGCACTTCCTTTTTTAGCTTCTCGAGCATATTGATGATGATGCGGATAGCTCCAGTCTTCTGGACCGTACCATCAGGCAAAGTGATGCTCATCGCATCCCCACCGGCAAAAAAGGCACGGTAGAGGTAGCTGGAGCCATCCACCAGCAGCAGGGTTTTCTTGTCGCTCATGGGCGTGGATTGTGCCTGCCCTGAAGGGAGAAGCCCAGGCACGCGCGGGTCCGGGCTCTACAATCCGCACCATGTCGATCTCCCGCCTCCTCCCCCCGCTGCTCGCCCTGGGCGTGGTCTGCGCGCAGGCACAGACAGCGCCTACCGCTCCCGCACCGGAGGCCGTGAAAAGCGGGCCGCCCGATCAGAAGGTCGAACAAATCCAGCACGAGGACAAAGGCTCACGGATCGAAGAGTTGCGCGTGGGTGGCGAGACGCGCAGCATCACCGTGAACCCCAAGATCGGCAAAGGCACGGCCCCAGCCTACGAGGTCACGCCCGAGAGCAACAACCGCAATCCGGCCACCAGCGACGGCAGCGGCGAAGGCCGCGCGCGCTGGACGATCTTTTCCTACTGAAGCCCCCGCCTCGCCGACCGCTGGCCCACGGCACGCACCGACTGATCCTCCCATCCGCACACGCTCTGGCGCTCGCGCTTTACCTCCCTGACTTTTCAGCATGGCCGTTTTCACCGAAGTCACGCCCGACCAGGCCCGCGAACTGATGCAGCAACTCGGCCTGGGCGAGTTGCAAGAACTGCGCGGCATTCAGGGCGGCATCGAGAACACCAACTATTTCGTGACCACGGAGCAGGACGATCCCGATGGCCAGAAGCAGCGTGGGGACTACGTGCTCACCCTGTTCGAACGCCTGAGTGCCGAACAGCTGCCCTTCTACCTGCATCTGATGAAGCACCTGGCGCGGGCGGGTATCCCGGTGCCCAACCCCGCTGCCCGCCCGAACGGGGACGCGGCATCGGGCGCCCAAAGCGACGACATCCTGCACGCGCTGTGCGGCAAGCCCGCCGCCGTCGTGAATCGCCTGCGTGGCGCCAGCGAGCTGGCGCCCGGGGTGGCCCACTGCGAAGCGGTGGGCGCCATGCTGGCGCGCATGCACCTGGCGGGGCAGGACTACGCACGCCACCAGCCCAATCTGCGCGGCCTGGCCTGGTGGAACGACACCGTGCCCTTGGTGCTGCCGCATCTGGATGCGGCGCAGCGCTCGCTGATCCTCGGTGAACTGGCCTATCAGAACCATGTCGCGGCATCCCCCAGCTACGCAGCCCTGCCGCGCGGCCCCATTCACGCCGACCTGTTCCGCGACAACGTGATGTTCGACGGCCCGCGCGAGACGCCTGAACTCACGGGGTTTTTCGACTTCTATTTCGCGGGCGTCGACACCTTGCTCTTCGACGTGGCGGTCTGCCTGAACGACTGGTGCATCGACCTGGCCACGGGCGTCACCGACCTGCCGCGCAGCGCCGCCTTCCTGCAAGCCTACGCGACTGTGCGCCCCTTGACCGCCGCCGAACGCGCGCTGCTGCCCGCGATGCTGCGCGCGGGGGCCTTGCGTTTCTGGGTCTCCCGTCTGTGGGACTTCTACCTGCCGCGCGAGGCCAGCCTGCTCAAACCCCACGACCCGACCCACTTCGAGCGGGTGCTACGCCAACGGGTCACGCAGCCGCTGCAGGCCGCTGACCTGCTGACGGCACCGGCGGCACCTGCAGCCGAACTCGCTCCCACACCTGCCGCATGAAACTCAACCTCGTCCCCGCCCGCACAGGCCTCGCCTGGTTCCGCGCTGGCTTGCGCACCTTCTGGCGTCAGCCCCTGGCGTTCTCGGGTCTGTTCCTGCTCTTCATCGCGATCGTCTCCCTCGTGAGCATGCTGCCCGTCGTGGGCGGCGTTCTGGCACTGACCTTGCTGCCCGCTGCCACCCTCGGTTTCATGGCGGCCACGCGCGAAGCGACCCTGGGCAAGTTCCCCATGCCGGCGATCCTGCTTAGCGCTTTTCGCGCTGGGCGGCAACGCGCCCGTGCGATGCTCATGCTGGGCGTCGCCTATGCGCTGGGCCTCGTGCTGGTGCTGGGTGTGTCGGCCCTGGCCGACGGCGGACAGTTCGCGCGCATGTACCTGTTCGGAGGTCCGATCACGGTGGAACTCGCCAACTCCAGCGCGTTTCGCAGCGCCGTGTGGATTTCGATGGCGCTGTACGTTCCGCTCAACATGCTGTTCTGGCACGCTCCCGCGCTGGTGCACTGGCATGATGTGCCGCCCGCGCGCGGCCTGTTCTTCAGCTTCGTGGCCTGTGCGCGCAACTTCTGGGCCTTCACGCTCTACACCCTGGCCTGGTCTGGCCTGGGCCTGTTGGTGGCCTTCGGCCTGATCCTGCTCACCGCCCTGCTTGGCAGCCCGCAGGTGCTGGGCGTGGCCCTGATGCCCGTTTCCTTGCTGATGGGTGCGATGTTCATCACCTCCATCTGGTTCTCGTTCCACGACAGCTTCGTGGTGTCGGACGAAACCACGGACTCAGGCGCGGCCTCGGCCGAGGCCTGAGGCTGGAAGGCGAACAACATCCGCAGCCCCATCGAAGGCAGAAGACCGGCATGTCGGATGACACCCTGCCCCCGCTGCTCGAGGTCCGGCCTGGCCTCTACCGGCACTACAAGAACCTACCGTACGAGGTGCTGGGCACCGTGCGGCACAGCGAGACGCTGGAGCCGATGACGCTGTACCGCGCGCTCTACGGGGACCAGGGCCTGTGGGTGCGGCCTGCGGCCATGTTCCAGGAGGAGGTGGTGGTCAACGGCCAACGCCAGCCGCGCTTCACCTGGGTCGGTGAGTCCAGCGGGGCAGGTGAGGCCGAAGTCCCTCCACCGCCCGCGCAGCCCGAGGCCTGAACCGGCCATCCCTCGACCGGCCGTCCTTCAATCCCGCCTACTGCCAGAGCTTTAAGACCACGAGCTTTAAGAAGCCGCGCCATGCGCGGCTTTTTTCACACCTGCGCGAGCGGTGGCGCTTCAGTGCGACCATCGGGATGGCGGGCGAAGCGAGCAGCCTCAGCCCCGTGCACCGGGTCGGACGCAGGCCAGGGCCAACCCCCAAACTGCGTGCGACGGTAGTCCATGAAGGCCTGTTGAATCTCGGCCTGGGTGTTCATCACGAAGGGGCCGTACTGCGCCACCGGTTCGGCAATCGGGCGCCCCTGCAGCACCAGGATGTCCGCCGGTGCGGGGCCGTTGACCAATGCCACGGGCTGCGTCACCGAAGTTTCGATGCCCGCGCGCCCTTGGACCGTCTCGCCGTTGAGACTGAGGCTGTGCCCCTCGAAAAAATACAAGACGCGGCGCGTGCCCGGCCGCGCAGGCGGCAAAGTCAGGCGTGCGCCTGCCGCCAGCTTGAGGGTCCAGATGGCCACATCGCCCTCGGGCTGCGAGGCCCAGGAATCGGGAGGCGGTGCCAGGGGCGGCTCCACGTCCGGGAAAGCCCCTGCGATCACGCGCAGGCTCACCCCGTCGGCTTCGATGCGCGGGATCTGTGGGCCCCAGAACATCGTGAAGTGCGGCGCCACCATCTTGTTGCGCCCAGGCAGGTTGAGCCAGATCTGGAACAGCTCCGCCGGGTTCTCGCGATCGCTGTGCAACAAGGGGAACATTTCGGAATGGACGATGCCGCGCCCCGCGGTCAGCCACTGCACATCGCCCTCGCCAAAACGCGCGGCCGCGCCCAGGGAGTCGGAATGGTCGATCAGGCCATCGCGCACGATGGTCACGGTCTCGAAGCCGCGGTGCGGGTGAGCGGGAAAGCCAGGCACGGTCTCGCCGTGGTACATGTTCCAGCCATCCTGGTTGGCGAAGTCCTGACCGATGGCACGACCCGCCAGCGAAGCCGCCGGCCCGAATTCACCATTGCCCTTGGGGTAGGCGTCCTTGTGGTGCACGCAGAACAAAAACGGGTCCAGGGTCGGCCACGGCGGCGCGCCGAGCGGGAACTGCTGCAGGATGGTGGTCTGGTTCATGCGGATGTCCTCAATGCCAAGCCCAGGAATGGGCTTTTCCCGTACATGCGGCCTGAACCGCCTGCATCAACCCCGCATTGTCCCCCGCCAGCGCGCCCCATGCGGGTTGAAGGCCTCTGCGCTTCAAGCGCCCTCGATCCCCGGTCGTCCTGCGCCACCATCATGCGCGGCCACCGGGCGTGGGGCTGGGTGATGCTGAGTCTCTCGGCAGCTCCAGCACCGCCTGCAAACCGCCCTGTGGCAAGTTGTGCAAGCGCAAGTTGCCGCGCTGCCGGCGCACGAGGTCCCGGGCGATGGCCAAGCCCAGACCCACGCCGCCAGTGTGGCGATTGCGGGATGCATCCACACGGTAGAAGGGTTCGAACACCTGTTCAAGTTGGTGCGGCGGAATGCCCGGCCCGCGGTCGGAGATTTCAATGCGCAGGCTCGCGGGATCGTCGCGCAGCACAACGTGGGCCCGCTCGCCATAGCGAACCGCGTTGTCGATCAGGTTCACCAGCGCGCGCCTCAGCGCCGAAGCCTGGGCCCGCACCGGGCGCGCCTTGCCCTCGACCTGCACGGCCCCCGGGCCCACGGGGTGGTCATCGGCCAAGCTGCTGAGCAGCGCGCCGACATCCAGCCAAACGAAAGGCTCCTCCTCGGCCACGCCACGCAGGTAATCCAGCGTGGCGCGGATCATCTCTTCCATGCCTTCGATGTCATTCTGAAACGCCAGGCGATCAACGGGTTCGGCGAGGGACTCCGCGCGCAGTCGCAAGCGGGTGAGCGGCGTGCGCAGATCGTGGGAAACGGCGGCGACGAAACGGTCACGCTCCTCCAGTTGCCGGCGCAGCTGCGCCTGCATCTGGTTGAAGCCCCGGCTGGCCTCCCGAAACTCCTGGGCGCCCTCCTCCGGCAAAGGAGGCCGATGCACGTCCTGGCCCAACTCGCGCGCCGCTTGGGCCAGGCGACGGATGGGGCGGGACAACCAACGCGCTGCCAGCCAGGCGGTCAACATGAGCGCGCCCAAACGCACGCCGATGTCCAACAACATGCCCGTACCCAGATGCAAGAGCCCAATGGGCGGTGGTGGTGGCCCAGCAGGTCGAGGCGGCGCCGCCGACCAAGGCGCAGGAGCGGCCCCTGCGAATTGAGGAGGTGCCCCAGGAGTGAACTCAGGCCCACCCGGTGGTGGCCCGCGCCATTGGGGCTCGGGCCTCAACTCAAACATCAGCGTCAGGGCCAGCAGATGGCTGGCCAGCACCGCGACAAAAAGCAGCAAGGCCAAACGTCCAAACAGCGTGGCGGGCAGCAAGCGTGACGCCAGGGCGGAGACTCGTCGCAGCCAGGCGGGCACGACCCCCGCTACCACGACGCCATCCCCTGCACTGTGTTCACATTGAACAGGTAGCCTGCCCCGCGCACGGTCTTGATCAGGGACGGTGCCTCCGTGTCCTCGGCCAACTTCTGGCGCAGGCGTGACACCAACAGGTCGATGCTGCGCTCGAAGCTGTCCATCGCCCGGCCACGCGCTTGCTCCATGAGCTGGTCACGCGTGCAGACTCGCCGCGGCATGCGCAAAAAGGTGCTGAGCAAGCGGAACTCGGCGTTCGACAAGGGCACCACGACACCGCGTGGCGACAGCAGGTTTCTCTCCTGCAAGCGCAGTTCCCAGCCATCGAAGCACACGCGCCCGATCTGAGGCGGCTCGCCCGCGGGTCGGCTGGCACGGCGCAGCACCGTGCGGATGCGCGCCACCAGCTCGCGCGGCTCGAACGGTTTGCAGAGGTAATCGTCCGCGCCCATTTCGAGTCCGATCACACGGTCATACGCTTCGGCGCGAGCGGTGAGCATGATGATGGGCAAGCGGGCGTGCTGTCGGCGCAGTTCACGCGAGAGCACCAGGCCATCCTCGCCCGGCAGCATCACGTCCAGCACGACCAGGTCAGCCTCGTCTTGGGCCAAGGCCGCGCGCATGGCCGAGCCATCGCCCGCGGTGCGCACCTCGAACCCAAAGCCAGCGAGGTAGTCGGAGAGCAGTCCTGTGATGCTTTCATCGTCGTCGACGATCAGAACGCGCGGCTTGGAACTCATGGCACAAGGAGACGGAAGGAACAGCGGGAATGGGTGACGTCGGAAAACACAGGCGTTGGGCCAAAAGTGTAGGCAGCGCGACCGGCCCCGAACCCAAAAACTGGACTCGGACCGCCCGGCTGTTCGTGGCTTAGAAAGGGCTTTCGTATCGGCCTCGATACAAGGCGCACAACAGGGCTTTACGGCCACTTCAAACAATTCAGCAGTCGCCGTGCGTCCGTTTGGAACCGGCGGCGCAACCCTCTTGGAACTGAAAGGAATCACCATGAGTAGCATCAGTGGAATCAGCGGCGCGAGCAGCGCCTGGTCTTCCATGATCGCCATGCGCGGCAACCGGCCGCCCGCTGGCAAGGACCCCGCCGAAATGTTCGCCAAGGTCGACACCGACGGCAACGGCAGCGTGGACGAGACCGAACTGCAGACCATGCTGGACGACATCTCTGAAAAAACCGGCACGAGCTTCGACGCCAGCGCTGGCGAACTGCTGGGCAAGATGGACAGCGATGGCGACGGCAGCCTGAGCCAGGCGGAACTTGAGGAGGGCATGCGCAGCCTGCTGCCGCCCCCGTCGACGATGGACTTCGCCCAGTCGCGCGGCGCGGAAGGCGTCGATGACCTGTTCGGCAAGATCGACACGGATGGTGACGGCAAGGTCAGCAGCGACGAACTGCAAGCGCTGTACGAAAAAATGGGCATCGAGGAAGACGCTACCGAGCGCTTCGCCGAGTTGGACACCGATGGGGATGGCAGCCTGAGCCAGACCGAGTTCGAAGCTGGCCGACCCCAGCCGCCCGGCGGCATGCCACCGCCGCCGCCGAGCGCGGATGCCAGCGACAGCTCCGACAGCACGACCGATGCCTTGCAAGCGCTGCTCGATGCGCTGGACAGCAATGGCGACCATCAGGTCAGCGACGAAGAAGCCCAGAGCTTTCTGGAACAGCTGAACGAAGAGCAACAGGCCGCCCAAAGCGGCCAGGGTTCGGAGTCCAGCACGCAACGCCTGACCCTGTTGGTGCAACAAGCCTATGCCCAACTGAGCGCCACGTTCAGCAGCCAGGGCACCACGGTGAACGCCACGGCCTGAACGCCTTGAACGAAGGACTTGCCGCCGCAACGGCTACTTGCGGCGGCCGTCTGACCGCCATCGCCGATACAGAGTCTCAGCGCGCTGCCAGCAGGGTGCGCCGCGTGTGCCGCACGCGCAAGGCCGTCACAACCAAGGTCAGTTGCACCAGAGCGAGCCCGACGAACACGGCGCGCCAGTCCTGGTGGTCCATCAGCCAACCAAAAACCAGGGGCGACACCGCCTGCCCGATGTCCAGCCCGGCATACACCACCCCATAGACCCGGCCACTGGCGTGCTCCGGCGTTGAGCGCTTGATCAGCAGGTCACGCGCGGGCCCCGCGAAACCCGCCGCCAGCCCCATGCCAGCGAACAGCACCGGCACCGCCGCCGCGGGCAGGGGCGCCAGGCCCAGCACCAGCGAAATGCCCGCCGCCACGCCAAAACCCGCGCCCACCAGGCGCTCGCTGCGCACGGCGTCCGTGGCCAGGAAGCCGCCCACCACCATGCCGCAGGCGCTGGGCACCATGTACGCGGTCAGGCAAATCGCCACCCAGGCCAAGGGCATGGCGTGCAGTTGGCGCGCCGCTTCGGGTGCGTAAGCCTGCACCACGCTGAGCGCCGTGGCGAAGATGAAGAAAAATGCAAAGCACATCCAGACCGCCGGGATGCGCAGGAAGTCCAGCGCGCCTTCCGCCCGGTCGGCCTGCGTGACCTGCGCGCGCGCTGACACGAGAGGCGGCGGCGCGGCCAGCCGCCGACCTTGCCAGACGCAGAGGAGCAGCACGCCCAGCACCACGCAGCCAGCGGCCGCCAGGGCCACGCGCCAGGAATGCAGCATCGCCAACGGCACCACCAGGGCCGAGGCCCCGGCCCAGCCCAGATTGCCGCTGATGCCATGCACGCTGTAGGCATGGCCCAGACGCGGGCCGCTCACCTTGCGATTGATCAGGGTGTAGTCGACGGGGTGAAAGACACCGTTGCCCAGCCCACCCATCACCACGCAGACCAGCAACATTGCATAACTCGTGCTGGAAGCGTAGCCAAACGCCGCGAGAGCCAATAAGCCCAGACCAGCGTAGAGCACGGGGCGCGGACCGAAGCGGTCCACGAAAAATCCCGACAGCGTCTGCGCCACGCAAGACACGACAAAAAACACCGACATCAGAAAACCCAGCTCCGCATAGCTGACGCTGAACTCGGTGCGCAGCCAGGGAAACAAGGGTGGCAGCAGGAGCTGGCTGAAGTGACTGATCAAGTGGGCCACGCCGATCAGACCAATCAGGCTGGCGTCTTGGCGCAAGGGCACGGGCGCGACGGAAATGCTGGCGGTACTCATGGTGCTGGGCTTACGGCGTGAGTTTCAGGAATGGCTCAGGAACTCCGCGATCGCACACGGGTAGATCAGGTGCTCTTGCGTGAGCACGCGCGCGGCCAGCGCGTCTTCGTCGTCCTCCGGCAGCACGGGCACCACGGCCTGGGCCAGGATGGGACCGTGGTCCAGTTCCGCCGTCACCTGGTGCACCGTGGCCCCGGCGAATTTGCAACCGGCTTCGATGGCGCGGCGATGCGTGTGCAAGCCCGCAAAGGCGGGCAGCAGCGAGGGGTGGATGTTGAGCAGACGACCCGCGTAATGGTCCACGAAGCCGGGCGTGAGGATGCGCATGAACCCCGCCAGCACCACGAGCGCGGGCGCGTGGGCATCGATGGCTTGCATCAGCGCGGCATCGAAAGCCTCCCGGCTGGCGTAGGCCTTGTGGTCAAGCACGGCGGTGGCGAGGCCCTCGTCCTGCGCGAAGACCAATCCCTTGGCGTCGGCCTTGTTGCTGATCACGGCGGACACCCGGGCGTTGAAGCGCGTCTTCCAGTCCTCGCGGGCAGCGGCCCGGACGATGGCGGCCATGTTCGAACCGCCCCCTGAAATCAGGATCACGATGTTTCTCATGTCCGGGATTATCCTTGTCGCAGCGTGGACAGACCGAAACGAACGGTCGTGCTAAAACCACGGCACGAACTTGGCATGCGGGCCGCGTCCCCCAGACGTGGTCCGCCCGCCGCCCCAAGAAAAACCATCAGGAGACAGCCCATGGACTTGGCCTTCACCCCCGAGGAACAACGCTTTCGCGACGAGATCCGCGCCTGGGTGCGCGCGAACCTGCCGCAGGACATCGCGCACAAGGTACGCAACGCCCTGCTCCTGAGCCGCGACGACCATCAGCGCTGGGCCCGCACCCTGGGCCAAAAAGGCTGGCTGGGCTACGGCTGGCCCAAGGAGTTCGGCGGCCCGGGTTGGACAGCAGTGCAAAAGCATCTCTTCGAGGAAGAATGCGCGCTGGCGGGCGCGCCGCGGATCATTCCCTTCGGACCGGTGATGGTCGCGCCCGTCATCATGGCCTTCGGCTCGCCCGAGCAGCAACGGCGCTTTCTACCGGGCATCGCCAGCGGCGAGGTCTGGTGGAGTCAGGGCTACAGCGAGCCGGGTTCGGGCTCGGACCTGGCCTCGCTCAAGACGCGCGCCGAGCGGCAAGGCAACAAGTACATCGTGAATGGCCAGAAGACCTGGACCACGCTCGGCCAATACGGCGACTGGATCTTCTGCCTGGTGCGTACCAGCACGGAGGGCAAGCCGCAGACCGGCATCTCCTTCCTGCTGATCGACATGAAGAGCCAGGGCGTGACCGTGCGGCCCATCATCATGCTGGACGGCGGACACGAAGTGAACGAGGTCTTCTTTGACAACGTGGAAGTGCCCGCCGAGAACCTGATCGGCGAGGAAAACAAGGGCTGGACCTACGCCAAGCACCTGCTCAGCCACGAGCGCACCAACATCGCAGACGTGAACCGCGCCAAGCGCGAGCTGGAGCGGGTCAAGGCCATCGCCAAGCGCGAAGGCGTTTACGACGATGCGCGCTTCCGCGACAAGATCGCCCTGCTGGAAGTGGACGTGGTGGCGCTGGAGATGCTGGTGCTGCGCGTGCTGTCGGCCGAGAAAAGCGGCAAGAACTCGCTGGACATCGCCGGCCTGCTCAAGATCAAGGGCAGCGAGATCCAGCAGCGTTACACCGAGCTGATGATGCTGGCCGCCGGCCCCTTCAGCCTGCCTTTCATCCAGGAAGCGATGGAAGCAGGTTGGCAAGGTGACTTCCCTGGTGGCTATCCGGGCGGCGAAGTGGCCAATGCCCCGCTGGCCGCGACCTACCTCAACACCCGCAAGACCACCATCTACGGTGGCAGCAACGAAGTGCAGCGCAACATCGTCGCGCAGACGGTTCTCGGCTGACGCGCCGTAGAACCGTCCGCGCCTTGCGCGACAGGACTGCTCCCCCGCGCCCCCGCCAAGAGGGGGCTCCAGCAAGAGCTACGTTAGGAGTTAGAAATGGACTTTGATTTTTCAGACGACCAGGAACAGCTGCGCGACGCCGTGCGCAAGTGGGTGGGCCGTGCCTACGGTTTCGAGCGCCGCCGCAACATCGTCAAGGAAGGCGGCTTTTCCGGCGAAGCTTGGGGCGAGCTGGCTGAACTCGGCCTGACCGGCCTCTACATCCCCGAAGACGACGGTGGTCTGGGCATGGGCCCCATCGAGGGCATGGTGGTGATGGAAGAACTGGGACGCGGCATCGTGCTGGAGCCGCTGGCGCAGTCGCTGATCGCGGGCGGCATCCTGGCAGGGTACGCACCGGCCGACGTCAAGCAAGGCTGGTTGCCCGGCGTTGCCTCCGGCGAACGCATCGTGGTGCTGGCGCATGGGGAACGCAAGGCCCGTTACCGACTGGAGGTCTGCGAGACCACGGCGACGAAAACCGGAGGCCACTGGGAAGTCAGCGGCCTCAAGAGCCTCGTGCCGGTGGGTGACCAAGCGGATGCCTACCTCGTACCCGCCCAGGTGCAGGGCAAGATCGCCCTCTTCCTGGTCGAACGTATTGCCAACGGGGTCACGGCACAAGGCTATGGCACGGTGGACGGATCGCGCGCGGCGGAGGTGAGCTTCAAGACGGCCCCCGCGCAACTTGTCACGGCCGAAGGCCTGGTCGCGCTGGAACATGCGGTGGACATCGGCCTCGCCGCGCTCTGCGCCGAGGCGGTGGGCGTGATGGACCAGACCGTGGCCGTCACAGTGGACTACATGAACACGCGCAAGCAGTTCGGCGTGACGCTCGCCACCTTCCAGGCCCTGCGTCATCGCGTGGCCGACATGAAGATGCAGCTGGAGTTGGCGCGCTCCATGAGTTACTACGCCAGCCTCAAGCTCAACGCACCGGCCGAGGAGCGGCGAAGGGCGATGGCCCGTGCCAAGGTGCAGCTGGGCCAGAGCATGCGTTTCATCGGCCAGCAGGCGGTGCAGTTGCATGGCGGCATCGGCGTGACCGAGGAATACATCGTCAGCCACTACTTCAAGAAGCTCACGCAACTGGAGCTGAGCTACGGCGACACCCTGCATGCCCTCGGCGAGGTCAGCGCGCGCATGCAAGACACGGCGGGCGTGTTCGCCTGAGATCCGACCATGGCGTCTGGCATGGCACAGGGCATGGCCCCCGCTCGCGTTGATCATTTGGTGATCGCGGCCCACACCTTGGCCCAGGGCGTGGCCTGGTGCAGCACTGTGTTAGGCGTCGAACCCGGCCCGGGCGGCGAGCACGTGCTCATGGGCACGCACAACCGGCTACTGGCCTTGAAGGACGGCACGCATCCGCTCGCCTACCTGGAAATCATCGCCATCAACCCACAGGCCCCGGCGCCAGGCCGACGTCGTTGGTTCGACCTGGACGACCCTGCCCTGCAGTCGGCCTTGCGCGAGGCGCCCCGCTTGGTCCACGTCGTCGCGCAATGCGAGGACGCTGCGCAGGCCTGTGCAGCTCTGTCCGCGCAAGGGATAGACCGCGGCCCGCTGCTCCGCGCCTCGCGCCAGACGGCGCAGGGCTTGCTGGAGTGGCAGATCACGGTGCGCGAGGATGGGCGGCGCCTGTTCAATGGCGCCTTGCCCACGCTGATCCAGTGGGGCGACACGCATCCATCCGGGTCTCTACCCGAACGCGGGCTGCGGCTGCGCGCGCTGCATGCGACCCATCCCGAGGCCGGGGCGCTGCGCGCCGCCTGCCAGGCCATGGGCCTGAGCGCGCTCACAGTGGAAGAGGGCCGACCCAACCTGGTCGCCGTGCTGCAAACGCCGCGCGGCACGGTCAGGCTGGAATCCTTGGGCACCTAAGCCCGAGGGCCTGTTGCCCACGGGTCGGAGCGACCCGGCGCGCTCAGAAACCCAGTGTGTGGGGCAGCCAGGTCGACAAGGCCGGCACGAAGGTCAGCAGCAGCAAGACCACGAGGTGCGCCCAGAGAAAGGGCGGCAGTTCGCGCAGCAGCGCGTTCATGGGCACCCGGGTCGCGACCGAGGTCACGAAGAGCAGGCTACCGACCGGCGGCGTGATCATGCCCAGGGTCAGGTTGACGATGACCACCATGGCGAAATGCGTGGGATCAATACCCAGCGCGGCGGCGATGGGCGCGAGGATGGGCACCAGGATCATCACACCCGGCAAGGGCTCCATGAAGATGCCAAACAGCAGCAAGAGCACGTTGACAGCGAGCAGGAACATCCAGGGTGAAAGCTGCCAATCGATGATGGTCTGCGACAAGGCCTGTGGCACGCCTTCCACCGTCAGCACCCAGGAGAACGCCGCCGAAGCCGCCATCACCAACAGCACCGAGGCCGTCAGCATGGCGGAGCGCGCGGCGATGGCGGGCAACGCCGTCCAGGCCAGCGTGCGGTAGATCCATTTGCCACAGACCAAGGCGTAGAACACGGCCACCACCGAGGCCTCGGTCGGCGTGAAGACGCCGAAGCGGATGCCGACCAGGATCAGCACGATCAGCAGCAAAGCGGGCAGCGCCTTGACGCTGGTCAGCAGCATCTCGCGCGCCGAGGGACGGGGTTCGCTGGAACGGTAGTCACGCGCCTTGCTGATGCGCCAGTTAACGCAGGCCATGGCCAGGGCGATCAACAAGCCCGGCACAAACCCCGCCATGAACAAGCCGCCCACCGAAACCTGCTCGTCCTGCATGGCGTAGATGATCATGATGATGGACGGCGGAATGATGGGGCCAACAATGGCCGTGGCCGAGGTCAGCGCCGCCGCGTAGGCCCGGGCGTAGCCCGCCTTGTCCATCATCTTGACCATCATGGAACCCGGGCCGGCTGCGTCCGCCAGCGCCGAGCCGGAGATGCCCGAGAACAGCGTGAGCGACATCACGTTGGCATAACCCAAACCGCCGCGCAAATGACCGACGAATTGGGCCGCGAAGCGCAGCAACACGGCCGTGAGTGCACCGCCGGACATCAACTCGGCCGCGAAGATGAAAAAAGGCACGGCCATCAGCGGAAAGCTGTCAATGCCCGTGAACATTTCCTTGAACACCACGAGCTGCGGGTAACGCCCGCCGACGGCCACTGCCAGGGCCGCTGACAGGATGAGCGCGAAGGCCACCGGGAAACCCAGGGCCAGCAGCGCGACGACAGCGATGAAGAGGGTCAGGGTCATGGCAAAGCGCGGGAATCGGCGTGACGAAGCGCAGGCGTCGGATCAGATGGACGCGGCCGCCTCGGCGTCCATCTCGGTCGACGCCGCGTGGTGGCCTTCCAGCACATAAACCCGCGCGATGAAGAGCAGGTGCAGGAAGAGCAAGGCGAAACCCAGCGGCATCGCCGAGTAGATCCAGGCGAAGGGAATGTCGGTGGCTGCCGTGGTCTGGAAACGCGTGGCCCAAACGTAGAGCGAAGCGTGGTAGGCCATGAACAGAAAGGACAGGCCCAGGCCAGCCAGCACGCAGGCACGCAGCCACCGAGCCCAACGCGGGCCGACCGCCTGGTGCAGGTTGTCGATGGCCACATGCCCACCAAAGCGCAGCACCAGGCCCGCGCCCAGAAAGGTGATCCAGACCATCAGGTGCCGCGCCACCTCCTCGGCCCAGTAAATCGCGTCACCGGTGGTGTAGCGCAACACCACGTTGGCGAAAACGATGCAGGCCATGACCAGCAGCAAGACGATCAGCAGGCCGCGGTTGACAGCGACCAGGGCGCGTTCGAGCTTGTCCAACATTCGGTGGTCCGCGATCGGGCGAGGAGGAGTCCTGAATCGAGCCGCGTGGCGGCTTTACTTCACGGCGACGATCTGGTCCAGCGTCTGCTGGCCGAATTTGGCCGCGTACTGTTGGTAGGCCGGCGTCAGCGCGGCCTGGAACGGCGCCTTGTTCACCTGGGTCACGACGTTGACGCCATGCGACTTGATTTCCGCCACGCCCTTGGCCTCGACATCGTCGACGAAATCACGCGAGGCCTTGGCGCCGATCTTGGCGCCTTCGATGAACGCGGTCTTCTGCGCGTCCGTCAACCCGTTGAAGAATGCCGGCGAGACGATCAAGGCCACCGGTGCGTAGACATGGCCGGTCAGCGTCAGGTTTTTCTGTACCTGCCACAGCTTGGCCGAGACGAAAACCGACAGCGGATTCTCTTGGCCGTCGATCACGCCCTGTTGCAGCGCGCCAATCACCTCGGGCCAGGCCATGGGCGTGGGCGCCGCGCCCAGGGTGCGGAAAGCCAGCAGGTGCACCGGGTTCTCCATGGTGCGGATCTTCAAGCCCTTGAGGTCAGCAGGCGTGTTGACCGCCAGCTTGTTGTTGCTCAAGTGGCGAAAGCCCTGCTCGCCCCAAGCCAGGGCCATCAGGCCACGTTGCTTGAATTTGTCCAGCAGGCCCTGGCCGATGGGGCCGTCAAACACCTTGCGCGCGTGCGCCGTGTCGCGGAACAGGAAAGGGACGTCCACCACGCCGACCTCGGGCACGAAGTTGCTGAGCGCGCCGGTGGAGACCAGGATGGCTTCGATGGTGCCCAGCTGCAGGCCCTCGATCAGCTCGCGCTCACCACCCAGCGCGCTGGAGGGGAACTGCTGGACCTTGAAGGCATTGTTCGTCGCTTTTTCCACATGGGCCGCCCAGGCTTGGGCACCCGCGCCGTAATGGGAGTTGAGTGCCAAGGCATAAGCCATCTTGACCGGCTTGGCGGTCTGAGCCTGTACCGGGGCAGTGCAGGCCAGCAAGGCCAAGGCCGCGGCTGCGGAGTTGAAAGTGCGGCGTGCAAACATCTGGGAGTCTCCTCGTTGCGGGGTTCTTTTGATTGGGTCTTCGGCGGGCCGTTCCAAGCCGGCCGGTCTTGCGCCTCGGCTCATGCGTGGACACAAAAAAACGGCCTTCGCGTCACGCGAGGGCCGGATTGTAGGGGCAGGCCCCGAAGCGCTGGGGCAAGCTGCGGCGGGTGGGCTTTCAGGCCAGCAGTCGGGAGGACTTAGGCACGTGGGCCATCAAGAACTCCATCTGGTCCGCCAGGATGCGCCGATTGCGCAGGATGAAGTCTTCCCACAAGCTGGGCACATAGGGTGTGTACAGCAGAGGCATGCCAGCCTGCTCGGGCGTGCGGCTGCTCTTGCGGTGGTTGCAGGCGCGGCACGCCGTGACCACGTTCATCCAGGTGTCGATGCCGTTCTGAGCGAAGGGGATGATGTGCTCGCGCGTCAATTCTTCTTCGTGGAAGTGCTGGCCGCAATAAGCACAGACATTGCGGTCGCGCGCGAAGAGCTTGGCATTGGTCAGGCTCGGGCGCAGGTCAAAAGGGTTGATGTTGGGCACGCCCTTGGTGCCGATGATGCTGTTGACGGTGACCACGGACTGCAGGCCCGTGATGGCGTTATGCCCCCCGTGGAACACAGCGACCTCCCCGCCTGCCTCCCAGCGCACCTCGTCGGCGGCATAGTGCAGCACCGCTTCTTCCAGCGAAATCCAGGACTGGGGCAGTCCCTGGGCCGAGAGCTTCAATACCTTCAACACGTGCCTCCTGATGGTCAAACCAAGCCAGCAAACGGGAATGTCGGGCGATGCGACAATATACCCCCAATTCGTGAACGTGGCGCGATAGGGCCCTTTGACGGCCCGCCAGTGCACGCCGCGCCGCTATCAAAACCGTATCAACCCGCCGCGGTCCATCGACCCTCCCCGTCTTGAAAATCTTTCGCGGTTTCCACCACCCAGGTCTGTCCAGCGTACCGACACCTGACGGATCGGGCAGCCACGCCATCGGCACCGCCGTCACCATCGGCAACTTCGATGGTGTGCACCGGGGACATCAAGCCATGCTGGCCTTGCTGCGCAGCGAAGCCGAGCAGCGAGGCTTGCGCAGTTGCGTGCTGACCTTCGAGCCGCATCCACGCGACTATTTCGCCGCGCAAGCGCGCAAGCCTGAGTTGGCGCCCGCGCGGATCTCCACCTTGCGCGACAAGCTGGCCGACCTGCGACGTGCGGGGATCGACCAAGTCGTGGTGCTGCCTTTCGATGCGCGCCTGTCCAGCCTCTCACCCCAGGCCTTCATTGACGAGGTGCTGCTGCGCGGCCTCAACACCCGCTACCTGCTGGTGGGCGACGACTTCCGCTTCGGTGCTCGGCGCGCAGGCGACTACACCCTGCTCGATGCGGCCGGACAAGCCCAGGGCTTTGACGTCGCGCGCATGAACAGCTACGAAGTGCATGTGCCCGGCCCGGGTTCCACGGGCGCGGGCCAGCGCGTCTCCAGTTCCCTGGTACGTGCCGCCCTGGCCGAAGGCCGCATGGACGACGCGGCCAAGCTGCTGGGCCGCCCGTACCACATCAGCGGCCACGTGCTGCACGGCCGTAAGCTGGGGCGCGAACTGGGCAAGCACCTGGGGTCAGGTTCACCGGGTGGCGGCCAAGGCTTTCGCACACTCAACCTGCGCTTCGCTCATTGGAAACCCGCCGCGAGCGGCATCTACGCCGTCCGGGTGCATGGGCTGAGCGAAGCCCCCCTGGAGGGAGTGGCCAATCTGGGGGTCCGGCCCTCCCTGGACCCAGGAGATGTGAACGGCGGTCGGGTGCTGCTGGAAACCCATGTCTTCGACTGGCCCGCCGAACTGGGCCTGGAGGGGGGCTACGGTAAAATCATCCGCGTGGAATTGCTGCACAAACTGCACGACGAACTGAAGTACGACAGCCTGGAAGCCCTGCAAGTGGGCATCGCCCAGGACTGCGAGCACGCCCGTGCCTGGTTCGCCACCCACACCCAGACGCGTCGCCAGACCACGCGCGACCGAATTTGAGGCCTAGCCACCGGCCGCCGGCTCGTGCCTGCCAACCGCGCAGGCACTCTTCGACAAGCTCAGGGCAAGCGGTCTCCAGTTTCGCGCGAACCCTCACCTGTTCGGGCTGAGCCTGTCAAAGCACAACCACAAGCAAGCCATGTCTGAATCCAACACGCCGAACGCGCCCGACCTCCGCAGTACCCTCAATCTGCCCGACACACCCTTTCCGATGCGCGGCGATCTGCCCAAGCGCGAACCCGCGTGGGTAGAAGAGTGGAACGCCAAGGATGGCGACGCGGGTCTGTACAAGCGCCTGCGCGTGGCCCGCGCGGGCAAACCCAAATTCATCCTGCACGACGGACCGCCCTACGCCAATGGGCAGCTGCACATGGGCCACGCGGTCAACAAGATCCTCAAGGACATGATCACCAAGGCGCGACAGCTTGAAGGCTATGACGCGCTGTACACGCCGGGCTGGGACTGCCACGGCCTGCCGATCGAAAACGCCATCGAGAAGAAATTCGGCCGCAACCTGTCGCGCGACGACATGCAGGCCAAGAGCCGCGCCTTCGCGACCGAGCAGATCGCGCAACAGATGGCCGACTTCAAGCGCCTGGGCGTGCTGGGCGAGTGGGACCAGCCCTACAAGACCATGAACTTCGCCAACGAAGCTGGCGAAATCCGGGCCTTCAAGCGCGTGATCGAGCGCGGCTTCGTCTACCGCGGCCTCAAACCCGTCTATTGGTGCTTTGACTGCGGCTCTTCGCTGGCCGAGTTCGAAATCGAATACGCCGACAAGCAGAGCCAGACCATCGACGTGGCGTTCAAGGCGCACGACCCGGCCAGGCTGGCCGCAGCCTTTGGCCTGCCCGCCCTGGCCAAGGACGCTTACATCGTCATCTGGACCACGACGGCCTGGACCATCCCCGCGAACCAAGCGCTCAACCTGAACCCGGAGCTGCCCTACGCCCTGGTGGACACGGAGCGCGGCCTCTACATCGTGGCCGAGTCCCTGGTGGCGTCGTGCATGACGCGCTGGGGCCTGCAAGGTCAGGTGTTGGCCGTGGTGCCAGGCGCAAAGCTGGCGGCGCTGGAATTCGAGCATCCCCTGCACGACGTGGACGCCGGCTACCGGCGCGTGGCACCGGTGTACTTGGCCGAGTACGCCACCGCCACTGACGGCACGGGTATCGTGCACTCGGCGCCCGCTTATGGCCTGGATGACTTCAACTCCTGCGTGTCGCATGGCATGAAGTACGAGGACATCCTCAACCCAGTGCAGGGCAATGGCGTCTACGCGACCGACTTGCCGCTGTTCGGCGGCCAGCACATCTGGAAGGCCGTGCCTGTGATCATCGAGACGCTGAAGAACGCGGGCCGGCTGCTGCACACGACGACCATCACCCACAGCTATCCGCATTGCTGGCGGCACAAGACGCCGGTGATCTACCGCGCCGCCGCGCAGTGGTTCATCCGCATGGACGAGGGCGAAGGTGTCTTCACCAAGCCCGGCGACAAACCGGCCAAGACCCTGCGCCAGCTCGCACTGGACGCCATCGAGCAGACCAGCTTCTACCCTGCCAACGGCAAGGCGCGCCTGCACGACATGATCGCCAACCGGCCTGACTGGTGCATCTCGCGCCAGCGCAGCTGGGGCGTGCCCATTCCCTTCTTCTTGCACAAGGCCACGGGCGAACTGCACCCGCGCACGATGGAGATACTGGACCAGGCCGCGGCCATCGTCGAACAGGGCGGCATCGAGGCCTGGAGCCGCGTGACGACCCAAGACATTCTGGGCGCCGCCGACGCGGCGAATTACGACAAGAGCAGCGACATCCTCGAAGTCTGGTTCGACTCGGGCTCGACCTTCTGGCATGTGCTGCGCGGCACGCACGCGCCGGGTTTCCATGAAACCGGGCCAGAAGCCGACCTCTACCTCGAAGGCCACGACCAGCACCGCGGCTGGTTCCACAGCTCCCTGCTGCTGGCCTGCGCCATCTATGGCCGCGCGCCCTACAAGGGCCTGCTGACCCATGGTTTCACCGTCGACGCGCAAGGGCGCAAGATGAGCAAGTCGCTGGGCAACGGCATCGACCCGATGGAGATGAGCAAGAAGCTCGGCGCGGAAATCATCCGCCTGTGGGTCGCGGCGTCTGACTACTCGGGCGACATCGCGGGCGACGACAAGATCCTGGCCCGCGTGGTGGACGGCTACCGCCGCATCCGCAACACCCTGCGCTTTCTGATGGCCAACATCAGCGACTTCGACCCAGCGAAAGATGCGGTGCCCGCCGAGCAGTTGCTGGAGATTGACCGTTACGCCCTGGCGCGCGCGGCCGAGCTGCAGGCGGAGATCCTCGAGCACTTCAACAAGTACGAGTTCCACCCGGTGGTGGCCAAGCTGCAGCTGTATTGCTCGGAAGACCTGGGGGGCTTCTACCTGGACGTGCTCAAGGACCGGCTCTACACCACGGCCCCCAAGAGCCTGGCCCGGCGCAGCGCTCAGACCGCGCTGCACCAGATCACCCACGCCATGCTGCGCTGGATGGCGCCTTTCTTGTCCTTCACGGCGGAAGAGGCATGGAAGATCGTTGGCGAGCCGCAGACCGGCCATGACTCCATCTTCTTCGAGACTTTCAGCAGCTTCCCCGCGCCGGACGTGGCGCTGCTAGGCAAGTGGCAACGTCTGCGCGAGATCCGCGATGTGGTGAATAAGGAGATCGAAGCACTGCGCGCTGACGGCAAGGTGGGTGCCTCATTGCAAGCGGAAGTCGCGCTCAACGCGAACACCGCCGACCATGCGCTGCTGGCCAGCCTGGGCGATGACCTGAAGTTCGTCTTCATCAGCTCTGCGGTGACACTGCAATCCGGTGCTGAATTTGCCGTACAGGTTGCGCCCAGCTCAGCCACCAAATGCGAACGCTGCTGGCATTACCGCGACGACGTGGGCCACGACCCTGCCCACCCCACGCTCTGCGGCCGTTGCACCAGCAACCTCTTTGGCTCAGGTGAAAAGCGCTTGTTTGCCTGATCCCCTCAACTCAACCTCAACGCGAAACTCCCCATGTCCTCCCGTGGAAGCCAAGGCCTGCTGCAGTGGCTCGGCGTCGCCGCCCTGACCCTGCTGCTCGATCAGTTCACCAAGCTGCTGATCCTGATGAACTACAACTACGGCCAGGCCACGTACGTGACCGACTGGTTGAACATCGTGCGCGTGCACAACCGCGGCGCGGCGTTTTCCTTCCTGGCCAACGCGGATGGCTGGCAGCGCTGGTTCTTCATCGGCCTGGGCGTGGTGGCCGTGCTGTTCATGGTCTACCTGCTGCTCAGCCACGCGGGCCAGCGCCTGTTCTGCTTCGCACTCGCATTATTGATGGGTGGTGCGCTGGGCAATGTGCTGGACCGGCTGATCCACGGCTATGTGGTGGACATGATCGATTTCCACATCGGACGCTGGCATTTCCCGGCCTTCAACCTCGCTGACTCCGCTTTGACGCTGGGTGTGGTCTTTTTGTTGATCGACGAACTGCGCCGGGTGCGGCGGACCCGCTGAATGCACTGATCGCTCTGATCAACTCCTGCCCGCTGCAACAGCCCGCCTCGTGCGGGCTTTTTTTTGGCACTCGCGCTTCCTTGTCATGCCCTTGTCACTGGCAGCGGATGCAATGTAATCGTTTACATGAACTCGTTGATATGAGCATCCTGGAAGTAGCCAGTCAGGCTGGCGTCTCCGTCGCCACCGTCTCGCGTGTGTTCAACCTGCCGGCCAAGGTGGCCCCCGCGACGCGGGACCATGTGCAGCAGGTGGCCCGAGCCCTGGGCTACCAACCCAACGCCAGCGCGCGCACCTTGCGCACGCAGCGCAGCCGGGTGCTGGGCGTGGTGCTGCCCACGCTGACCAATCCCGTGTTTGCGGAATGCCTGGATGGCATTGCGCAGGCTGCGGTAGCGGGGGGCTATGCCATCCTGCCCTTCACCACCGACTACCGCGTGGAACAGGAAGACCGGGCCGTGAACCTGCTGCTGGCGGGCAATGTGGACGGAATGATCTTGGTGGTGTCCAACCCCGCCACCTCCACCGCGCTCCAGCGCTTGGCCGAGGTCGGCCTGCCCTACGTGCTGGCCTACAACCAGCACCCCGACCACCCCTGCGTTTCGGTAGACAGCGAGCAGGCCGTGGCCGAGGCCGTGGCCCGGCTTGCAGGCCTGGGGCACCGGCGTATCACCATGGTGAGCGGACTGCTGCAAGCGTCCGACCGGGCACAACAGCGCTGCCGGGGATATGCCCAGGGGATGGAGCGTTTGGGCCTGCCGGCGCAAGCCGTGCTGCAGCTGCCCTTTGTGGCGGCTGCGCCGGAGGTGCTGGGCGTGGCCCTGGGCAAACCCGAACGCCCCACGGCCCTGGTGTGTTCCAACGACCTGCTGGCCATCCGCAGCATCCGCGCCGCGCATCTGGCGGGTCTTTGCGTGCCACGCGACCTGAGCGTGGTGGGCTTTGACGGCATCGCTCTCGGGCAGGACCTCACGCCCCAGCTCAGCACGGTGGTGCAACCCAATGCCGACATCGGCCGCCATTGCGTGGAGCTGCTGGCCCAGGCCGTGGCCAGCGCCAGTCCGCTGGGACCGGAGATGGGCCTGACCCTCGCACACGCATTCCGCGCTGGCGAATCCTGCGCGCCCCCCGCTTCCCTTTGACACGTGTCTTCGTTTTTCTTCCTCGTGCCTTCCTCCCTTCACCTGAACCCCAAGGAGCCTCCGATGACATCCACCCTGCACCGCCTTGCCCGCACCACGCTGCTGGCCTGGGGCCTGGCTGCGAGCGCAGCGGCCATGGCGCAAAACGCCATCTGCTACAACTGCCCGCCCGAATGGGCCGACTGGGGCAGCCAGATCAAGGCCATCAAGGCCAAGACAGGCATCACCGTGCCGCCGGACAACAAGAACTCCGGCCAGTCGCTGGCCCAATTGGTGGCCGAAAAAGCCAGCCCCGTGGCGGACGTGACCTATCTGGGCGTGACCTTTGCCATCCAGGCGCAAAAAGAAGGTGTGGTGGCCGCTTACAAGCCCGCCGGCTGGGCCGAGATTCCCGATGGCCTGAAGGACCCCGCTGGCCACTGGTTCACCATCCACTCCGGCACGCTGGGCTTCATGGTCAATGTGGACGCGCTCAAGGGCAAGCCCGTGCCGCAGTCTTGGGCGGACCTGCTCAAACCCGACTACAAAGGCCTGATCGGTTACCTGGACCCGGCCTCGGCCTTCGTCGGCTATGTGGGGGCGGTGGCGGCCAACCAGGCGCGTGGTGGCACGCTGGACAACTTCGGCCCCGGCATCGACTACTTCAAGGCCCTTCAGAAGAACGAGCCCATCGTGCCCAAGCAGACCTCGTACGCGCGTGTGCTGTCGGGTGAGATCGCCATCTTGCTGGACTACGACTTCAACGCCTACCGCGCCAAGTACAAGGACAAAGCCAACGTGCAGTTCGTCATCCCCGCCGAAGGCACGGTGGTGGTGCCCTATGTGATGAGTCTGGTCGCCAACGCGCCGCACGCGGACAACGGCAAGAAGGTGTTGGACTTTGTGCTTTCTGACGAAGGCCAGGCCCTCTGGGCCAACGCCTACCTGCGCCCCGTGCGCGCCAGCGCCATGCCCAAGGAAGTGCAAGCCCGCTTCCTACCCGCCAGTGAATACGCACGCGCCAAGACGGTGGACTACGGCAAGATGGCTGCAGTGCAAAAAGCCTTCTCGGATCGCTACCTGAAAGAAGCGCAGTAAGCCAGCTTGGCGCGCCCCGTAGCCCGTATGCACCCAGGTTTTGCCCCCTCTCGCCCACCGCTGCTGGCCTGTGCCGCGCCTGCGGCGGCCTTCTTCGCCGCGTTCTGGCTGCTGCCGATAGTCCAATTGGTGGCACTGCCCGCCAGCCAGGGCTGGGAAACCTACGTCGTGGTGCTCACCCACGCGCGATACCTGAAAAGCCTGCTGCAGACGCTGGGACTGTCGCTGGCGGTGACGCTGACCACGCTGGTGCTGGGCGCGGCCGTGGGCATCACACTGGCGCGCCAGCGCTTCGCAGGGAGGCGGCTGCTGCTGTCACTGCTCACGCTGCCTCTGTCGTTCCCCGGTGTGATCATCGGTTTCTTCATGATCCTACTGGGCGGACGCCAGGGCCTGGTCGCGCAGTGGACGGAAGCCCTGGGCCTGGGACGCGTCACGTTTGCGTACGGTCTCACGGGCTTGTTCCTGGCCTACCTGTACTTTTCACTGCCGCGCGCCATAGCGAGCTACACGGCCGCGGCCGGCGCGATGGACACGGCGCTGGAGGAAGCCGCCCGCTCTCTGGGCGCGCCGCGCTGGCGCGTGGTGCGCGACGTGTGGCTGCCGGAGCTGGCCCCCACCACGCTGTCGTGCGGCGCCATCGTGTTCGCCACGGCCATGGGCGCATTCGGCACGGCGTTCACGCTGTCGGCCAAATTTGAGGTGCTTCCCATCACCATCTACAACGAGTTCACCAACTACGCCAACTTTGCACTCGCTGCCAGTCTGTCCTTTGCACTGGGGCTGCTCACCTGGCTGGTGCTGTGGTTGTCCCGCCGCATGGCGGGGCCGGTTGCGGCAGCTGGTGCCTGAGACGCGTCACCCATGCGCACTGCACAACAAGCCTCCCTGCCACTGCTGGCCTTCACGGCGCTGGTGGCGATGTTCATGCTCGCCCCCATCGCGCTGTCGGTGGCGGCGGGGCTGGTCAACAACTACAGCACGGGGCTGGCCAGCGGCTTCACCACACGCTGGCTGATGGAGGTGTGGGAACTGTACGGCGACACCGTGGGCTGGTCGCTGGGCCTTGCGCTGCTGTGCGTGCTGGGCAACCTGGTGCTGGGCGTGCCCTGCGCTTACGCCCTCGCGCGCAGCCGCTCGCGCGCGGCGCGGCTGTTCGAAGAATTGCTCACCTTGCCCGTGGCCGTACCGGGCCTGGCCAGCGCACTGGCGCTGATCCTGGCCTACGGCCAGCTTTCGGGCTTTCGCCGGAGCTTCGCCTTCATCCTGGTCGGGCACATGGTGTTCACCCTGCCCTTCATGGTGCGCACCGTGGGCGCGGCCTTTCAGCGCCAGGAGTTGCGCGCGCTGGAAGAAGCGGCGCGCTCCCTCGGCGCCAGTTTCGCACAGCGCTTTCTGGGCGTGCTGGTGCCCGCGGTGCTGCCAGCCATCGTGGCGGGCAGCCTGATGGTGTTCACGCTTTCGGCGGGCGAATTCAACCTGACCTGGATGTTGCACACCCCGCTCACCCGCACCTTGCCTGTCGGACTGGCCGACAGCTATGCGTCGATGCGCATCGAGATCGGCTCGGCCTACACGCTGATTTTCCTGGCCGTCATCCTGCCGGTGCTGTGGGGACTGCAAGCCCTGGCCACCCTGATTGAAAAACACCATGCAACTTGAACGCACGCTCGTGGACATTGCCCACTGCGCCAAAACCTATGCCGACGGCACGCGCGGCCTGCGGCCCACCAACCTGACCGTGGAGCCCGGCGAAGTGCTGGCGCTGCTAGGTCCCTCGGGCTGCGGCAAGACCACGCTGCTGCGCCTGGTGGCCGGGCTGGAGGCGCCGGACGCGGGCAGCCGCATCACCTTTGGCGCCACGGACGTGACCCACATCCCCATCGAGCAGCGCGGCGTGGGCATGGTGTTCCAGCACTACGCGCTGTTTCCGCAGATGAGCGTGGAAGCCAACATCGGCTACGGCCTCAAGATCCGCGGCGTGGCCGAGGACGAGCGCCGCCGCGCCGTGGGCGAGCTGGTGGATCTGGTGCGCCTGAACGGTCTGGAAAAGAAACGCCCGGCCGAGCTTTCGGGCGGCCAGCGCCAGCGCGTGGCCTTGGCGCGCGCGGTGGCCGTGCGCCCGCGCGTGCTGCTGCTGGACGAACCGCTGACCGCGCTGGACGCAAAGCTCAAGGAATCCCTGCGCGACGAACTGGCCGAGCTGCTGCGACGCCTGCACATCACCGCCATCCACGTCACGCACGACCAGCAGGAAGCCCTGGCCCTGGCCGACCGTCTGGCCGTGATGCACGCAGGCCAGGTGGTGCAGGTAGGCGACGGCGAGACGCTGTACCGCACACCCGCCCACCCCTTTGTCGCGCAGTTCCTCGGCCGGGTCAACCGGCTGCAACGCGGCGAAGCGGGCCCGCACACCGCGCTGCCCCTGGGTGGCTGGTCCCTGCCCTGTCCACCGGCCCTGCAGGGCCAAGCCGCCGTGCTGGTGCGGCCCGAAGACATCGAGGTGGGGCCCGCTCGCACGGCAAGCCCCGCGCCTGGTTGGGGTCAGGCCCAGGTCACGCGCCGCAGCTTCCTGGGCGACCGGGTGCAACTCACCCTGGCCCTGGCTGACCAAGCTCCGCTGTGCGCCGATGTGGCACGTGACCACCCCGCGCGCGCGGGCGACACCGTGGCCGTGCGCATAGCGCCCGAGCGCCTGATGCCCTGCCTGGATGCGACTGGACTGACTGAATGAACGACGAAGCGACGGAACGCCCTCTGTGACCACGACCACCTTGCTGCTGCAACTCTCCGACACCCATATCCGGGAGCCCGGCCGCCTGGCCTATGGCCGCATCGACACCGCACCCTACCTAGCCGAGGCCGTGGCCAGCATCGCCCGCCTGCCCCAGGCGCCCGATGCGGTGGTGGTGACGGGTGACCTGACCGACTTCGGCCGCGCGGTCGAGTATGAGCACCTGCGCGCCCTGCTGGCCCCGCTGCCCATGCCCGTGTACTTGCTGCCGGGCAACCACGACAGCCGCGAGCAGATGCGCACGAGCTTCCCCGATCATCCCTACCTGGGCAAGGGAGGCAACCATGACTTCATCCAATACAGCGTGCCCGTGGGCGACCTGCAGCTGATCGTGCTGGACACCGTGGTGCCCGGCGCCAGCGAAGGCCGCCTGTGTTCCGCGCGCCTGCAGTGGCTAGAAACAGAACTGGCGCGCCACACGTCGCGCCCGGTGGTCATCGCCCTGCACCACCCGCCGTTCCGCACGCTGATCGGCCATATGGACGACATCGGCCTGCGCGAGGGCGCCGAGGCGCTGGAGGCCATCGTGGCGCGCCACCCGAACGTGGAACGGGTGATCTGCGGCCACCTGCACCGCACGATCCAGGTACGTTTTGGCGGCACCATCGCGGCCACCGTCCCTTCGCCCGCGCATCAAGTGCGGCTGGACCTGGCACCGGACGCCGCGTCGGCCTGGATGCTGGAGCCGCCCGGCTTTGCCCTGCACGCTTTGCCGAGAGGCGGACGCTTGGTGAGTCACATCGCGGCCAGCGGCCGCCATCCTGGGCCATTCCCCTTCCATGATGGTGGTCAATTGATCGATTGACCAGACCGAGAGCCCTGGCGCCTCAGCCATGCCTCTCCAACACACCTCCTCCCACCATAGGGGCGTGGCAGTTGGACTCAAAATCAGGAGTATGCTTGCACATCATGCTTGGGCGGCGCCTTTTTTCATGCGCGGCCATCAGGAAGCGGCGTAATCAGGTCACGCCCCTCGCGGGCTCCCATCGAGCACGGAACCTCTTGTACTTACCAACGCCCGCCGCACTGCTTGCATCGGAAGGGACACGCGACGCACGCGTTTTCAAAAATAACTACAAGCACGGTATTTCATGAAGCATTTGCTGAATCTGCTCGCAGCCATCGCGCTGCTGGTCTGGGGCACCCACCTCGTGCGCACCAACGTGCTGCGCGTCTTCGGGAGCAATCTGCGGCACTTCCTGGCCGCCAGCATGGGCAACCGTTTCACGGCCATGCTTTCGGGCCTGGGCGTCACGGCGGTCGTGCAGTCCAGCACCGCCACCGCGCTGATCACCTCGGCCTTCGTCGGCCAGGGCCTGATCGCCCTGCCCGCCGCGCTGGCCGTGATGCTGGGCGCGGACATGGGTACCAGCCTGATGGCGGTGGTCTTCTCATTTGATCTGTCCTGGCTGTCGCCGCTGTTCATCTTCCTGGGCGTCACGCTCTTCATCGCGCGCCAGGGCACGACCATGGGTGACGTGGGCCGTGTGCTGATCGGCCTGGGCCTGATGCTGCTGGCCCTGCAACTGGTGGGCGAGGCCACGACGACGCTGACCCGCAATCCGGCCGTGCAACTCATACTCGGCCAGCTCGCGAGCGACCGGCTGCTGGAAATCGTGATTGGTGCGACGCTGACCGTGCTGGCCTATTCCAGTCTGGCGGTCGTGCTGCTGGTCGCAACCCTGGCACTGCAGGTCATCACGGTGGACGTGGCGCTGGGCCTGGTGCTGGGCGCCAACCTGGGCAGCGGCCTGCTGGCGGTGCTGACCACCCTGCGCGCCAGCCCCAGCACGCGCCAGGTGCCGCTGGGCAACCTGATCTTCAAGGGCTTGGGCGTGCTGGTGGCCATTCCCCTGGTGCCGTATTGGCTAGGTGGCGCGCAATTGCATGTGCAAGACCCGGCCCTGCTTACCGTGCTGTTCCATCTGAGCTTCAACATCGCAACGGCGCTGATCTTCGTGGGGCTGACCCACCCCGTCGCGCGCTGGGTCGAACGCCTGCTGCCACGCAACAAGGCCTCCGCGCTGGAGCGCCCCCAGCACCTCGACCCGTCCGCGCTGGCGACGCCTTCGCTCGCGATTTCCTGCGCGGCGCGCGAGGCGATCCACCAGGCTGACGTGGTGGAGACCATGCTGCGCGGCGTGCTCGCGGTCATCAAGGACAACGACCTCAAGCTGGCCGAGGAACTTCGCAAGATGGACGACACGGTGGACAGCCTCTATTCGTCCATCAAGTACTACCTGACCAAGCTCTCGCGCCAGCAGTTGAATGAGGCCGACAGCCGCCGCTGGACCGACATCATCAGCTTCACCATCAACATGGAGCAGATCGGCGACATCGTGGAGCGCATCCTGCTCGACATCGAAGACAAGAAGATCCGCAAAGGACGGGCCTTCTCCGAAGCCGGCATGGCCGAGATCTGCGAGATGCACGGCCGCCTGATCGCCAACATGAACCTGGGCATGAGCGTGTTCCTCAACGGCAATGTGCGCGACGCGCAGCGCCTGATCGAGGAAAAGATGCGCTTTCGCGATCTGGAGCGCGCCTACGCCACCAGCCATCTTGAACGCCTGAGCGGGCAGACCGTGCAGAGCATGGAAACCAGTTCGCTGCACCTGGACTTGATCAGCGATCTCAAGCGCATCAACTCGCACATCTGCTCCATCGCCTACCCGATCTTGGATTCGGCCGGGGCGCTCGCCCCCACGCGGCTGCGCATGCCGCCCGAAGCCCCCTCGCAAAAGAATTGACCCCGCCTCCGAGCGGGCTCACCTTGGGTTCTCCGGCAGCGCCCTCTCGGCGCCCGGGGCACCCCGCTTTTCCGCGAATCAAACCCTCAAGTTGCCCTCAGGCGCGCCGAAAACGAGGATGAGGCCCCCTCATCTGCCCGCCTGTTTCTGACCGGCGGCTTGTGTCGTGGCCGGAATGATCGAGGAAGACGGCCCCCGAGGACACATCCAACCCGCGCAGCCCGTGGCTCTGACGATCAACACCAACATGCTGTCGCTGACGGCCCGGAGGAATCTGGCCGGCAGCGATGCCGCGTTCACGACCACGATCCAGCGCTTGTCCAGCGGCCTGCGCGTCAACAGCGCCCGCGACGATGCCGCGGGCCTGGCCATCTCGGAACGCTTCACCAGCCAGATCCGCGGGCAGCAGCAGGCCATGCGCAATGCGAACGACGCGGTGTCGCTGCTTCAAACGGCCGAAGGCGCCATTTCGAACGTGTCCGGTGCGCTACAGCGCATACGTGAACTGTCGATCCAGTCCGCCAACGCGACCAATTCGGCGTCGGACCGGCGGTCCTTGCAGTTGGAGGTGAGCCAATTGCTGGCCGAGATTGACCGGGTGGGCGTGACCACCGAATTCAACACACTCAAGGTGTTCGACCAGTTCCGCAACAAGATGGTGGGCGGTGGCACCACGGGTGACTTGGACAAGGACGCGGTGATCGAGGGACTGCAAGGCGGCTGGCTGGAAAACACCGAGAAGATGATCCAGGCCGCCTATGGCATCGCGGGCAGCGGCAACACTTTCACCATCGACCTGAGCGTCTTCACCGATGGCGCGGGCGGCACCGCGGCGAGGGTCACGTCGCTCGTCGGCCCCAGTGGCCCGGGCACCAACATCACGCTGGAAATCGACATGGCGGATTTCGTTCCGCCGAACCTGCCCAACGGAGGCACGGCGCCGTTCTACAGCGACCGCATCATTGCCCATGAAATGGTGCACGCCATCATGGCCACGGGGCAGAGCTGGGGCGAACTGGCCAACGATGGTGGCGCCACCTGGTTCCTGGAAGGCGTGGCCGAATTCATCCATGGCGCTGACGAACGGGTGCAGGCCGATGGTGTGCCCGCCACCTTGGCCGACAACATCTCGGCCTGGGGCGGCACCAGCGTGGACTATTCGTCGGCCTACACCGCCGTGCGCTACCTGCACACCATGACGGGCGGCAACGGCGTCAAGGACATGCTGCAGTACCTGCAGGGCACGCCCGGTCAAACCCTGGACGACGCATTCGCGGCCGTGACGTCGTACGCCAGCACGGCCGCTTTCGTGGCCGACTTCAACGCCAACAAAGCGGCGTTCATCTCGACCTTCAATTTCGGCAACGCCGACACCGGGGCCATCGGAGGCACGGATGTGGATGGTGGCCCGTCCATGAGCGCGGAAGACATCGTCAACGACGTTGGCAGCACCATCGGCACCAATGTACTGTCGGGCTTCAACGAAGTCTGGAAGGAGTGGGAAGAAAGCAGCGGGGGCGGCACCGGCAATATCCTGCGCTTTCACATCGGGGCCAACGCCAAGCAGACCATCGACGCGGCCATCGGTGGCATGAACCTGGGCGCGCTGAATCTGACGGATGTGGACATCAGCGACGTCAACGGCGCCAGCAAGGCCATTTTGCGCATGGATCAGGCGCTGGAATACACCAGCCGCCTGCGCGCCAATTTAGGGGGGCAGATGTCGCGCCTGGAGCAAACCATCGCCAACCTGCAGATCTCCGCCGAGAGCCTGAGCGCGAGCCGCTCGCGCATCGTGGATGCGGACTTCGCACGGGAAACCGCCGCGCTGTCGCGCGCGCAAGTGCTGCAGCAAGCGGGCACCGCCATGGTGGCGCAGGCCAACCAGACCCCTCAGGGCGTGCTGGCGTTGCTGCGTTAGCGGCGCAAAGCTCAGCCTGCTGGCTGAATCAGATCCGGCGCGAGTATCAGCGCTGCTTCCAGCGTGTACCGCCCCGCCGCCACGTCCGCGCGCACGCGATGAGGGGACACGAGTTCGAAGCGCTCCACTTCGCCATCCTGGTTGACGGGTTCGACCCCCAGCGGCACCGTGCAACGGTACCAGTCGATGCGCTCCACCGTGTAGCCCACCCCAGTGACGCCGTCGCTGGGCTTGCGGATATCGAGCACGCCCGCGTAAACCACATCGTGCAGGACATCCAGCCTGAGCCCGGCTTCTTCCCAGGTCTCGCGGGCCAGGGCCTGCTCCAGCGTATCCGCCGCGCTGACCATCCCCCCCATCAAGGTGTCCCACAGCCCCGGGTCATTGGCTTTGTCCTTGGACCTCAGTTGTGCCCAGATCCCCTGGGGTTCGCCTTCGCGGACGGACACGCCGTGCAGGTGCACCGCGCGTGTGGCGATGCCCAGCGCGCGCACGGCGGCGCGTTCGATCCGAGCGACGGGTTCGCCGAGTTGCACGCCCTCCGAATCGGGATGCACCGGCAGCAATTCGTCACGCCAGGCACCGAGCAAGCCACGCTCGCGCAAGGTTTGCGCCAAGGTGGCCAACGTCGCATCAGGACGGCTGAAGGCGTGGATGCACCAACCCGCCTCGAAAGAGGCCAGGGCCAGCGCGTGCGCCACCTCGGGCACGACCGAGCCAATGCGCAGGGGCGCCGCCGCACCTATGCGCAGCCACAACGGATCACGCACTCGCAAGGGGGCGCGCTGGTAGCGCAGCAGCTCCGTCATTGAGACGGACTCCGGGTCCACATCAAGCACGCGCCTCGAATCACAGCGTCAAGATCGTGCTACCCGTGGTCTTGCGCGCCTCGAGGTCGCGGTGAGCCTGCTGCACGTCTTCCAGCTTGTAACGCTGGTCGATGTTGATTTTCACCTTGCCACTGGCCACGACCGCGAACAGCTCGTCCGCCATGGCCTGGGTGCTCTCGCGCGTGGCGATGTGGGTGAACAAGGTCTGGCGCGTCACATAGATGGAGCCCTTGGGCCCCAGCAGCCCCGGAGCGAAGGGCACGGGTGAACCCGAGGAGTTGCCAAAACTCGCCATCAGCCCGAAGGGCCGCAGGCAGTCCAGGGATTTGTCCCAGGTGTCCTTGCCCACGCTGTCGTAGACCACCTTCACGCCCTGCCCCCCGGTGATTTCTTTGACGCGCACCAGGAAGTCCTCGGTGTTGTAGTTGATCACGTGCGCCGCCCCGTTGGCCTTGGCCAAGGCGCACTTCGCGTCGGAGCCCGCGGTGCCGATCAGTTGCAAGCCCAGCTCACGCGCCCACTGGCAGGCGATCTGGCCCACGCCGCCCGCGGCCGCATGGAAAAGCACGAAGTCACCGCGCTGCAGTCCGTCGACCGGCAGTGTCTTCCTGAGCAGGTATTGCGCGGTCAGGCCCTTGAGCATCATGGCCGCGCCGGTCTCGAAGGAAATGCTGTCGGGCAACTTGCAGACGCATTTCGCGGGCATCACGCGCACATCGCAATAGGCGCCCGGCGGCTGGCTGGCGTAGGCCGCGCGGTCTCCGACCTTGAGATGCGTGACACCGGCGCCCACGGCTTCCACCACGCCAGCGCCCTCCATGCCCAATTGCAGAGGCATGGGAAAAGGGTAAAGACCCGTGCGCTGGTAGACGTCGATGAAATTCAGACCGACCGCGTGGTGACGGATGCGGATTTCGCCCGGACCCGGTTCGCCCACCCACACCTCGACCACCTTCATCTCTTCCGGGCCGCCGCTCTTGTCGATGCGAACAGCGCGGGAACGGATCTCACTCATGGGGAAACATCTCCTCGTTGCAAAAGCCGAGGCATTCTAAGGGGCCGCCCGATGTGTCGCAGTGGCATGGCGCCCCTGCGCGACACCGTGGCGCGGGCACAGGCTGCGCGCTTGCTACAGTGCGGGTCATGTCAGACGCATCCAACGCTCGCTCCCACAGCCTCACCCTCTCCACCCTCGCATTGCTCACTTTGCCGCAGATCCTCTGGGCTGGCAATGCCATCGTCGGCCGCTTGGTCGTGGACCTGGTGCCGCCCCTGATGTTCAACTTCCTGCGCTGGTCGCTGGCCAGCCTCGTGCTGCTGCCTCTGGCCGCCTGGGTCCTAAGCCCCGGCAGTGGACTGTGGGCGCATCGCTGGCGCTTTGCCTGGCTGAGTCTCTTCAGCGTGGGCGCCTACAACGCGCTGCAGTACATGGCGCTGCAAACCTCATCGCCCATCAACATGACCCTGGTGGGCAGCAGCATGCCGATCTGGATGCAGCTGGTGGGCCGCGTCTTCTTCAAGGAACCGGTCTCGCGCCGCCAGATGGCGGGTTCGTTGCTGTCCATCGCGGGCGTGGTGCTCGTGCTCAGCCGTGGCAGCCTGGACACACTGCGCAACTTCCACCTGTTGCCGGGTGACTTCTACATCTTGATGGCCACCATCTGCTGGGCCATCTACAGCTGGATGCTGGTTCGGCCCCAGGGTGAACCTCAGGCCATCCGGGGCGACTGGGCCGCCTTCCTGTTCGCTCAAACCCTGTACGGCTCGGTCTGGGCCGGCCTCTTCGCGGTGGGCGAAACCGCGCTCTCCGACCACCCCATCGTTTGGGGCTGGCCACTGGGCCTCGCCTTGCTCTTCGTGGTGATCGGCCCGGCTGTTCTGGCCTACCGTTCCTGGGGCGCGGCGGTGCGGCGGGCGGGCCCCACCATCGCCAGCTTTTTCATCTGCTTCATTCCCTTCTTCACCGCCATGCTCTCAGCGCTACTACTGGGTGAAATGCCGCAGCTCTACCACGGCGCAGCCTTCCTGCTGCTGATCGGTGGCGTGATGGTTGCATCAAAGCGATAACTGGCCAGCGCAAGCGCCTTTGCATCGGTGCCCTCCAAAACCGCAGGCTCCCGTGGAACCGGCTTTGCCGGGCGACTGGGAGCGGCCCCCTGCAAGGGGCCGAGGTTTGCGGCTCCAAGCCTGCCTGCGCAGGCTTGGACAGACCGAAGGGCCCACGCCTCTGGCGTAGGCACCCGGCGCAGCGCCCAACGAGGCGCGGGGCCTGGGGGTGAGCCTCAATACGTGCCCGGATAAGCCCCGCCATCGGCCAACACGTTCTGGCCATTGATGTAGCCCGCCTGCACGCTGCACAGGAAAGCGCAGATGGCGCCGAACTCCTCGGAAGAACCGAAGCGGCGGGCGGGGATCGTCTGGCGGCGGGCATCGGCCACTTCTTCCAGCGTTTTGCCGGTCTTCTGCACGGCGCCCACCATGGTGGCTTTCAAGCGATCCGTATCAAAGGCACCGGGCAACAGGTTGTTGAGCGTCACGCCCTTGCCAGCGATTTGCGGGTTGCGCGCCAAGCCCGCGACGAATCCCGTGAGACCGCTGCGCGCGCCATTGGACAAGCCCAGGATGTCGATGGGCGCCTTGACCGCGCTGGAGGTGATGTTGACGATGCGCCCATAGCCCCGCACGGCCATGCCGTCGATGGTGGCCTTGATCAGCTCAATGGGCGTGAGCATGTTGGCATCCACGGCCTTGATCCAGGCCTCGCGATCCCAGCTGCGGAAATCACCGGGCGGTGGGCCTCCCGCGTTGGTGACCACGATGTCGTAGTCCTTGCGTTCGGCGAAGATCGCCGCGCGCCCCTCGGGCGTGGTGATGTCCACCGGCACGGCGATGACTTCAACGCCCGGGCACTCCGACTTCAGCCGGGTCGCTGCGTCGAGCAAGGCATCCTTGCCGCGCGCGACGATGACGACGTTCACGCCCTCCTTGGCCAGCGCGTGCGCGCAGCCGTAGCCCAGGCCCTTGCTCGCGCCACCCACCAGCGCCCATTTGCCCTTAATGCCCAAATCCATGGTGATTCCTTTTATTTTTTGCTGAAAAGAAAAATTCCGCTGAGCACCAGCGCCGTGCCGGCCAGCACCCACAAGGTCAGCGGCTCATCGAGCAGCAGCGCGCCCATCAGGATGGTGGACAGCGGGCCGACCATGCCGGCCTGGGCCGCGGCCGCCGGTCCGATGCGCTTGATCGCCATCATCACCAGCAGCACGGGCACGGCCGTGCAGGCCGTGGCGTTGAGCAAGGAAAGCCAGAGCACCGGCTGGGCCACCAGCATGGCCGAGACCGGCCGCAGCAGCAGGAACTGCGCGATGCAGAACACGCACGCGGCCGAGGTCGCCCAACCCACGAGCCGCAGGGTGCCCAGGCGCTGCACCATCTGACCGCTGTAAACCAGGTAGACCGCATAGCTGATCGCGCTGCCGAAGACCAGCAGCACGCCCAGCAGCACATGGCTGCCCTGCAAGCTCACCTCGTGCCCGAAGACCAGGAGCACGCCCGCGTAGCTGATGGCCATGGCCAGCATCTGCCGCGCGGTGACTTCCTTGCGATAGAGCAGCCAGCCCAGCAACATGACGATCGTCGGGTTGAGGTAGAGGATCAGCCGCTCCAGCGAGGCCGTGATGTAGGCCAGACCGGCGAAATCAAGGAAGCTCGCGAGGTAGTAGCCGGTGAGCCCAAGACCCAGGATGCCCAGCCAGTCCTTGCGGGTCAGCGGGGCCTGGCCCCGACCGCTCCACCAGGCCATGCCCAGGAAAATGGGCAAGGCAAACAGCATGCGGTACATCAGCAGCGTGACCGCGTCCACGCCGTGGCGGTAGGCCAGCTTGACGATGATGGCCTTGCCGCTGAAGGCCACCGCGCCCACGGTGGCATAGACCAGACCGGTGGCCCGGTCTCCTTTGTTTGAGAGCGCCGCCTGCATCAACACACTTTCGACATGCGCTGACTCAGTAGCCTGCGGCCAAGCCATCACGCCGAGCATCGCTGGCGGCCATGTAGCCCTCGACACCCGGATCGCCCATGCGCCAGATGAACTGGCCCGCGCCGAAATCCTGGTAGTTGTCGTTGATGACTTCCATGCGGTGGCCCAAGGCGGCCAGACCGGCCACGGTGTCGGCGCGCATCTGCTGCTCGACGTTGATCTCCAGCCCCGCGTTGTAGCGCCAGCGCGGCGCGTCGCAGGCAGTCTGCGGGTTCTGGCCGTAGTCCAGCATGCGCACGAGGGTCTGCACATGGCCTTGCGGCTGCATGTTGGCGCCCATCACGCCGTAGCTCATCACGGGCTGACCATTCTTGGTGAGGAAGGCCGGGATGATGGTGTGGAAGGGCCGCTGGCCCGGCGCGACCAGATTGGCAGGGTTTGCGGCCTTGGCGTCCAGCGTGAAGCCGTGGCCGCGATTCTGCAGGCTGATGCCAAAGGTCGGCTCCACGCAGCCCGAGCCAAACCCCATGAAGTTGCTCTGGATGAAGCTGACCATCATGCCGCTCTCGTCGGCCGCGGTCAGGTAGATGGTGCCGCCCTTGACCGGGTTGCCGGCACCGAAATCCTGCGCCTTCTTCATGTCGATCAACTTGGCGCGCTGAGCCAGGTAGGCCGGGTCCAGCAGCTGCGCCGCCGTCACCTCCATCTTGCCCGGCTCGGCCACGTAGCGGTAGACATCCGCGAAGGCGAGCTTCATGGCCTCAATCTGCAGATGCTGCGAAGCGGTGCTGTCCACGGGCAGGCTCTTGAGGTCGAATTGGGCAAGGATGCCCAAGGCGATCAAGGCCGTGATGCCCTGGCCATTGGGCGGAATCTCGTGCAAGGTGTGGCCACGGTAATCCTGAGAGATCGGTTTCACCCATTCCGGCTTGTAGTTCGCGAAGTCGCTCACCGCGTGGCTACCGCCGTTTTGTACCGAGAACTTGACGATCGCCTCGGCGATTTCACCGCCATAAAAAGCCGCACCCTTGGTGTCGGCGATGGCGCGCAGGCCGCGCGCCGCGGCCGTGAACTTGAACAGCTCACCCACCTCGGGCGCGCGGCCCCAGGGGAGGAAGTTCGCTGCAAAACCCGGCAGGCCTTGCAGCTCGGGCGTGGCTGCGGCCCATTTCTGCTGCACCACCACCGGCATCAGATAACCGCGCTCGGCAATGTCGATGGCAGGCGCCATCAGATCGGCGAAAGGCAGCTTGCCGAAGCGCTCGCTCAGGGCCACCCAGCCAGCCACCGCACCCGGCACGGTCACGCTGTCCATGCCCCGCTTGGGCGGGTTCAGCGCATCGGCGCCGTACTTGCGGCGGAAGTAGTCGGGCGTCCAGGTCTGCGGCGCGCGACCCGATGCGTTGAGGCCATGCAGTTGCTGACCATCCCAGAGAATGGCGAAGGCATCGCTGCCCAAGCCATTGCTCACCGGCTCCACGATGGTCATGGCCGCCGCCGCGGCGATGGCGGCATCCACGGCATTGCCGCCCCGTTGCAGGATGCGCAGGCCAGCCTGGGCGGCCAGAGGATGCGAGGTGGAAACGATGTTGCGAGCAAACACCGGCAGGCGCGTGCTGGGGTAAGGATTGCTGTAGCTGAAGGACATAGCGTGGCTCTCTGCAGGAACTGGGAGAAAGAAAAAAACGGCGCCGCAGCGCCGTTTTTTACTTGTGGGTCTGCTCACCCGAGCTTATCAGTCATCGACAAACGCTTCTTCGCGTTTGGACTTGACCGCAGGCAAGAGCACGATGATGAGCAGCAAGGCAGCCACGGCCAGCAAGCTCGCGGAAATCGGCCGGGTCAACAACACAGCCCAGTCCCCTCGTGACAGCAGCAAGGCGCGCCGCAGATTCTCTTCCATCATGGGTCCGAGGATGAAACCCAGCAGCAAGGGGGCGGGCTCCACGCCCAACTTGATGAAGCCGTACCCGACGATGCCGAACAAAGCCACCATCCAGATGTCCCAGGTGTTGTTATTGGTGGAGTAGACGCCAATCGCGCAGAACAGCACGATGGACGGAAACAGCCACTTGTAGGGCACAGCCAGCAACTTGATCCACATCCCGATCAACGGCAGATTCAGGATGATCAGCATCAAGTTGCCGATCCACATGGACGCGATCAGACCCCAGAACAGCTCGGGGTTGCTGGTCATCACCTGCGGACCCGGCTGGATGTTGTGGATGGTCATGGCCCCCACCATCAGCGCCATCACCGGGTTGGGCGGAATGCCCAGCGTCAACAGGGGAATGAAAGAAGTCTGAGAACCTGCATTGTTGGCGGATTCGGGCGCCGCGACACCGCGGATATTGCCTTGACCGAAGGGCACTTCGCCCGGCTTGAGCTTGGTTTTCTTTTCCAGCGTGTAGGCCGCGAAGGACGACAACAGCGCGCCGCCGCCCGGCAGAATGCCCAAGCAAGCGCCCAGCGTGGTGCCGCGCAACACGGCCGGTGCCATCAGCTTCAGGTCTTGAAGCGTCGGGTAGATGTTCTTGACCTTGCCCGTGAACACTTCCCGCTTCTCTTCCGAGTGAGAAAGGTTCTGGATGATCTCGCCATAACCGAACACACCCATGGCGATCACGATGAAACCGATGCCATCCGTCAGCTCGGGAATATCGAAGCTGTAACGCGCAACGCCTGAATTCACGTCCGTGCCGATCAGACCCAGCAACAGACCGAGCACGATCATCGCAATCGCCTTGAGCAAGGAACCCGAGGCCAGCACGACGGCACCGATCAGGCCCAGCACCATCAGCGAGAAATACTCCGCAGGGCCGAACTTGAAAGCCACTTCCGTCAGAGGCACCGCGAAAGCCGCCAGCACCAAAGTTCCCACGCAACCTGCGAAGAAGGAGCCAATCCCGGCGGCGGCCAGAGCGGGCCCGGCCCGGCCTTTGCGGGCCATCTGGTAGCCATCGATGACGGTGACGACCGAGGAAGACTCGCCCGGCAGATTGACCAGAATGGCCGTGGTCGAGCCGCCGTACTGCGCGCCGTAATAAATGCCGGCCAGCATGATGAGCGCGGCCACCGGCGGCAAGGCGTAGGTGGCGGGCAGCAACATGGCGATGGTGGCCACGGGGCCCACGCCCGGCAGCACGCCGATCAGTGTGCCCAGCACGCAACCGATCAGAGCGTAGATGAGGTTCTGAAAGGTAAAGGCAACGCCAAAACCCATCGACAGGTGATCAAACAATTCCATGATGCGGACCCCTTAACCGGTGATGAATGCGGGCCAGACCTGGAACTGCAGATTCAGCAGCTTCACGAACGCCACGTAGCTGGCAACGGCCAGAATGGTGGACAAAATCAGCGAACCCTTGAGAGAGAAGTGCTCGCCAGCCATGCCAGCGACGATGGTCAGCGCATAGATGGCGACGATCAAACCAAAAGACGGCAGACCGATGATGGGAAGCCCGCCCAACAACACCCCGAACAACAAGTTGGCGCTGATCACGAACACCAGCGGTTTCCAAGCCACCTTGCCCAGTTTGTCACCCGCGCCATCCTGGGACTTGCGCAAGCCCTTGATCATCACGAGCAAGCCCAGCACGGTCAGCAAGATGCCCAGCAGAAGCGGGAAATAGCCCGGCCCCATGCGCGCGCCGGTTCCTATGGTGTATTCCCTCGCGCCAATCGCAAAGGCGCCGCCCACGATGACAAACATCAGGCCCGAGAAGAAATCCTTCTCGCTCTTGATCACTTTCACGCAAACTTCTCCTGAACCGGCCGGGGATAACCCCCAGCCCAAAAGGGGCACATTCTGCACCTGATCACCCTAGGGATTTGTTCTGGATTCTCCCTATAAACCCTTGCTTCTCCCGTCAAGCCTATGCATTTCACCGGCAAACCGGGGCTCCGCGACGGCATCGTGACCCATCATGTCGCTTATTGCGGGATGCGAACAATCCCTCTTTACGCTTCTTTACGTTTTGCTCACCCACTTGTGTGGGGCGCTCGCATCGCCCCTGCTTGCACACCCACGAAGCCTCGATCGTGGCAAGTCGAGGCCAGGGAGCCCGCTCACCACACGCCCCACAGCCCCTCAGTCCTTCTGGGGTGAGGGGGTCTCGGTGTCAAACACTGGCTCCAAGCCTTTCAACCATTTCAGCGCGGGCAGACCCCAGCGCGCCTCGATCGCCTCGGCACGCGCACTCAAGGCGACCCGTGCCGTGCGCTCGCGCAGCACGGCTCCTGGATCACCGCCGCCCGTTGCGCCATTGAAAGCCAGTACCACGGTATTGCCCTCGCGGGTGGCCTTGAAGCGCCACAGCGCCGAGCGCCCAAATGCCTCTGCCATGCGAGCCACGCTCTGATGGAAACTCGCGCGGCGGCCAAACAGGTTGACCGTCATGCAGCCCTGCTCGGTCAAGAGACGTCGGCACCCGGCATAGAACGCCACGCTGTCGAGCACGGGTGCAGCAGCCTCGTGGTCATAGAGGTCGACCTGCAAGGCGTCCACCGTGCCCCACCACTTGGGATCATCAATTTCCCGCTCCGCATCCGCCAGGACGATTTCCAGCAGAGGCCCTGGCTCGGGCAGGTGGAACCAGCCCCGACAAGCATTCAACACGCCAGGGTTCAGCTCAATGACCGTGGTCGGCATGCGCAACACCTTGACGCAGAACTTCGTCAGCGAACCCGCCCCCAGGCCCAATTGCATGGCGCGCCGACGTTGCACGCTGTCAGGCTCCACGAACAGCAACCAGGCCATCATGCGTTGCACATACTCGTGCACCAGGCGCACCGGGTCACGCAAATCCATGGAGCCCTGGATCCAGATGCTGTCCAGGTGCAGGTGTCGAATGCGCCCTTCGTCGGAAAACTGGACGTCGGGCAGGTAAGGAACGGATGCTGCTTTCAAGGTGCCGGCATTATCTACGCGACGCCTGCCCGCGTCGCCTCAGAGCAGTCCGGCTTGGACGGCCGCGTCGTACCAGGCGGCCCGCTTGCGCTCCAGGCTCCAACTTGCATTGGCAGGACTGCTGGACGGCAGTCGCACGACCGGCAAGCCCAGCGCCGCCGTGTGCTTGGCATGCTTGAAACTTTCTCCGCCGTTGTGCGCGATCACCTTGAGTTGCGGGCAGGTGGCCACTAGCGCCGAAAAGTCATTCACCACGGCATCTCGGATCGCGCTGTCCAAGCTACCCTGCCGCTCACAGCTCGCGTACACATCCCAAATGCCCAGACCCCGAGCCCGTACCCAGGCGCAACGCGCCGCGTAATCGCTGACCTCGGGCAGAGGGAACTCAGGCCACAGCGCCTGGAGGATTTTCCAGAAATGGTTCTGCGGATGCGCGTAATACTGCTGGTCGCGCAGGGAGGCAACACTGGGGAAACTGCCCAAAACCAACAGGCGTGTCTCCGGGCCGACGATGGGCGCCAAGCCGGTCAGTCGCGTCATGACGTTGCAAGATCGGTCGCCCCCAAAAGGGTGCGCAAGCGAGGCAAAGCCGCCAAGGCATTGGCCCGCGTGTCGCGCGCCAACTGGGCAAGTTCCAAGCCACGCAACTCGGCCAGAACCTGCGCGATGCGCGGCAACTCGCCGGGCTCGTTGCGCCCCTGGGCCAGGCCTTGATCGCGTTGCGCAGCCGTGGTGTAAAGCCAGTGCGGAGGGATATCTGGCGCATCGGTTTCCAACACCACGGCCTCCAGCGGCAAGACACGCGCCAACTCCCGCAGTTTCGTGGCGCGCTCATAGGTGAGCGCACCGCCAAAGCCCAGCTTGAACCCCAGGGCGATGAAAGCCTGCGCCTGCTGCAAGCTGCCATTGAAGGCGTGCGCGATGCCATGCCAGGACTCACCCGGCTCAGCAAAATCCCGCAAGCCCTTGAGCAGCAGGTCGGCCGAACGCCGCACATGCAGGATGACCGGCAGGCGGTGCTTTTTCGCGAGCTTGAGTTGCTCCCGGTAGAAGAACAACTGCCGCGTCCGCAAGGGTTCCTCGCACAAGGCGGGCACGAACAGGTCCAACCCGATCTCGCCCACGGCCACCAGCCGAGGATCGTCCCGATGCCGCGTCAGAGCTTGGTCCAGGCGGGCCAAATCGTCATCTTCGGCCGCTGGCACGAACAGGGGATGGATGCCCAGGGCGTAAGCATCACCGAACTCGTGTGCCAGGGCACGCGCGCGTTCGAAATCGCGCGCTTGCACCGCGGGCAGCACGCAACACATCACGCCCCGGTCACGTGCGCGAGCCCGCACCTCGGCGAGGTCCGACACGAACTCGGGCGCGTCAAGGTGCGCGTGTGTGTCGATAAAGGTGTCTCGAGGCGACGTCATGGCAAGGATGATGCCGCAAGCGGACGATCCGGCTGAATACTTGCCAAAAGCAAGTATTTACGCCACACTGGCCTCATGAACCACGCCTCCCCATCGGCCGACCCGACCTCGGCCAACCGCGCCGCGACCCTGCGCGCCTTCAACCGCTTTTACACGCGCCGCATCGGCGTGCTGCAGGATCGCCTGCTGGCATCGTCGTTTTCCCTGCCCGAGTCGCGCGTGCTCTGGGAACTGGCGCACACGCCTGGTTTGACCGCCACAGCGCTAGCGGAAACCCTGCAACTGGACGCGGGCTACCTGAGCCGCCTGGTTGCCGGCCTGCGAGAGCGCAAGCTGGTGAAGGCCGAGCGCGCGGCGCACGACGGCCGACAAACCTTGCTGACCCTCACCCTGGCAGGCCAACGCGCACTGGCGCCGCTGGAGCAACGCGCCCAAGCTCAGATGAGCGCCTTGCTCGCGCCGCTGTCGGAAAGCGAGCAGCAGGAGCTGCTGTACGCCGCCCAGCGCATCGAATCCTTGCTGGATCGTCGTCAAACGGGCACCGTGCGCTTGCGCGGACTGCGCCCGGGCGACGTCGGCTGGATGATTTCGCGCCACGCCGCGCTGTACGCACAGGAGCACGGTTGGGATGCCCGCTTCGAGGCCATGGTCGCGCGCATCGGCGCGGACTACATCGATCACTTGGACCCCCGGCGCGAATGCGCCTGGATCGCCGAGCGCATCGACACCTCGCTCACCCCGGAGGCAACCGGCGACACGGCCCATGCCCCAGGCCCCCCATTGGGCTGCGTTTTCCTCGTGCAGGCGCAGGACGAAACCCGGGGACAGCCTGAGCCCGGCGTGGCCCAGCTGCGCCTGTTGATCGTGGAACCCGCAGCACGGGGCTTAGGCATCGGCAAGCAATTGGTGGACGAGTGCACACGATTCGCGCGAGCGGCCGGTTATGAGCGCATCCGGTTGTGGACCAACAGCATTCTCATCCCCGCGCGCGCCCTTTACGCCCAGGCGGGCTACAAGCTCATCGCCAGCGAGCCGCACGAGAGCTTCGGCCAGCGCCTGGTCGGTGAAACCTGGGAGTTGCGGCTATGACGAACATGCCGGCCACGACCCACTGCCCCTGTGGCAGAGGCTTGCGCTACGCGAGCTGCTGCGAACGCTGGCACGGGAAGGCCCCAGAGGACGACAGCCCGCAGTCCGCCAGCCCGTTGGCGCCTCCGGCACCCAGCCCCTTGGCGCTGATGCGCTCTCGCTACAGCGCCTTTGTGCTTGGACGCAAGGACTACCTGCTGGCCACTTGGCATCCAGACACGCGTCCGGCTGCGCTGCATCTTGACCCCGCGACGCGGTGGCTGGGCCTGGAGGTGCGCGCAGCACAGGAAGATGGCGACCGCGGCACGGTGGAGTTCGTGGCACGCAGCAAGCTGGGCGGGCGTGCCACCCGCCTGCACGAAGTCAGCCGATTCCTCCGCATCGCGGGTCGCTGGTTCTACCTCGACGGCGAATTCCGAGCCTGAAACACGCGATACCGGCCTGGTCAACGAGCTTCGCGGGTCCCCTGGGGCGGCAGACCCACGCTTGGCGGTGCGATGCGCGCCGGTCCACGTTGCATGTGACGGTCGCGGCTCTGCACTTACCCCCGTACATCACGGGGGCTGCAAAAACCACCCGTCCGTGCTACCGTCTCGTCATCCCCTTCCGCAGGAGCCGATCATGCGTGTGCCGCCAGATCTGCCGTCGAGTGCGCTTCCCAGGCTGCTTGCCGGGTGGTCGCAGCGAGTGCGACCGCATTTCTGGCGCGGACTGGCAGTAGCGGCCCTGCTGGGCCTGCTGATCCAGACCCTGTGGCCCCAGCCCACTGAGCGCAAACTCACGCAACAGGACATCGACGCCGCCGTGCTCAAGACGCTGGAGACGGCCGTGCTGCCCTCGCCCGCCGCACGGGCCGCGGCCGCGATAGCGCCTGCGGTCGTGCGCGTGCAAAGCTTCACATCGAATGGCAAGGGCGGCGAGGAACCCCATGGCGTCGGCACGGGGGTGGTGATCGTCAACAGCGGCGTGATCCTCACCAATCTGCACGTGGTCGCCGGCGCCCAACGCGTCGAGGTCACGTTCTTCGACGGCAGCAGCTCTCCGGCCTACATCAGCAACACCCAGACCGAGAACGACCTGGCAGTGCTGCAAGCCCGCCGGGTGCCCGACGATATGGAACCCGCTACCCTGCGCTCGACTGCGGGCCTGCGGCCCGGCGACGGCGTGGTCGCCGTGGGCTTCCCCTTTGGCATCGGCCCCTCGGTGAGCAACGGCGTGGTCTCGGGCCTGGGGCGCAGTTTCCGCTCGCCCGAGGGCAAGCAGGTCATCGGCAACCTGATCCAGTTCGATGCCGCAGCCAACCCCGGCAACTCGGGCGGGCCATTGGTCACGCTGGACGGCCAGGTGGTCGGCATCGTGACCGCCATCCTGAACCCGAGCGACCAGCGCACTTTCATTGGCATCGGCTTCGCCGTGCCCATCGAGAACGCGGCCACGGCCGTGGGCATGCATCCCTTCTGAGCAGAAAGGTTCCCCATGAGCGCTCCCCCCCTGAACCTCACGCCGGCGGATGCCGCGCAAGCCGCCCGCCTGACGGAACAGATGTTGTACGAAGTCAAGCGCGTGGTCGTCGGGCAAGACCGTTTTCTGGAACGCGTGATGGTGGCCTTGCTGGCCCAAGGTCACCTGCTGGTCGAAGGTGCGCCGGGCCTGGCCAAGACGCTGACCGTCAAGACTTTGGCCCAGGTGGTGCGGGGGCAGTTCAAGCGCATCCAGTTCACACCTGACCTGGTACCCGCCGACCTGGTGGGCACGCGCGTTTACAACCAGAAGACGGGCGAGTTCGGCACGGTGCTGGGCCCGGTGTTCGCCAACTTGCTGCTGGCCGACGAAATCAACCGCGCGCCCGCCAAAGTGCAAAGCGCCCTGCTCGAAGCCATGCAGGAACGGCAAGTCACCATCGCGGGCGAGAGCCATGCGCTGCCTTCGCCTTATGTGGTGATGGCCACGCAGAACCCCATCGAGACCGAAGGCACCTACCCCTTGCCCGAGGCGCAGGTGGACCGCTTCATGTTCAAGGTGCTGGTGGACTATCCCAGCGAAGAAGAGGAATTCGTGATCGCCCAGCGCGTCACTGGCGCGGTGTCCGGCGAAGCCGCCGCGCAGCCCGCCGCGGTCGCTGACACGGCCCAGCTAGCCCGACTGCAGGCCTGGTGCCGCTCGGTGTATGTCGACCCGGTGCTGGTGCAGTACGCCGTCCGCTTGGTCGCCGCGACCCGGGAACCGAAACGCGCGGGCCTGCCGGAACTGGAACGCCTGCTGAGTTTTGGCGCCAGCCCACGCGCCACCTTGAGCCTGGTCGAGGGCGCACGCGCCCTGGCACTGCTGCGAGGCCGCAACTATGCGTTGCCCGAGGATTTCGGCGACCTCGCGGCCGACGTGCTGCGACACCGCCTCGTCCTATCCTATGAGGCGCTGAGCGAGGGCCTGGACAGCGACGCGCTCATCGGCCAGATCATGGCGCGCGTGCCACTGCCGGCCAAGGTCGTGGCGCACGACAAAGCCGCTTGAATCATGCAGCTGCGGAGCGCGCCCGAACACACCCTCCAGCGACTGGAGTGGACAGTGCTGCGTCGCCTCGACGGCCTGTTGCAGGGCGACTACCGCACCCTGCTGAGGGGCACGGGCTTGGACCTGGCCGATCTGCGCGAGTACCAGGAAGGGGACGACGTGCGCCACATCGACTGGAACGTCACCGCTCGCTTGGGCCACCCCCATGTGCGCGTCCACACCGAGGACCGTGAACTCAGCGCTTGGTTCCTGATCGACCTCAGCGCCTCGCTCAACTTCGGTTCAGGCCAACGCCCCAAACGCGCGCAACTGACGGACGTCGCCGCCGTGCTGGCGCGCCTGATCACACGACGAGGCAACCGCGTCGGTGCTTTGATCTATGACCGGGGCGTGCGTGCCATCCTGCCGCCTGGCACCAGCCGCCAGCATGTGCTGCGGTTGCTGCACCTGCTGCAAAGTTCACCAGAACAGACCGCGCAGACGGACGCTGGCCCCACTCGCCTGCACGAGCTGCTGGACGCGGCCAACCACCTGCTGCGCCGCCGTTGCGCGGTCTTCCTGATGTCGGACTTCCTGAGTGAACCGGGATGGGAACGCCCCTGCGCGCATCTGGCACGCCGCCACGATGTGGTGGCCGTGCACCTCTATGACCCGCTCGAGCGACAGTTGCCCAACCTTGGCCTGCTGCCCTTGCAAGACGTGGAGACCGGGGAAGTGCTGCTGGTGGACACTCAGGACCCGGTGTTTCGCGAACGATTCGCGCACCTGGCCGCGCAGCGCGAGGAGGTCCTGCATGACAGCCTGGCCCGCGCGGGTCTTGACCTGCTCGAACTGGCAGCGGATGACGATCTGCTGCCCGCGCTGCTGCGGTTCGTCCGTCTGCGCGCTGGACGCAACCGGGCAGGCGCGAACCGGCCTGGAGCCGTTACGCGGGCAGACCGCGGGCTGCGCCTGGTCGACAAGGAGGTCGCATGAGTTTCCTATGGCCCTCGTTGCTGCCCATGCTGCTGGCGCTGCCCATGCTGGTGGGCTTGTACGTCTGGCTGTGGCGGCGCAAACGCCGTCAAGTCGTGCCCTACGCCAGCCTGTCACTGATCAAACAGGCCATGGCGCCCCAGCGGCACTGGCGACGGCACCTGCCGCCCGCCCTGTTGCTGCTGGCGCTGACCTCGCTGTTGCTGGCGGCCGCGCGCCCCTTGGCGAGGATCGCCCTGCCCACCCAGCAAGAGACCATCATGTTGGCCATCGACGTGTCGGGCAGCATGCGCGCCACCGACGTTCAACCCAACCGTCTGGAAGCCGCGCAGGCCGCGGCCCGGGCTTTTTTGGCCGACCTGCCGCGCCACGTCAAGGTCGGCATCGTCGCCTTCGCGGGCTCGGCTCAGATCGCGCAACTGCCCACAACCAACCGCGAAGACCTGAACGCGGCCATCGATCGCTTCCAGCTGCAACGCGGCACCGCAATCGGCAACGGCATCGTCCTGTCGCTGGCAGCCATCTTTCCCGAGGGAGGCATTGACCTTGGACAGTTCTCCTCTGGCCGCCCTGGGCAGCCTCGCGGCCAATCCCTGGACATGCCGCCTCCCAGTCCACCGCCCACGCCCGTGGCCCCCGGTTCCTACGGCTCCGCGGCCGTCATTCTGCTCACCGATGGTCAACGCACCACAGGCATCGACCCACTGGAAGCCGCCAAGCTGGCCGCTGATCGGGGGGTGCGTGTCTACACCGTGGGCGTGGGCACGGTCGAGGGCGTGACGGTGGGCTTCGAGGGCTGGTCCATGCACGCGCGTCTGGACGAGGAGTCTCTCAAGCAGATCGCGCAGCAAACACGCGGGGAGTATTTCCATGCGGCCTCGGCCGAGGCATTGACGCAGGTCTACGAAACCCTGAGCTCGCGCCTGACGATCGAAAAGAAGGAAACTGAAATCACCGCATTGCTGGCCCTGCTCGGCGCCTTGTTGGTGATCGCCAGCGCCACGCTGTCCATGCTGTGGTTCCATCGCGTGGCCTGATGCGCCGCGGGACGATCAGGTCGCCTCGTCCTCGGCCGTGCCCGCGCTCCGTGAACTTCAGCCAGGGAAACGCGTGGGTCTGAGGGCTTGATGGTCCACCTCGACCATCCACAGCAAGGCAGCGCCCGCGCCGGAGCTCGCCCAGTCAGGCTCCTCACTCTGGATTTCGGCCAGCATGGCCGGGTCCGGCTGCGTCAGCAAGCGCAACAGCCGGGCGCGTTCTTCAGCCGCCAACTCGGGAACCACGCGCGCACAGGCGTGCGCCTTCATTCGCGCTCGCACGGCGGGCGGGGCGGTCTCATAGATTTCGCGGGCCAGCGCGTCGACCGTCACGGACGAAACCGGGAGCGTCGCGGTCTGAACAGCCGCATCACGTGGGTGCATGTTCATAGGCTCTCCTTCGCGAACCTGTTTCGCGGGCGTGTGGTCACGCCTCATCCAGTCGCTCGGCACGGATGATGAATCCCGGCTGTAGCGCGCCGATGCATCACGTGCAAACCTGGGTAAAGGGAAAGTAAACCCGCAGCGTCGATAGGCGTGGCGCTTGCGCGGAAATCCCGGGATGGGTATCGAGTCGACCTCAATTCACCAGCAAGCCGCGGTCGAGCCGCAGCGTGCGTTGGCAGCGCGCCGCCAGCGTTTCGTCGTGCGTGACGACGATGAAGGCCGTGCCCTGCTCGCGCGCGAGGCGCAACATCAGCTCAAACACCCCTTCCGCGGTGCCGCGGTCGAGGTTGCCGGTGGGCTCGTCGGCCAACACGCAGGCCGGCCGCGTGACCAGCGCCCGCGCGATCGCCACGCGCTGACGTTCGCCGCCGGAAAGTTCGGAGGGACGATGCATCAAGCGCGCCCCCAAACCCACGGCCTCCAGCACCCGCGCCGCTTGTTGCGCTGCGTCAGCGCGGGGCAGCCGGCGAATCCACAGCGGCATCGCCACGTTGTCCTGGGCGCTGAACTCGGGCAACAGGTGATGGAACTGGTAGACGAAGCCAAGGTGTTGGTTGCGCAAATGCCCTTGCACCGATGGCGCCAGGGTGGAGAAGTCCCGATCCATCAAGCGGACCTGCCCCGCACTGGGCGCATCGAGCCCGCCCAGCAAGTGCAACAGCGTGCTTTTGCCCGAACCCGAGGCGCCGACGATGGCGAGGATCTCGCCAGCGCGGACCTGCAAATCCACGCCGCGCAACACCGTCACGTCGAGCCGCCCCTCGGTGTAGCGCTTTTGCAATCCCGAGGCCTGCAAAACGGCACCGCCCGCAGGCATCGGGGAAGTGAGCGGGGCGCCCAGCGAAGACGTCACCGGGGTTTCATTCATAACGCAAGGCCTCCGCAGGATTCACGCGGCTGGCACGCCAGCTCGGGTACAGCGTGGCCACGAAAGCCAGCACCAGGGAAATCAGGGCGATGGGCACGATGTCGCTGGCCAGCGGTTCACTGGGCATGCGGCTGATCAGGTAGATGTCCTGGGGCAGGAAGCTGGCGTGCAGCAAGCGCTCCAGCGCGGGCACCAGCACATCGATGTTGAAGGCCACGCCCAGCCCCAGCGCCAAGCCCGCGAACGTGCCGATCACGCCCACCAGCGAGCCTTGCACCACGAACACCCCCATGATGCTGGCCGGACTGGCGCCCAGCGTGCGCAAGATGGCGATGTCGGCGCGCTTGTCGGTCACGGTCATCACCAGCGTGGAAACGAGGTTGAAGGCCGCGACGGCAACGATGAGCGTGAGGATGATGAACATCATGCGTTTTTCAAGCTGTACGGCGGCGAACCAGGTGCGGTTCTGCTGCGTCCAGTCGCGCACCACCAGGTCATGGTTCTGCTGCCGGGTCAGGCTGACGATCAGGTCGGAAGCAACATCGCGCGCCTGATGCAAGTCCTTGAGCTTCACGCGGATGCCGGTAGCCCCCTCCAGCCGGAAGATGCGCGCAGCGTCGGCCACGTGCATCAGCGCCAGGCCCGCGTCGTATTCGTAATGGCCGGAATGGAACAGGCCCACCACCGTCATTTGCTTCATGCGCGGCAGCACGCCCGCGGGCGTGACCTGGCCACTGGGCGCGATCAGCGTCACCGGATCGCCCACCCGCACGCCCAGCTGACGCGCCAACTCGCGCCCGAGCACGATGCCGAATTCACCGGGCACCAGACGTGCCAGAACGCTGGCGTTGGGGGCATCCCCTTGCACTCCCCCAGAGAGATCAGTCACCTGGCCTTCAAGGCCGGGCACGATGCCACGCAGCACCGCGCCCTTCATGTCCTCGCCTCGGGCCAGCAAGGCCTGCGCGGCGATGAATGGCGCCGCGCCGACGACCTGTGGGTGCTCGCGCACGAGTTCCAGCGTGCGCCCAGCGTCCGGCAGGGCCAGTCCGTCGGCGGAATAGATTTCGATGTGCGACACCACGCCCAGCATGCGGTCACGCACCTCTTTCTGAAAGCCGTTCATCACGGACAGCACGATGATGAGGGCGGCCACCCCGAGCGCGATGCCCAGCATCGACACCCCTGAAATGAAAGAGATGAAGCCATTGCGCCGCGTCGCCCGGCCGGCGCGCGTGTAGCGCCAGCCCAGGCTCAGTTCATAAGGCCATTCCATGCAGGTCCTGTCGGTTCTTTTGTGGATTGCTCGAAGCGGTGGGACTGTACAGGACAATCGGCGCATGCCTTCTCAGCAGCTCCTGATTCCCCATGCCCTGGTGGACGACGCCGAGGCCGCGCCTGCAGCCAGGGCGGCGTTGTCCACCGCCTTCAAGAATGGCCTTCTGCTACCCGGCCTGCAAAGCCATTTGGATCGGGTCACGCCACGGACTCGGCGCTTGGATGCCCAGGGCGTGGTTGGCGCGGACGAAGACGTCCTGGCTCGGGCTCAAGGCCTGGACCCAGAGACGCCGCCATGGGCCGCATTGCGCGCGCGAGCCTTGGGCTTGCCCAACGCGAGCGCCATGGCATGGGCCTTTCTCACTCCCGCGCACTGGGTCCTGCCGCAAGGCGTCGGCCAGACCCAGGTGAGTCTGAGTGACCCGGGGCAACTGCGGCTGAATGAAGCCGAGGCTCGAGCCCTCTGCGCCGCCATGCAACCGTATTTCTCCGAAGACGGCCTGACACTGCACATCGACACCCCCGCACAGTGGCTGGTCTGCGGCGCGCCTTTGCAGGGCCTGCGCAGCCCCGCGCCCGAGCGCGTGCTGGCGCTGGGCGGGGACGTGGCGCCTTGGTTGCCGTCCACATCACCGGGCGCGCCGCTGCTGCGCCGCCTGCAGAACGAGATGCAAATGCTGCTCTACACCCACGCAGCCAACGACGCACGCGAGTCCCGAGGCCTGCCCTCCGTGAACTCCTTCTGGCTCCATGGCTGCGGCGCGCTGGGCGCGGCGCCCGAGCCGCAGAACGACTGGACCGTGCTGGAGTTTCTGCGTGAACCTGCTTTGCGCGGGTATACCCAGGGTGATTGGCGGGCCTGGGCGGACGCCTGGCGCGAACTGGATGCCCGCTTGCAGGCGACGACGCAAGCGCAGACCACGCCGCCCGGTCTTGTGCTCTGCGGTCTCCACACCATCGTCACCTTGGAGCACGCTGAGCGCCCCTCCCGTGGTTTATGGCGCCGCCTGCGTCGACGCCTCCAGCCGAACCGCCAGAATGCGGCCCTCGCAGCATTCTTGTGTCCCGCATGAAAATCGTCACCCGTGATGTACCGCCCCGCGCGGCCTGGGCGCTGGAACAGGCCGGAGTGCACCCGCTGCTCGCACGTCTGTATGCCGCCCGCGGCGTGCGCGACACAGAGGAGCTGGACGACGCCCTTGGACGGTTGCTGCCACCGACCACGCTCAAGGGCACGGCCGAAGCCGCCGCGCTGCTGGCCGACGCGATTGCCGCCAACCAGCGCCTGTGCATCGTGGCCGATTACGACTGCGACGGTGCCACGGCCTGCGCCGTCGGCATTCGCGGCCTGCGCATGCTGGGCGCACGCCACGTGCACTACCTCGTCCCCGACCGGGTGGTGGACGGCTATGGCCTCACCGCCCCCATCACCCGGCGTGTGAAGGACAGCGGCGCGGACCTGCTGATCACCGTGGACAACGGCATCGCCAGCGTGGAAGGCGTGGCCTTGGCGCGCGAACTTGGCATGCGGGTGCTGGTCACCGACCACCACCTGCCCGCAGCTGAGCTGCCGGCGGCGGACGTCATCGTGAACCCCAATCAACCAGGCGACGATTTCGAGAGCAAGTCACTGGCCGGCGTGGGCGTGATGTTCTACGTGCTGCTGGCGCTGCGCGCGGAGTTGCGCGCCCGGGGTGTATTTGATGATGCATCGAGCGCCGCGCAGGGCCGCCCCAAGCAAGCGAGCACCCCCTCGGGGGGCAGCGCAGTAGACGACGCGACAAGCGTGGGGGCCAAGAATCCACAGCCCAAACTCGACGCACTGCTGCCCCTGGTCGCGCTGGGCACCGTGGCCGACGTGGTGAAGCTGGACGCCAATAACCGTCGCCTGGTCGCGCAGGGGCTCAAGCGGATACGCGCGGGCCACATGCCCGAGGGCCTGCGCGCGCTGTTCGATGTGGCTTCTCGCAAACCCGCGCAGGCCAGCGCTTTCGATTTCGGTTTCGCGCTCGGGCCGCGGATCAACGCCGCCGGGCGGTTGGCGGACATGACACTGGGCATCGAGCTGCTCCTGACCGACGATGCCGGCCGGGCCGACGAGCTGGCGCGGATGCTGGACGGCATCAATCGCGAGCGGCGCGAGATCGAAGGCGAGATGCGGGCGCAGGCGCTGGAGATCGTTGAACACATTTTTGCCCAAGGAAGAGCCGCCGAGCCGTCGCCGGGCCGCACCAAGAGGGCGAGCGGCCCCGGTCCCAGCGAGACGCGGGGCGAGCCTGCGACCGGGGGCGGCGAGGACACGGCCGAGCCGAGCGTGGAGGCCAATATTTCAGCGCTCTGCGTGTTCGACCCCAGTTTCCACGAGGGCGTGGTAGGCATCGTCGCGGCACGGCTGAAGGACAAGTTGCATCGCCCCAGCTTTGTGTTCGCGGCCAGCCGGGCGCCCGGCCACGAGGGCGAGCTGAAGGGCTCGGGACGTTCCATTCCCGGCTTCCACCTGCGCGACGCGCTGGACCTGGTGTCCAAGCGCCATCCGGGTGTGCTGCTGCGTTTCGGTGGCCACGCCATGGCGGCGGGGTGCACCATCGCCGAGTCTCATTTCGAGGTGTTCGAACGCGCGCTGGACGAGGTCGCGCGCGAATGGCTGGATGCAGCCACCCTGACACGCCGCATCGAGACCGACGGCGCCCTGCCCGCCGAGTACCGCCGCACGGACGTGGTGGATGCGCTGGCGCGCGAGGTCTGGGGCCAGGGCTTCGCCCCCCCCACCTTCAGCGAAGAGGTGGAAGTGCTCTCGCAACGACTGGTGGCCGAAAAGCATCTGGCACTCAAGCTCAGGCATCAAGGCCAACCGGTCGACGGCATCTGGTTTGGCCGCGCCGAACCGTTGCCGCCCAGCCACAGTCGGATCAAACTGGCATTTCGCCTGGAGGCCGACGAATGGCAGGGCGTGCGTCGGCTGCGCTTCCTGGTCGAAGGCGCCGAGCTTTAGTGTTGGCCGGGCCGGAGAACGCCACCCGGACAGGTGCCCCGCGAGGGTATGCCCTTCCCCCATTCCTGGGATGGACCCCTGCGGGACTTCAAATTTAGAGTTTGCGGATTTGCTCGTCCCCGGCTGCCCATGAACATCCGCCAACCCATCCATCTGATGGGGGAGATCCCCCGACCTGCACCCAATGCGCAGGTGGGCTCTGCGCCCGAACACACCGCCAGAACATCGCGCGGGGCTGCGCGCAAGCGTTGGAAACACCCTACGGATCGTGCGCGCGCGCATTGGCTGGTGCGCATGAACTACTCCAACCGCTTTTGCGTCTGTGCTTTGCTGGGCCTGCCCGTGGGCGCGCACCTGACAGACATCGGCGCGCCTCTGTGGCTTTGGGGTCTGCTGGTCGCACAGTTCTACCTCTACCCCCATGTGCTGTACTGGCGTGCGCGACGGGCACACGATCAACTGCGGGCGGAGAAACCACACCTCTTGCTGGACTGCGTGGCCAGCGGTGCCTGGGCTGCTGGTCTGGGGTTCCCGACCTGGCTGAGCTTCGCACTGTTCGCGTGCAACAACATCAACTTCGTGGCGTACTACGGAGGGCAAACCGGGGTACCCCGATTGGTGGGGGCCATGGGCGTGGGTGCCGCGGTGGTCTGGTTCAGTGGAATGCACTACCCGCTGAATCCGGACACGGGCCTCGCCGCGACAGTCTTGTCCATGGTGGCGCTCACGCTCTATCTGGTGGCCTTCGGTCACACCGGCCACCAGCGCGCCTTGGCGTGGCGCAAGAGCAATCTGAAACTGCGGGAGCAATACAAGAAAATCAACGCCTTGCAAGCCCGATTGCGTGAGCAGGCCGTGCGCGATCCGCTCACGGGCTTGTACAACCGCCGTCACCTGGGCGAGGTGCTTGAGCCCGAACTCGCGCGCTGCCGCGCGGCTCGCTCCTCGCTGGCGGTGGTGCTGATCGACGTCGACCATTTCAAGTGCATCAACGACACCCGTGGGCACGCCGTCGGCGACATGGTGTTGCAAAGCCTGGCCCAGCTCATGCAGCGTCACGTGCGCGCGCAGGACATGGTGTTCCGCTATGGCGGTGAGGAGTTTCTGCTGTTGCTGCCGGACATTTCGCTGGAAACCGCGACCCAGCGCGCCGAGGCCTTGCGCACGGCCTTTGGCCAAACACCGATGCGCGTCAGCGCCAAGGACGCTCCACCGCTGAACGTCACGCTGTCATGCGGCGTCGCCGCCTTCCCCCTGCATGCTGAACAGGGCGAAGCATTGATCAGTTGTGCCGACCAAGCGCTCTACGCCGCGAAACGCCAGGGACGCAATCGCACCCAGGTCTGGCCGCAAGCGGTCCAGGCCGCGTGCGCTTGAAGAGGCCCCGACTCAGAACAGGCCCCAGCCGTCCTTGTCTTGCGCGGCCGCTGCAGTGCTGTTGCTTAACTGACGGGGCTCGGAGACGCGCCCTGTCTTCAAGGGGGGCGCAGCAGGCCGTGCCTTCGGCGGCGCAGAGCGCAGCGCGGCCGCTTGAGGCACTGACGCGGCGGCGGCCCCGGCCAGGGTCTGCTGATGGACCTTGAACACCGCGACCGCCTCCGACAGGCGCCGGGCCTGATCCCGCAGGGAAGACGCCGCCGCGCTGGATTCCTCCACCAAGGCTGCGTTCTGCTGGGTGACTTGATCCAGGTTCGTCACCGCTTGATTCACTTGCTTGATGCCATCACGCTGCTCGGAAGCAGCCGCGGTGATTTCGCCGATCAAGTCAGAGACGCGCTTCACGCCAGAGACGATCTCCTCCATGCCCTTGCCAGCCTGGGCCACCTGGATCGATCCCATCTGCACCGCATCCACGGAGTTGCCGATCAGGCCCTTGATCTCTTTCGCGGCTTCGGCGCTGCGTTGCGCCAGGCTGCGAACCTCGCCCGCGACCACCGCGAAGCCGCGACCTTGCTCGCCCGCGCGGGCGGCTTCCACCGCCGCGTTGAGCGCCAAGATGTTGGTCTGGAAAGCGATGCCATCGATCACACCGATGATGTCGTTGATCTTGGTGGACGCATCGGTGATCAGCTTCATGCTTTCAATCACTTGCTGCACCACGTTGCCACCCTCACGGGCCGATTGCGCGGCCTGCGACGCCAGCTGATTCGCTTGAGTCGCCGTGTCGGCCGACTGTCCCACCGTGGAGGTGAACTCCTGCAGACTGGCTGCGGTTTCCTCCAGATTGGCGGCCATCTGCTCGGTTCGAGCCGAGAGGTCGGTATTGCCACTGGCGATTTCGCCCGAGGCTGCGCTCACGGCCTCGACGCTGGAACGCACTTCGGCGATCACGCCTCGCAAGCGCTCGGCCATCGTTGCGGTGGCGCGCAGGAGGTTGCCGAATTCGTCGGTGCGCCGGACGATGACCGTGACCGTCAGATCGCCGCTGGCGATCGCTTCCGTCACCTTGACGGCGTGCGCCAGCGGCTTGGTGATGGCGGTGATCAGGTACATCGCGAGCAGGATGCCCAACACGACGATCACGGCTGCGCAAGCAAAGGCGATGAAGAGCAACCGGGTCTGCGCGGCTTCGGCGGCGGCCACGGCGTCATCGCGGCTCTTTTCCTGAACCTGGACAAATTTGTTGATCGCACCGATGTAAGCGGCGGCGCGCGGCTTGTATTCCTTTTCCACGAAGGCCTGCCGAGCGGCCATGTCGGCGCCCTGGCTGATCAATTCGTTGATCTTGGGCGATAGACCACGGACTTCGGCACGTATGGCCGCCACCGCCTCCAACGCTGCTTTCTCCTCGGGCGTGTCAACTTCCTTGTTGATCTTTTCCTGCACAGGATTCAGGCTGGCCGTGATGGCGGCCACCTTGTCGCTCAGGACCTGCGTCAGGGTTGGATCGGCGGACACCATGCGCCCCATGGACATGTCCATCGCACTTTCCGCTCGGTCACGCCAATGCGTAGCGATGGTGATGCGCCCCTCGGCCGTGCGGACCTGCGCCAGCGCGGTGTCGGCCAGGTTTTCAAAACGCAGCAGAGTCACCACCGAAAGCGTCAGCAAGGACAGCATCAGTAGCAGCACGGTGGCCCAGAGTTTGTGGGCCACGCGCAGGTCGTCGAAGAATTTCATGAGCTTTGCTATCTTTGGTGAAAGTTATTTCTTTACTAAAAGGGATTGATAGCATCTATTGAAAAGCAGCTTGCTCTGCCTCTCAAGGTCGCGCGGTCACCGCGAGTGGCTTGTCATCCCTTTGCCTCTGTCTTCTGTGTTTTCGACGCGCCGCCTGAAATCTGTAACTCCCCCTGACACCGACCGGACGCAGTCCGCTTTCGACAGCCCTCTAAAATCCCCAACATGGCCTCCTATCTGAATGCCGACCTTCATTGCCATTCCGTGGCGTCTGACGGCACCCTGACGCCGGAGGCCCTGGCCCAGCGCGCGAAATCAGCGGGGGTCGAGCTGTGGGCGCTCACCGACCATGATGAGGTGAGCGGACAGCAACGCGCCATGGCTGCGGCTCGTGCGCAAGGTCTGCCCTATCTCACAGGGGTTGAAATCTCCATCACCTTCGCCGGCCAGACCGTGCACATCGTCGGCCTAGGCTTTGATGCCTCTGACACCCGACTGGTCGAAGGCTTGCGCCAGACGCGTGGCGGGCGGGGTGAGCGAGCGCGTGAAATGAGCGCGCAACTGGCGCAAGCCGGCATCCCGGGAGCTTACGAGGGGGCGCTCAAGTACGTGGGCAACCCGGAACTGATCTCACGCACCCATTTCGCCCGCTACTTGGTGGAAGCAGGTGTCTGCAGTGATACGAACGAGGTGTTCCGACGCTTCCTGACGGAAGGCAAACCCGGTTACATCCCGCACCGTTGGGCCACGCTGGGTGACGCGGTGGACTGGATCACCCGCGCGGGCGGTCTGGCCGTGATCGCACACCCGGGACGGTACAAATTCACCCCCAATGAGGAATACGCCCTGTTTTCGGAGTTCAAGCAACACGGGGGGCGGGGCGTTGAGGTCGTGACCGGAAGCCACCTGCCCAGCGAATACGTTAAATATGCCGACATGGCCATGGAATTTGACTTGGCCGCCTCGCGTGGGAGTGACTTTCACAGTCCCGACGAATCACGCATCGACCTCGGTGCCCTGCCTTACCTGCCCGGCCAGCTCATCCCCATCTGGGAATTGCTGTCCGAGCGCATCCACCACTGACTCACTGCTTTCATGACTTCTCTTCTTGCTCGCCGCAACACGGCCGGCGGCATGCTGCTCGCGTTGGCCGCGCTGGCCTGCTTCGCGACCCTGGACACCTCCGCCAAGATCGTCGCCCTCACCCTGCCGGTGCTGCTGGGGCTGTGGTTCCGCTACATCTTTCAAGCCGTGCTGACCACGGTGGTGATGCTCCCGCAGCGGGGCAGCGCCATCTTCCATACGCAACGCCTGGGCCTGCATGCGCTGCGCGGTGCACTGCTCGCGGTGACCAGCCTGCTGACATTTCTCAGCGTGAAGTACATGCCCGTGGGCGAGTTCACTGCCATCGCCATGATCGCGCCGCTGGTGGTCACCCTGCTCGCGGCCACGCTCTTGGGTGAATATGTCTCGCGCCTGCGCTGGGTCTTGGTGGCGGGCGGCTTCATCGGCACGCTCATCATCATCCGACCTGGCGGCGATCTTTTCGGCTGGCATGTGCTCTTGCCCTTGGCCCAGGTGGGCACGCATTCGGCCTTCCAGCTCCTGACCGGCAAGATGGTGCAGACCGAGGATGCTGTCACCATGCACTTCTACACGGGCTGGGTCGGCGCACTGCTGGCTTCGCTGGCCCTGCCCTTCATCTGGGTCACGCCGCAGACGCTGACCGAATGGAGCGCGCTGGTGCTGATGGGGCTGACGGGCACCATTGGCCACTTCGCGCTGATCCAGGCCTATCGGCGCGCGCCAGCTTCCTCGCTGATGCCGCTGATGTATGTGCAAATCGCCTTTGCCATGTTCGCAGGCTGGCTCGTCTTCGGTCATTTGGCCGACGGCTGGGGCTTGCTGGGCATGCTGTTGATCGCCAGTTGCGGCGCGGCCAGCGCATGGCTGGCCCTGCGCGAGAAACAGGCGGAGCGCCCCAAGGATTTCCAGAACAGCGTGCTGCGCGAGCCGATGGAAGTCTGACTCCCCTCCACTCGCTGCACTTCAGTCAACGATCCGCCGAGCCAACTTCACGTCAGCGCCTGAACCGCCATGGCCCAGTTATTCGAAGTCCATCCCGACAACCCGCAGCAACGTCTGCTCAAGCAGGCCGTGGCCCTGCTCACGTCGGGCCAGGTCTTGGCCGTGCCCACCGATTCCTGCTACGCCTTGGTCTGCCACTTGGACGACAAGTCAGCCGCGGAGCGTCTGCGCGCGATTCGGCGCATCGACGACAAGCACCATCTGACCCTGCTCTGCCGCGACCTGTCGGAACTGGCGAACTACGCGCGCGTGGACAACCGCCAGTACCGTCTGCTCAAGGCCGCGACGCCAGGACCCTGGGCTTTCATTCTGGAGGCCAGCAAGGAAGTACCCCGACGCTTGAGTCATCCCGCGCGCAAGACCATCGGCCTGCGCGTACCGGACCACAAAGTGCTGCAGGAACTGCTGGCGCTGCACGGTGCACCCTTGCTGGCGACCACGCTGATTCCAGCCGCAGAGGTCGAGCCACTGAACGATGCCCAGGAGATCCGCGCCCGTTACCAGCAGGAGTTGTCTGCCGTGATTGACGCGGGGGCCTGTCCACTGGAGCCAACGACGGTGATCGACCTCACGGGGGACGAACCTGAAATCATCCGGCGGGGACGGGGTGATCCGGCGGTGCTGGGGTTGTGAAACTCCCGCTACTCGCGTGATCGGCGAGTGGGGTAGTTGAACGTTCACGGTTTTCAGGTCGCGGTTGGCTGGCTCCGCGAGGCGCGGGGGGGCAACCGTCCGCCTCATGAGATTTGCTGCGCAAATCAAAATCGGCGGCGCGGTCGCCCGCCCGCACCTCGCTGGAATGGATGGGCACTCGCACAAAGCACCCGCATCCGCACCCGCATCCGCACCCGCACCCGCACCCGTACCCGCGCCGGCACTGGCACTGGCACAGCCGACCAGGCCTGTGGCAGGCGCGCGGGGCAGGGAATCCCGACGATTTGGATTTGCGCAGCAAATCCCATGAGGAGCGGTTCCTTGCCCCGCGCGCCTGCCACCCCCAGCCAAAGCCCGAGCCCGTGACACCGACGACACCCCAACCCCGCAGGACCCAGGCATTGCGGGAATGAGACAATCCCTTCCGTGGATTTCAACAACCTGATTCAAACCGTCCTCATCTACGCCCTGCCCGTGATCTTCGCCATCACGGTCCACGAAGCAGCCCACGGCTACGCAGCCAAGCGCTTCGGCGACGACACCGCCTGGATGCTCGGACGCATGACGCTCAACCCCGTCAAGCACATCGACCCGCTCGGCACTTTGCTGATGCCCGTGTTGATTTACTTCGCCACGGCGGGTGCCTTCGTCTTCGGTTACGCCAAGCCGGTGCCGGTGCGCTTCGACCGCCTGCGCCACCCCAAGCGCGACATGGTCTGGGTGGCCCTGGCCGGGCCGGGCGCCAACCTGCTGCAGGCGTTGCTCTGGGCCATCTTGCTGTTCGTGCTGATCGCCTTGGGCCTGAACACGCAGGCCAGCGAACGCTTCTTCCTCGAGATGTGCCGCGCGGGCGTGCTGGTCAACGTAGTGATGTTCGCCTTCAACCTGTTCCCGCTGCCTCCGTTGGATGGCGGCCGGGTGCTGGTCGGGCTGCTGCCGAACAAGCAGGCCTACTGGCTGGCGCGTGTCGAACCCTGGGGCTTCTTCATCGTGCTGGGCCTGGTCATGCTGGGCCTGGTCAGCACGTACTGGATGCAACCCGTGATGCGCCTGACCTACGATCTGCTTGACGTGCTGCTGACACCCGTCACTTACCTGCTGCGCTAATTTCACGAAGAAACCCGCGACATGAGCAACGAGACTCCCAGCAACAAGACCTTGCGCGTCCTGACCGGCATCACCACCTCGGGAACTCCCCACCTGGGCAACTACGTCGGCGCCATCCGCCCCACCGTCATCGCCAGCCGCACCGCAGGCATGGAGGGTTACTACTTCCTAGCCGACTACCACGCCCTCATCAAGACCGGCGGCGACCCGGCCCGCGTGCAGCGCAGCACGCTGGAGATAGCCGCCACTTGGATCGCGGCCGGCCTGGACCCCGAGCGCGTGACCTTCTACCGCCAAAGCGACATCCCCGAGATTCCCGAGCTGACGTGGTTCCTCACCTGCGTCTGCGGCAAGGGCCTGCTCAACCGGGCGCACGCCTACAAGGCTGCGGTCGACAAGAACCGCGAGAAACGGGCAGCGGCAGGTGCCGCGGGCTTGGACGAAGACGAAGACGCGGGCGTCTCCGCCGGGCTCTTCATGTACCCCGTGCTGATGGCGGCGGACATCCTGATGTTCAATGCCCACCGCGTGCCCGTAGGCCGTGACCAGATCCAGCACATCGAGATGGCGCGCGACATCGGCACCAGCTTCAACCATCTTTACGGTGAGCACTTCACCCTGCCCGAGGCTCAGATCGAGGAAACCGTGGCCACGCTGCCCGGCCTGGACGGGCGCAAGATGAGCAAGAGCTACGACAACACCATCCCACTATTCACGCCGCGCGATCAGTTGAAGAAACTCATCGCCGGCATCAAGACCGACTCACGCGCGCCCGGTGAACCCAAGGACACCGAAGGTTCGGCCCTGTTCCAGATCTACGAAGCCTTCGCCACGCCCGAGGAAACAGCGCAACTGCGCCGGGCCTACGCCGAAGGCATCTCCTGGGGCCAGGCCAAGGAACTGCTGTTCGAGCGCATCGATCGCGAAATCGCGCCCATGCGCGAGACCTACCAGAGCCTGATCGACCACCCCGAGCGGCTGGAAGACATGCTCAAGGCCGGCGCGGCCAAGGCCCGACGCATCGCCACGCCCTTCACCGCCAAGCTGCGTCACGCCGTGGGCCTGCGCGACCTGCGCGCGCAAGCCACGGACAAGAAAAGCAAAGCGACCAAGGCCGCGCTGCCCAGCTTCAAGCAATACCGCGAAGCCGATGGCCAGTTCTATTTCAAGTTCGTCGATGCCCAAGGCCAGTTGCTGCTGCAAAGCACAGGTTACGCCAGCCCCAAGGACGCGGGCGCGGCCATCAAAGCCCTGCAGGCCGACGATGCGGCGCTGGCACAACTGCCCGCACCAGCCGACGTCGACGCCGTGCGCGCGGCCCTGCGCATACTTCGCGAGGCCGCCGAGGCGGCTTGAACGAGTAGCGAAGCACGTGGAGGCCATGCACAGCGGCTGAGGGGGCGCAAAAGCCAGCGTCGTGCTGCTACAATCCGATGCTTCGACACATGTGTCAAAAGCCGGAGAGGTGGCAGAGTGGTCGAATGTACCTGACTCGAAATCAGGCGTAGGCGCAAGCCTACCGTGGGTTCGAATCCCACCCTCTCCGCCAAGTTTTCAACGGGTTGCTGCAGAAATGCCGCAACCCGTTGTTGTTTCTGGGCTGACCTTTCGGATTCTGATCTCAAAAGCAGGTTGGCGACTGAAGTGCAGGTCAAGTGCTCGGGAGGCACGGAGCCCCTCAATCGGTGATCGATGGCAAGTCCAACAAAAGAAAAAGCCCGGTGCCATCCGTCCGAGACGGGTGACCACCGGGCTTCTCAGCGACAGGCCTAGGCCGCCAGCGTGCTCATCAAAACACGCCCCACTCGCCGTCATCGTCCTTGGCATTCGCCGACACCGGCGCAAGCTTGGGCTTGGACGCTTTAGCCAAGGTGGACGTCAAGCGCGGCGGCGGGACGGGGACAGAGCGCAATGGAGCGGCGGGCTGCAGCTTGGTCGCCAAGGCTGGCGCCGCAGAAGCAGGCATAGGCACAGGCGCGGGACGCGCGATCTGCGCGGCCACCGGCGTACCGGCGCCCACGTTGAACACCGCGACCACCTGCGCCAGGCGCACGGCCTGGTCGCGCAGCGCGGACGCCGCCGAGGCGGATTCCTCCACGAGGGAGGCGTTCTGCTGCGTCATTTGGTCCAGGGTGCTGATGGCCTGGTTGACTTGGTTGATGCCGTCTCGTTGTTCCGTCGCCGAGCTGGTGATCTCGCCGATCAGGTCGGATACGCGCTTCACGTTGGTGACGATTTCGTCCATGGCGGCACCAGCTTGTTCGACCTGGGTCGAACCCGCCGCCACAGTTGCCACCGAGGCGCCGATCAATGTCTTGATTTCCTTCGCCGCGTCCGCACTGCGACCCGCCAGACTGCGCACTTCGCTGGCCACCACGGCAAAGCCCCGTCCTTGTTCTCCCGCACGCGCAGCCTCGACCGCGGCGTTCAGGGCCAGGATGTTGGTTTGGAAGGCAATCCCGTCGATCACGCTGATGATGTCATTGATCTTCTTGGAGGAGTCGCTGATCTGCTGCATGCTCTGAACCACCTGTCCCATCACTTCGCCGCCACGAACGGCCGAGTCGGCGGCGGAGGTCACCAATTGGTTCGCCTGCCGCGCCGTGTCGGCGGACTGGGCCACGGTACTGGTCAACTGTTCGATGCTGGCTGCGGTTTCTTGCAGATTGGCGGCGGTCTGTTCGGTGCGCGCGGACAAGTCTTGGTTGCCGCTGGCGATTTCGTCGGAGGCGTTGGACACCGACTCCACGCCCGTACGGACCTTGGCGACGAGTTGGCGCAGGCGCTCGTTCATGTCGGCCAGAGCCTGCAGCAGCAGGCCAAATTCATCCTTGCGGCGCGTCTGGAGGGTTTGGGTCAGGTCCCCCTCGGCAATGGCCTGGGCGACGGTGACGGCACTGTCCAGGGGCTTGGTGATGGAGAGCACCAGCCAACGGATCAGCCCCACGCTCAAGGCCAAAACCACCAACACGCCCACACCGCTGATCACGAGCAAGCGCCGGTGCTGCGCTTCCATTTCTGCGCGGGCTTCGTCTCGCTGAGCTTCCTGCTCGGTGATGTACTTGCCGATCGTCGCGAGGTAGACGCTTTGCGTCGGCCGGTATTGGCTTTCGACGAAAGCCAGCAAACCCGCCTGATCCTGAGCCTCCTCGAATTTCTTCATCTGATCTCGGTTGGCAAGCACAGTGACGCGAAGCTTGCCAATCTCGGCCAAGACGGCCTTGTCGCGGTCAGAGCGGGCACTCTTGGAGATTTGTTCTTGAACCGGCGAGATGCGCTTGCTGAGTTCAAGGGAGCGCGCCTCGAAGTCAGCACGCAGGGCAGCGTCAGTGACCTTGGCTCGACTCAGGGTCATGGCCGTGGCCAGCTCAGCCAGGCCCTGCCAGCGCACCGCGGTCGCGATCGCAGACTCGTAGTGCGCCACCACCTCGGAGGCACGATCGGTGGCGGAACGCAGCGCGATCTGCCCCCAAATGCCGACCACCACGATCAAGGTCAGCAGACCCATGATGACCAGCCAGAGCTTTTGCGCCACGCGCAAATTGTTGATATTCATTCAGCTACCCCTAGGCCCAAGCACGGGCGCGTCAACAAACACCATCGCGGGACGATGGGCTTCACAAAGTCGACACCGGGGAAAGAAGGGCCTACACCGCTCACCTGCGGCTGTTCCCTGAGACAGCGGCCCCACGATCCTGGTTGCTCGCAGACCGCGAGCAACTTTAGACTGGAAGCTTTGCGACCCCGGCTTTCGCACGGGTGTGCCTTTGTGTGATTCGCATTCTAGTCTGTGCGCGGTCTTCGACATCGACCGGCCGCGTGCGGGAAAGCCACCCGCAGTGACGCGAGCACCAAAGAGACTACTTCACTCGTTTGAGTGCAGGCCGCCCCCCCGCAGGCGACGCAGGAGGCCGAGGCGGTTCTGGATCCCCCTCGTCGCGCGGAACGGCATCGACATCGGGCGCCAGGCTGAGAATCGCACCCCCGGCTTGCCCAGCATCACCGGACACAGGGTCAGAGCCCGCGCCGATGTCTTCATGCGCCTCCTCATCAGGCGGAGACTCCAACGGGAAAGCCATGCCCTGTCCATTTTCCCGGGCGTAGATCGCCATGACCTGCCGGATGGGCACCAGAATGTCGCGCCCCACACCCGCGAAACGCGCCTTGAACTCGATGTACTCGTTGCCGATCTGGAGGGCGTTCGTGGCATCCATGCTGATGTTCAGCACGATCTCGCCGTCCTTCACGTACTCGCGTGGCACACGCACGCTGTCGTCAACCCGCACCGCCACGTAGGGCGTCAAGCCGTTATCAGCGCACCATTCGTAGAGCGCCCGGATCAAGTAAGGACGGGTGGAGGTGGCCTGAGGTGGCTGAGGTCCCGTCGTCGTGCTCTGGCTCATCTTGCGTGTTCCCGCGAGACGCTTACTTGCGCATCACCTTTTCAGAGGGCGTGAGCGCCTCGATGTAGGCCGGGCGAGAGAAGATGCGCTCAGCGTACTTGAGCAAGGGCGCGGCGTTCTTGGACAAGTCGATGCCGTAGTAATCCAGGCGCCAGAGCAACGGGGCGATCGCCACGTCCAGCATGGAGAAGTTCTCGCCCAGCATGTACTTGTTCTTCAAAAACACGGGGGCCAACTGTGTCAGGCGGTCACGGATGTGGCCGCGGGCCTTTTCGAGCGCCTTTTCGTTATTCTTGGTCGCGCGATTTTCCAGCGTGGACACGTGGACGAAAAGTTCTTTCTCGAAGTTCAGCAGAAACAGGCGCACGCGGGCTCGGTCCACCGGGTCGCCCGGCATGAGCTGCGGGTGCGGGAAACGCTCGTCAATGTACTCGTTGATGATGTTGGACTCGTACAGGATCAAGTCGCGCTCGACCAGGATGGGCACCTGGCCGTAGGGGTTCATGACATTGATGTCCTCAGGCTTGTTGTAGAGGTCCACGTCACGGATCTCAAAATCCATGCCCTTCTCGAACAACACGAAACGGCAACGGTGGGAGAAGGGGCAGGTCGTGCCCGAGTACAGCACCATCATGGCGGGTAGCTCCTGGGGGATGGGAAAAAAGAAGGAAACTCAGAAACGAAAAGAGTGGGTTGCATTATCGCAAACCCACTCATCGAAAAGCAAATTTTGCACCATATTGGTGCAAAATCAGCACTGACGACTTATTTGACGTCTTTCCAGTACGAGGCGTTCAGGCGCCAGGCGAGGATCGTGAAGCCCAGCAGGAAGATCAAAACCCACACGCCGATGCGCACACGGGTGTTCTGCGCGGGTTCGCCCATCCACTGCAGGAAGTTGACGAGATCACCCACGGCTTGGTCATATTGCAGCGGGGTCAAGGTACCCGGCGTGACTTGCTGCCAGCCCTTGAACACATGCACTTCATGACCATGCTCTTGGCGCGTCTCATAGACCGGCGTGCGCTTGCCTTGCAATTCCCACAGCACATGGGGCATGGCGACACTGGGGAAGGCCAAGTTGTTCCATCCCGTGGCCTTGCTGGCATCGGGATAGAAAGTGCGCAGGAAGGTGTAGAGGTAATCCGCACCCGTGCCGCCATGGCCAGCGCGGGAGCGGGCGATCAAGGTCAAATCGGGAGGATTGGCGCCGAACCAGTCCTTGGCCTGCTTGGGGTCGATCGCGGACTTCATCAGGTCACCGACCTTGTCGCTGGTGAACAGCAGGTTGTCCTTGATCTGCTCATTCGTGAAACCGATGTCCTGCAGGCGGTTGTAACGCATGAAGGCGGCCGAATGGCAGTTCAGGCAGTAGTTCACGAACAGGCGGGCACCGTTCTGCAATGACACCGTGTCGCTGGTGTTGACCGGCGCCTTGTCCCAAGCGATGCCGCCTTCGGCAGCCAGGGCGCCCGCGCCCAAGGCAAAGAACGTGGAGAGGGCAAGAATCAGTTTTTTCATGTTGTTGCTCCGTCTGCTCAATGCGCCTCGAAAGTCACGCGGCTGGGCACAGGCTTGGGCTCACCCAGGCGACTCCACCAGGGCATCAGCAGGAAGAAGCCGAAATAGAACAGAGTGCCGACTTGGGATACGCGCTCACCGATCGGGGACGGAGGCTGCACGCCCAAATAACCCAGGATCAGGAAGACGATCACGAACAGGCCGTAGAGGTACTTGTGCCAGCTCGGACGGTAGCGGATGGACTTGACCGGGCTGTTGTCCAGCCAAGGCAAGAAGAACAGGATGATGACCGCGCCGCCCATCACCACCACGCCCCAGAACTTGGCATCGATGCCGAGCATCAAGGCGATACCGACCAGAGCGCCAACCGCCACCGCGCCTTTGCCCTTGCTGCCCAAGTTGCCCTTGACGATGGCCAAGACCGCGGCGAGCGCGACGATCAGCACCAGCGCGTACATCATCTCGGTGGTGATGGCACGCAGCATCGAATAGAACGGCGTGAAATACCATACCGGGGCGATGTGAGCCGGGGTCTTGAGCGGATCGGCCGGGATGAAGTTGTTGTACTCCAGGAAGTAGCCACCGAATTCAGGCGCGAAGAACACAATGGCAGAGAACACCATCAGGAAGACGCTCACGCCCATGATGTCGTGCACCGTGTAGTACGGATGGAAGGGGATGCCATCGGCCGGCGCATCCTTGGACCAACGATTGCCCTTGGGGCCCTTCTTGATCTCGACGCCGTCGGGGTTGTTGGAGCCCACATCGTGCAGCGCCAGCAAGTGCGCCACGATCAGGCCCAGCAACACCAGGGGCACAGCGATCACGTGGAAGCTGAAGAAGCGGTTCAGGGTCGCGTCGCCCACCACATAGTCACCGCGGATCAGCAAGGCCAGATCCGGACCGATGAAGGGAATGGCGGAGAACAGGTTCACGATCACCTGGGCGCCCCAGTAGGACATCTGGCCCCAGGGCAGCAGGTAACCCATGAAGGCCTCGGCCATCAGCACCAGGAAGATGGCGCAACCGAAGACCCAGACCAACTCACGCGGCTTGCGGTAGCTGCCGTAGATCAAACCCCGGAACATGTGCAGGTACACCACGACGAAGAAGGCCGAGGCACCGGTGCTGTGCATGTAGCGCACCAGCCAACCCCAGGGCACGTCGCGCATGATGTACTCAACCGAGCCGAAGGCCAGGGCCGCGTCGGGCTTGTAGTGCATCACGAGGAAGATGCCGGTGACGATCTGGATCACCAGCACCAGCATGGCCAGTGAGCCGAAGAAGTACCAGAAGTTGAAGTTCTTCGGAGCGTAATACTCCGACATGTGGACGCGGTAGGCGTCGAATGCGGTCGGGAACCGGTTTTCGAACCAGTTCATCACCTTGGCGCCAGCGGGCGCGTCGGCAGGGAGTTCCTTGAATTCAGCCATGATGTTCTTCTTCCTACCTTTAGGCCTTGTCTTCGCCGATCAGCAGCTTGCTGTCGGACAGGTACATGTGCGGCGGGACTTCCAAGTTGTCGGGAGCCGGCTTGTTCTTGAACACACGGCCCGCCATGTCGAAAGTTGAACCGTGGCAGGGGCAGAGGAAGCCGCCGGGCCAGTTGTCGGGCAGCGAGGGCTGGGCACCGGGGGTGAACTTGTCCGACGGCGAGCAGCCCAGGTGGGAGCAAATGCCCACGCCCACGAACACTTCGGGCTTGATGGAACGGTGGCGGTTCTTGGCGTACTCGGGGGTCGGGTAGGCCTTGCGGTCAGAGTTCGGATCGGCCAGTTGGTCTTCATCCTTTTCCAGCGTCGCTAGTTGCTCCGGCGTGCGCTTCATGATCCACACCGGCTTGCCGCGCCACTCCACAGTCACCTTCTCGCCCGGCTTGAGGGCGGAAATATCCACCTCGACGGCGGCACCCGCGGCCTTGGCACGCTCGGACGGCTGGAAAGTGCTGACGAACGGGACGAGCGTGGCCACGCCCCCCACGGCACCCGCAGCGCCCGTGGCGATCAGCCACGTCCGTTTGCTCGGGTCCATCTGACTCTGATCGGCAAGCGTGTCGCTCATGGTTTCCTCAATCAAATCTACCGGGGTTGAAATCGTGCCGACCCACGATGGCCGGACTTTTAGCAGGGGGATTCTAGCCGACTCAACGTGCAGCCAGACGCTGGGCGGCCCTCACCGCTGCGATCAGGCTGGACGCATCCGCCACACCCTGGCCCGCGATGTCGAACGCGGTGCCATGGTCCGGACTGGTGCGCAGCAGCGGCAAACCCAGGGTGACGTTCACGCCCTGCTCCACACCAAAGTATTTGACTGGGATGAGCCCCTGATCGTGGTACATCGCCACCACCACATCGAATTCGCCTGTGTGGCCCGGCGCCTGTCGCGCACGCATGAAGACCGTGTCAGGTGCGTAAGGGCCCCGCGCGTCAATGCCTTGCGCCCGCGCCTGTTCGAGCGCGGGCGCGATGACCTCGATTTCCTCGCGACCGAAGCGCCCGCCCTCACCCGCGTGCGGGTTGAGGCCTGCCACACCGATGCGCGGCGCGCGGCCTAGCAGGGGGCGCAAAGCCGCGTCGGTGATCCTCAAGGTCTGCACGACATTGTCAGGGGTGACGGCGTCGATGGCCTCGCGCAAGGAAACGTGGATGCTGACCAATACCGTGCGCAACTCTTCGTTGGCCAGCATCATGCGCACAGGCATGTCGGCCACGGGAACGCCACGATGGGCAGCGGCCTCGGCCTGAAGCAACTCTGTGTGGCCGGGATAGCGGTCCCAGGGTGGACCGGCGGCGGCCAGCGCCTCTTTGTGCAAAGGTGCCGTCACCAGCCCGGCGATTTCTTCGCGCAGCGCCGCACGCGCGGCCCAAACCACGCACTCGCCCGCCAAGCGGCCCGCCGCCGCGCTGATGCAGCCAGGTGGCGCGGCGTCCAACCCGCCCTGCAAAACAGCGGCTGGTAACACCGGCAAGTGGTGAGCCGGCACCGTGAGCGCTTGCGCGGGATGACTGATCTGCACCAAGGTGGGCCGTTGCGAGGCGGGTGCTTTGACTTTGTCGCGCAGCCAACCCGCCGCACGGTGCAGCACCGCAGGATCGCCCACCACGAAGCAAGCGCGCAGCAGCTCTGGCGCCTGCCAGGCCGCCTTCAGGATGATTTCCGGGCCAATGCCCGCAGCGTCGCCCAAGGTGATGGCGAGAGGTTTCATGCGAAGTGCACCCGGTTTCAGGCGGGATTGTCGATGTCGATGAATTCGTGCGCCAAGCCCAGCTGGGCCGCGACATGGGCGGCAACGGCGGGCGCACCATCACGCTCGGTGGCGTGGTGGCCACAAGCCAGGTAGGCCACGCCGCATTCGCGGGCGTAGTGGGCTTGCGGCTCTGAAATCTCCCCTGTGATGTAGGCGTCGGCACCCGCCGCGATCGCGGCCTCGAAATAACCTTGAGCACCTCCGGTGCACCAAGCGATCTTGCGCAAGTTCTGTCGGCCGCCGTCCACAAGCGTCACTCGCCGGCGGGAGCCGGACGCCTGGCCCAAACGCTGCGCGACATGGTCGGCCAGCACCTGGGCATTGGCGTAGGGGCCACCTTCGACAGGCTCTCCCAGCCAGCCCAACAGGCCCTCGCCAAACGCCGCCTGACCGTGCAGCCCCAGTCGCGCGCCCAACTGGGCGTTGTTGCCCAGCTCGGGGTGCGCGTCCAAGGGCAAGTGGTAGGCGTAGAGATTGATGTCGTGCGCCAGCAGCAGGCTCAACCGTTGCTTCATCCAGCCCGTGACCCGGCCGTCTTGGCCCCGCCAGAACAGGCCGTGGTGCACGAAGATGGCGTCGGCTTGGGCAACGATCGCCGCCTCGATCAGCGCCCGACTGGCGGTGACGCCCGAGACGATCTTGCGAATGGTGGGTTTGCCCTCGACCTGCAAGCCATTGGGGCCGTAATCCTTGAAGCGCTCGGGCTGCAGGAGCGCGTCGAAACTCTGGAGCAAGGTCTCGCGGGATGTCATGCGTGCGATTGTGCTTCATCGCTACGGGGCTGCACTGCGGGGCCGTCACGCTCGACTTCAACGCGGGTCCAGTGCCCGCCTGGCTTTAGAACTGCCGGGCATGAGGTTATGACGATAATTTGGTTCTCTTGTGCGTCCGAACCGGGCACACTTTCGCCTCGATTCCACGAGCCCCGTGTCACAAGCGTCGGGGCTCTTGCTTTTTTGCTCTCCATGAATGCCCCTCTCCCAGTGACTCCGGCCTTGTCGGAGCCTGCCCCGCTGATCCGACTCGACGCCGTCAGCAAGACTTTCACCCTCCCAGACGGTGGTCGTTTCCAAGCGGTTCAATCCGTCACGCTCGACATCAACGCAGGCCAGGTGTTCGGCCTGATCGGCCGCAGCGGCGCCGGCAAATCCACCTTGTTGCGATTGATCAACCTGCTGGAACGCCCAGACGCGGGCCGGGTGTTGGTGCAGGGCCGCGATCTGGTGACCCTGCCCAAGCGGGAACTGCGCGCCACACGTCAGAACCTGGGCATGATCTTCCAGCAGTTCAACCTGTTGCAGAACGCCACCGTGTTCGACAACGTGGCCTTCCCGCTGCGCCTGCACCCCGGCCCCGATGGCAAAAGACGCAGCAAGGCCGAGATCAATGGGCGGGTACGTGAGTGCCTGGCCCTGGTGGGCCTCGCCGACAAGCTGCATGCGTATCCGGCCCAGCTCTCGGGCGGGCAGAAACAGCGCGTGGCGATTGCCCGCGCGCTGGCGCCCCGGCCCCAGGTGCTGCTCTGCGACGAACCCACCTCGGCACTGGACGCTGAAACCACCCGCTCGGTGCTGCAGACCTTGCGCGAGATCAACCACAAGCTGGGCGTGACCATCGTGATCGTCACGCACGAACTCGCCGTGGTGCAGGCCTTGTGCGACCGCGTGGCGGTGGTGGAAGGTGGCTGCTTGGTCGAGCAGTTCACCGTGGCTGACCTTGACACGCCGCGACGCAGCGCACTGGGCCAGGAACTGGCGCTGGAGCAAAACAATGCCCGGGTGCTGGCGGAGCACGCCGCACGCAGCGCTGCCCTGACCACAGCCCCCGCCCCCGAGGCCCAATCCACCTGACCATGTCTGACAACCTCCTCGAAATCCTGCCCGAACTCTGGCTCGCCACGGGTCAGACACTGCTCATGCTGGGGATCGGTCTATCGGCCGCCCTGCTGCTGGGGGGGCCGTTGGGTGTGCTGCTCTTCCTGCTCGGCCCGGGCCAATCGCTACAGAACCGCCCGGCCTATCTGCTGCTGAGCTGGATCGTCAACACCGTGCGATCCTTCCCGTTCATCATCCTGCTGGTGGCCCTGGTGCCCTTCACCCGCATCGTCGCTGGCACCTCCATCGGTCCGCTCGCAGCAGCAGTGCCCTTGTCCGTCGCTGCCATTCCCTACTTCGCTCGCTTGGTCGAGCAGAGCATCCGCGAGGTGCCCCGCGGCGTGATCGAGGCCGCGCACGCCATGGGCGCCTCGGAACTGCAAATCGTCTGGCGCGTGCTGGTGCTGGAGGCGCGCTCTGGCCTGGTGCTGGCGTTGACCGTGCTGGCCGTGAGCTTTCTGTCCTACTCGGCCGTGGCCGGCGTGGTGGGTGGCGGCGGCATCGGTGACTTGGCCATCCGCTACGGCTACTACCGCTTCCAGACCGATGTGATGTTGCTCACCATCACGCTGCTGGTCGTGCTGGTCCAAATCATCCAGTTCGGCGGCAGCGCGATCGCGCAGCGGCTGGACAAGCGTTGAACCATTTTTTCTCACTCCCATCCTTCAAGGACTCTCCTCCATGTCGAACCTCCGTCGTCACTTGCTGCTGGCCGCCGTTGCCTCCCTCAGCGCCTTCGCGCTCAACGCCCAAGCCGCCGACCCGGCCAAGAGCAGCCTCACCTTGGGTGCCACCGCAGGCTACAACTACGACGTGCTCAAGAAAGCCATCGTGCCCCAACTGGAACAGCAAGGCTACAAGGTCAAACTGGTTGAGTTCAACGATTACGTGCAGCCCAACCTGGCGCTGGCCCAAGGTGCGCTGGACGCCAATCTGTTTCAGCACATCACCTACCTCAACCGCTTCAAGACCGACCAGAAGCTGGACCTGATCGACCTGGCGCAAAGCACGACGGCGCCGATGGGCATCTACTCGGACAGCCGCAAGAGCCTGGCCGATCTGAAGGAAGGCGACCGCGTTTCCCTGCCCAACGACCCGAGCAACCTGGCCCGCGCCCTGCAATTGCTGGTGCAGCAGAACCTGATCACCGTGAAGGCGGACGTGGACCCGCTGCGCGTGAGCGAACGCGATGTGCAGAACAATCCGAAGAAGCTGAAGTTCGTGCCCATTGAGGCCGCGCAGCTGCCGCGCACCCTGGGCGACGTCGCCGTGGCCATCGTGCCGGGCAACTTCGCCACCTCGGCCGGCCTGAAGTTCACCAGCGCCCTGGCCCTGGAAAAGCCGCCCGCGCAGTACCAACAGGTGGTCGCCGTGAAAAAGGGCGACGAAACCAAACCCTGGGCCAAGGACCTTGCCGCCGCGTTCAAGTCACCTTTCTTCAAGCAAGTGCTGACCAAGGAATTCCCGGGCTACACCTACCCGGCCGGGCTGTAAGAAGAGCCAGTCGGCCCCTGCGCCCATCCATGACCGAGCCCTGAGCTTGCCGGACCGGGGCAGGGGAACCCGACGATTTGGATTTGCACTGCAAACCGCATGAGGAGCGGTCCCCTGCCCCGGTCCGGCAAGCGCCGACGATGAAAGCAACCATGCAGCTGCCGCGCACCTACAATTTGCAGCCATGAAACGCTATTGGCTGCTGTTCTCGCAAACCGTCACCGTCCTGTTGGCGATCTGGTTCATCGTCGCCACGCTCAAGCCGGGCTGGCTGCTGTCTTCCGGGCAGGCCGCCCCCACCGTAGCGCTCTTTCAGGCGCCCTCGGACCGCTCCGCAGGTGGCCCTCCCGGAAGCTTCCGGCTAGCAGCCCAAAAAGCATCGGCCGCCGTGGTGAGCATCAACACCAGCAAGGCACCCAAGCGGGGTCAAGCGGGCAGCGCCTTGAACAACGACCCCTGGTTTCGCTTTTTCTTCGGTGACCAGGACAGCGAGCCGCAAATTGGTCTCGGCAGCGGCGTGATCGTCAGCGAGAGCGGCTACATCCTCACCAACAACCACGTGATCGAAGGCGCCGATGAAATCGACGTCATCCTCAACGACAGTCGGCACGCACGCGCGCGCGTGATCGGCTCGGACCCCGACAGTGACTTGGCCGTGCTCAAGATCGAGCTGGACAAGCTGCCTGTCATCGTGCTGGGCAACTCGGACACCCTGCAAGTCGGTGATCCAGTGCTCGCCATCGGCAATCCCTTTGGCGTCGGCCAGACCGTGACCAGCGGCATCGTCAGCGCGTTGGGGCGCAACCAACTCGGCATCAACACCTTCGAGAACTTCATTCAAACCGACGCGGCCATCAACCCCGGCAATTCAGGGGGCGCCTTGGTCGACGCCAGCGGTAACCTGCTGGGCATCAACACGGCCATCTATTCGCGTTCCGGCGGCAACATGGGCATTGGCTTCGCGATTCCCGTGGCGACCGCCCAGCAAGTGTTGGAGAGCATCGTCCGCGATGGCCAGGTCACGCGCGGCTGGATCGGCGTGGAGCCCAGTGACCTGACAGCCGAGTTGGCGGAGACCTTCGGCGTCAAGGCCGACGAAGGCGTGATCATCACCGGCGTGCTGCAAAACGGACCTGCGGCACAGGCCGGCATCCGCCCGGGCGATGTGATCACACGAGTGGGCGGACAACCGGTGCGCAACGTCTCGGAACTGTTGACACGGGTGGCCGCGCTGAAACCAGGTCAAGCCGCCCCCTTCGCGGTGCAACGGCAGAACCAGCCCCTGGACATCAACATCACGCCAGGCGTCCGACCCACCCCGCGCAGGATGCAGGAATAAATCGGATCAAACCGGCTGCGCGGAGCCGGTTGTTTATTCGCCTTGCGCCTCAGGCTTCTCTTCCGGCGCCTTGGTGTGCCGGATGAAGATCCGGGCCGCGATGATGCCTACTTCATAGAGCAGGCACATGGGAATGGCCAGTGCCAGTTGCGACACCACGTCAGGAGGCGTCACGATGGCGGCGATAACAAAGGCAAGCACCACAAAATAACCGCGGAAGGCCTGGAGCTTCTCGATACTGACGATGCCCAGACGCGCCAACACGATCACCGCGATAGGCACCTCGAAGGCCAGCCCAAACGCCAGGAACATCGTCAGAACGAAACTCAAGTAAGCCTCGATGTCGGGTGCTGCCGTGATGCTCTTGGGCGCGAAACTCTGGATGAAGGCGAACACCTTGCCAAACACGAAGAAATAGCAGAACGCCACACCGGTGAGGAACAGCAGGGTGCTGCTGATCACCAAGGGCAGGATCAGCTTCTTCTCGTGGTTGTACAGCCCCGGCGCGACAAACGCCCAGATTTGGTAGAGCACCACGGGCAAGGCCAGCAGGAAGGCTGCCATCAGCAAGATCTTCAGCGGCACCATGAAAGGCGAAATCACCGAGGTGGCGATCAAGGTTGTCCCCTGCGGCAAGTGGGCCACCAGGGGCGCGGCCAGCAGGTCGTACAACTCCGCCGGACCCGGATAGAGGGCCAGAGCCAGAACGGCGATGCCCATCGCGATCACGCTCTTGAGCAGCCGGTCGCGCAGCTCCATCAGGTGCTGGACAAAGGGCTGTTCGGTGCCCGCCAGTTCATCGTCCTTTTTGTCGTCGGAATCAGCCATGCGTTCAGCGCTGCGCCCCAGGCCCCGTTGAGGTAAGAGCGCGCTTATTTAGAGGGATGAGAAACAAAAGGGACAAAAGAAAAGCTCAACCGAGCTGGCGCGGGGGCCTTGCAGCACCTGCAACGCCCGGCGGGCGGTGCCGTGCCACCCGTGCCGCGCCGGACAAGGCCTTGGTGCGCACCCCCTGACGTGCCTTGTACCAGGCGGGCACGCTGCCCCGCTTGAGCCGCCAGTTCTTGCCTGGGTGCTTGTACTCGGGGTAGATGACGAGCTCGGACATCACGCCGTCGGAGGATTCATAGCTCGATGTCAACTCCGAAGTCGCAGCGGACCACTCCCGCTCGACCCCGGACGTGGCGCTGTGGATGGAGCTTTCGACGTCGCGCGCCGCACCCTCGACGCTGCCTTTCATCTTGCGCAACTCTTCCAACTCCATGGAGCGGTTGACTTCGGCCTTGACGTCGGACACGTAACGCTGCGCCTTGCCCAGCAAGGTCCCGATGGTGCGGGCGACGCGCGGCAGCTTCTCCGGTCCGATGACGATCAAGGCCACCGCGCCGATCAGCGCCAGCTTGGACAAGCCGAGGTCAATCATGGCTGGGTCACCACCGTCTCAGGACGCGGGTCGCGCGAACGGCGCATCACGACTTTTGCTTGGCTTCGACGTCGATGGTCTTCTTGTCGGCGGTGGCGCTCGCGACTTGCTGCGGCTGCGGCGCGGGAGTGGCCGACTTGTCGTCGCTGGAGCCATCGCGCATGCCGTCCTTGAAGCCCTTGACGGCGCTGCCCAGGTCGCTGCCCAGGTTCTTGAGCTTCTTGGTGCCGAACACCATGACCACGATCAACAGCACGATCAGCCAGTGCCAAATGGAAAACGAACCCATATCTCTTACTCCTAAAAAACCCGGAATCAGGGCGCAGATTCTAGGGCTTGTTTGTCAAGCCCCGGTAACTGGCACGCCTGCCATCCCCCTCAAGGTCTCAGCCTTTGAGCCAGGGGCGCGGTCCGCCAATCACGTGCAGGTGCAGGTGGTGCACTTCCTGTCCGCCATCGGCGCCTGTGTTGACCATGATGCGAAAGCCTCCCTCTGGATACGGTCGGCAACCTTGCTCCAGCGCCAGCTTCGGGGCCAAGGTCATCATTTTCCCCATCAGCGCCGCGTGCTCCGGCCCAATCTGTGCCATCGATGCGATGTGTGGCTTGGGAATGATCAAGAAATGCACTGGCGCCCAGGGCTGTATGTCATGGAAGGCCAGGATGTCGCCATCCTCGTAGACCTTCTTCGAGGGAATCTGCCCTGCAACGATCTTGCAGAAGATGCAGTTCGGGTCGTGGCTCATGCCGTCTCCTGTGGGTGGTCTGGAAACTTCAGGATTGCTGCTTGTCCGCGGCTTCCGCCGCGCTGCGCGCCTGCGCCTTGCGCAGGGCCTTTTCCTCGAGGCCACTCATGCCCTCCCGACGCTCTAGCTCGGCAATCACGTCGGCGGGCGTGAGGCCGTAATGGGCCAGGGCGATCAGGCTGTGGAACCAGAGGTCGGCCATTTCGTAGAGCACCTTCTGCCGGGCCACGTCGGCGCCGGAGCCTCCGAGGGCGAGCGCGTGGTCCGCATCCTTGGCCGCCATGACGACTTCCGTGGCTTCTTCGCCCACCTTTTTCAAGAAGGCATCCGGGCCCTTGTGCAGCAGGCGTGCGACATAGCTCTTCTCGGGATCACCGCCTCGTTCGGGCCTGCGGCTGTCGATGACCGCCGCCAGGCGCATCAGGGCATCGTGGGTGTTCATGCTCATTTGTAGATCGATTCCGGGTCCTTCAACACAGGCTCCACCGTGTGCCAGGCCCCGTTCTCGTAGCGCTGGAAAAAACAGCTGTGTCGGCCGGTGTGGCAGGCAATGCCCGGCGTGTGGCCCGCCTGGGTGACTTTCAGCAAGACCACGTCGTTGTCGCAGTCCAGCCGGATGTCGTGCACGGTCTGCACGTGGCCGGACTCCTCGCCCTTGAACCAAAGCTTGCCGCGCGAGCGGCTGTAATAAACAGCCCGCCCCAGTTGAGCGGTTTTGAGCAGGGCCTCTCGGTTCATCCAGGCGAACATCAACACATCGTTGCTGCCCTGCTCTTGCGCGATCACAGGCACCAGGCCCTGGGCGTCCCATTTCACCTCGTCCAGCCAGATTGCATCCGGGGCTGACGGCATCGGGGGCGCGCTCATGCGTGCGCCTCCTCAGACACTTCGATCCGCACCGGAATGCCGGCCGCCGCCATGGCCGCCTTGGCCTGAGCGATGGTGTAGGTGCCGTAATGGAAGATGCTCGCGGCCAGCACGGCATCCGCGCCACCTTGCTTCACGCCCTCGACGAGATGGTCCAGCGTGCCCACGCCGCCCGAGGCGATCACCGGCACGCTCACCGCGTCACTGACGGCGCGTGTGAGCGCCAAGTCGAAACCGCTCTTGGTGCCATCGCGGTCCATGCTGGTCAACAAGATCTCGCCCGCGCCATACTCAGCCATCTGACGCGCCCAGGCCAGGGCATCCAGCCCGGTGTTCTTGCGCCCACCGTGGCTGTAGACGTCCCAGCCCGGACCGATTTCACCCCCGTCGACGAGGCGCCGTGCGTCCTCCTCGGAGCGGCGCTTGGCGTCGATGGCGACCACGATGCACTGCGCGCCATACTTGTCCGAGGCGTCGCGAATGACCTGGGGATTGGCGATCGCGGCGGAATTGAAGCTGGTCTTGTCCGCGCCCGCGTTGAGCAGACGGCGCACGTCTTCCACGGTGCGAACACCGCCACCGACGGTGAGCGGGATGAAGACCTGGGACGCCACGGCCTCGATCATGTGCAGGATCAGGTCACGCCCGTCGCTGGTCGCGGTGATGTCCAGGAAGGTGAGTTCGTCCGCGCCCTGCTCGTTGTAGCGCGCGGCGATCTCCACCGGATCGCCCGCGTCGCGCAGCTCGACGAAGTTCACGCCCTTGACGACGCGCCCGCCCGTCACGTCCAGGCAGGGGATGATGCGTTTGGCTAACATGCTGGGGATTGTAGGGGGGCGCCATTGCACACATGACCAGCGTAGACGTCGCGGACACCCCGCCATCCCCTTTTTTGCACTACCGTCAATTCAATGGCGGCCAGATCCCCCATAGCGCACTGGCGTTTCTGTTCACGCTCTTGTGGTCGCGGTTTCGTTGGCGCGTGCTGGCTTTGACGGGCACCAGCGTCGCGGGCATCGGCCTGATGGCGCTGGAACCGCTGTTCCTGCGTGACCTGGTCGAAGCCCTGGCCCGTTTCCAGCCGGACCGGGAAGCCCCCTGGCCCACCGACATTTGGCTGCCGTTTGCCCTGGTCGCGGGCGCCTGGCTGCTGTCCGCCGCGTTCAACCGACTGAGGGAGTGGGTGGATTTGCACACCACGCCCGCGCTGCGCATGGAGGTGCAGACCTGCCTCTTCTCTTATTTGATGGAGCACGCACCCGCGTATTTCCAGGACAACTTCGCGGGCCGGCTGGCGCAGAAAGTGAAGCAAGCGGGCCAGGCGGCCGCCAATCTGCTGGGCATCCTGTTCAATGAAATCACGCGGCTCATCGTCGCCATCGCCGTGGGGGCAGCCATCGTGGCGCCCCAGGCCTCCATCTTCCTGTGGGTGCTGCTGGGCTGGACGGTGGCCTACCTGGCGTTGTCGATCCTGCTGGCGCGGCGTTGCCTGGGCCTGTCGCGCGCCTTGTCCGAGGAGGTTTCACGCTCCACCGGGGTGATGGTGGACATCCTCGGCAACGCCGAGATCGTGCGCGGTTTCGCCCGTGGCGCGCACGAATGCCTGCGCCAAGCCGATGCCGTGTTGAAGGAAGCCGACGCGTCGCGCCGACTTCGCCGTTTCCTGATCTTGATGTGGTTGCTGATGTTCAACGCCCTGCTGGCCTTCCAAATCAGCTTCATCGCCCTGGCCATCGCGCAAGTGATGGCCAGCACGATGCGCGTGGGCGACATGGTGATGATTTTTTCTCTGGCGGCGATCCTCAGCAACAACGTCTGGAATCTCTGCGCCCGCTTCACCGACCTGTTCGAGAACCTGGGCATCATCGACTCGTCGCTGGAAACACTGAACGTGCCGCACGCGATCGCCGATTTGCCCGGCGCGCCGAATCTCACGGTCCCGCGAGGCGGAATCGGCTTCGAACGCGTGACCTTCCGGCACGGCGACGGCACGCCAGTCTTCACCGGGCTGGACCTGTCCATCCGGCCCGGAGAGAAGGTGGGACTGGTCGGCCCGTCGGGGTCCGGCAAGAGCACGCTGATTCGCCTGCTGCGGCGCCAGTACGAGCTGCAGGCCGGCCGCATCCTGATCGATGGCCAGGACATCGCCAAGATCACACTGGACTCCTTGAACCGCGCGATCGCCGAAGTACCTCAGGACCCTGGCCTGTTCCACCGCACGATTGGCGAGAACATCCGCTACGCCCGACCCGAAGCGAGCTGGGACGAGGTGCTGCAGGCGTCGCGCCAGGCCCACTGCGATGACTTCATCCGCCGTCGCCCCGGCGGCTACGAGGCCGTCGTGGGCGAGCGCGGCGTGCTGCTGTCCGGCGGTGAGCGCCAGCGCGTGGCCATCGCCCGCGCCTTTTTGAAACAGGCGCGCATCCTGTTGCTGGACGAGGCGACGAGTGCGTTGGACTCCGAAACCGAACACGCCATCCGCGACGCGCTGTGGAACCTCTTCGAAGGCCGCACGGTGATCGCCATCGCGCACCGCTTGTCCACCGTGAGTCGCATGGACCGCATCCTGTACATGGAAGGCGGTCAGATTCGGGAAGAAGGATCGCATGAGGCCCTACTGGCCCAAGGCGGCGCCTACGCCCGGCTCTGGGCGCGGCAGGTCGACGGGTTCATCGCGGACGAGGAGGAGTAACGGCCAGCGTGTCAGCGCTGACCTGCCCCGGCGTGTCCGCGAATCATCGCGCTAAGGTGGATCGCTGCCAGCCCTGCCAGGTACCGCCCGGCGGAACGGTCACCGGCGTCAGCACTTGAGCCGCTTCGACGCAAAGGAAGTGCCGGTACGCGTCATCGGTCAAGTCCGGAATGACCTTGCCCGCGCCAGGATTCCAAACCACGGTGTGCCCCCAACTAGCGCTTTGGGCGATGGTGAGACGCGCGGCGCTGTCTTGCAACGTCAGCGGCTGGGCGGCAGCCTGGTAGACGCGGTCGAACTCCTCGGTGAAGCGCAGCGGTTCGGCGCCCTGGCCGTGCACGTCGCGCACCGAGTCCCACTCGGCTTGCCCACCCAAGCCTTCAAGCCGGGTCTGGGCAATGTCGTTCACCGCGAAATAGGTGTGCAGCGCGCCGCTGAAGCTCAGCGGCTGGGTGTCGGTGTTGCGCAGGTCCAGCGTGAGCTGCAGTTCGCCAGGACGCAGCAAGAGGGTGAACCGTGCCTCGAAGGCCTGAGGCCAGTAAGCGCGCGTCGCCGCGCCGTCCCGCAGTTGCAGCGTCAGGCTCAGGCCGTCGCCGAGCATCCTGGCCGCCCCATCGACCTCCCAGGGCAAATTGCGAACAAAGCCGTGCTTGGGCAACGGACCCCGCATATTGAACTGGGGAAAGCAGACCGGAACTCCGCCGCGGATCGCCGCTTGACCGTCCAGCACGGACTTGGGGCTCAGGTAGAGGCGCTCTTGTCCGCCTGCCACCCAGGACACCACGTGTGCTCCGTGCCGGAGCACGCGCAGGCTGTCGCCACTCGGAAGTTGAAGCAGCAGGGAGGGCAGGCCGTGGAAGGACTCCTCGGCCTGGCCCGAGGTCGTGGACTGAGGCGTGGACATATCGGCTTGAGGCTTCAGCCGTTGAGTTCGTCAGCGCGCCGCTGGGCCGCTTCGAAGTCGAGGTCACCGCTGTAGATGGCGCGGCCGCAGATGACGCCCTCGACGCCTTCGTCCTCAACCGCGCAGAGCTGCTCGATGTCGGACAGGCCCTTGAGGCCGCCGGAAGCGATGACGGGAATCGTCAAGGCCTGGGCCAGCCGCACCGTGGCATCGATGTTGATGCCGGTCAGCATGCCGTCGCGACCGATGTCGGTGTAGATGATGGATTCGACGCCGTAATCCTGAAACTTGCGCCCCAGGTCCACGACTTCGTGCCGGGTGAGCTTGCTCCAGCCGTCCGTCGCGACCTTGCCGTCCTTGGCGTCCAGGCCCACGATGATGTGCCCGCCGAAGGCCGTGCAGGCGTCTTGCAAGAAGCCGGGGTTCTTCACCGCCGCCGTACCAATGATGACGTAGCGCAAGCCTGCGTCCAGATACCGCTCAATCGTGTCGAGGTCGCGGATACCGCCGCCAAGCTGCACGTCCACCTCGCCGCCGACCGCCTTGAGGATGCCGCGGATGGCCTGTTCGTTCTTGGGGCTGCCGGCGAAGGCGCCATTCAGGTCCACGAGGTGCAGGCGACGCGCACCCGCGTCCACCCATTTGCGGGCCATCTGGACCGGGTCCTCACCAAAGGTGGTGGATTGGTCCATGTCGCCCTGTTTGAGGCGCACACAATGACCGTCTTTCAAATCGATCGCGGGAATGAGGAGCATGAAGCAGCGGCAGATGCAGGTAAGGATGCAGGTGCAGTGGTGCTGAGGGACTAGAAGAAAAGGAAAACAGGCTACGGAATCAGGACCCGGCGGTCATGCGTTCATGGATTCCAGGCCAGGAAGTTCCGGTACAGAGCCAGGCCATGTGCCGCGCTTTTCTCAGGGTGGAACTGGGTCGCGAAAATATTATCGCGTGCCAGCGCCGCCGTGAAGCGGGCTCCGTAATCGGTTTCGCCTGCGCTGTGGCGCGCATCCGACGGTTGCGCGTAATAGCTGTGCACGAAGTAGTAGTAGCTGCCGTCGGGCACGCCCGACCACACGGGGTGACCCCGTCCATCCGGGGACTGGCGCCAGACCTGGTTCCAGCCCATCTGCGGTACCTTGTAGCGGCTGCCGTCAGGCTGCGTGCGCCCTTCCAATTGGAAGCGCAGGCAGCGGCCGGGAATGAGTCCCAGGCCAGGTGTGTCTTGCTCTTCGCTGTGATCCAGCAGCATCTGCATGCCCACACAGACGCCGAACATCGGCTTGTGGGCGGCGGCTTCGAGCACGGATTCGCGCAGACCTGAATCGTTCAGTTCGCGCATGCAATCCCGCATGGCGCCCTGCCCTGGCAGCACGATGCGCTGGGCCGCACGCACTTCTTCGGGCCGAGAGGTGACCACCACCTGCCACCCGCTGCCAGCCGCCGCAGCCTGCACCGCCTGGGACACCGAACGCAGATTCCCCATGCCGTAATCAACAACGGCGACGGTTTGAACGCTCACAGACTGCCTTTGGTCGAGGGGATGACACCCATGGCGCGCGGATCGATCTCCAGCGCCATGCGCAGGGCACGGCCGAAGGCCTTGAACACCGTCTCGCACTGATGGTGCGCATTGACACCCCGCAGGTTGTCGATGTGCAGGGTGACGCAGGCGTGGTTCACGAAACCGTGGAAGAACTCGGACACCAGTTGCGTGTCCATGGTGCCGATCATGCCGCTGGTGAAGGGCACATGCAGCTCCAGCCCCGGACGGCCCGAGAAATCCACGACCACGCGGCTCAAGGCCTCGTCGAGCGGCACATAGGAATGGCCATAACGGCGCAGTCCTTTCTTGTCGCCCACGGCCTGGGCCACGGCCTGACCGAGGGTGATGCCCACATCCTCGATGGTGTGATGCCCGTCGATGTGCAGATCACCTTGAGCCTGGATGTCGAGATCAATCAGACCATGGCGCGCCACTTGGTCCAGCATGTGGTCGAAGAACCCGATGCCCGTGGACAGGCGCGATTCACCCGTGCCGTCCAGGTTCAGCTTGACGGCGATGCGGGTTTCCTTGGTGTTGCGCTCCACCGCCGCAGTTCGGGGGCTGGGGGTGGACGCGTCGGCGGTACGGCTCATGAGGACAAGGGGAATAGAGCGGAAATTTAGAGCGATTCTCGCAGAGCCGCCAGCATCTGGGCATTTTCCTGCGGGGTACCCACCGTCAGGCGCAGGCAACCGGCCAACAGCGGGTGCATGGCGGACACGTTCTTGACCAGGATCTTGCGAGCCTTGAGACCGGCGAACACCCGGGCGGCCGACTGAGCGGCATCTTCGGTACCCGCGCCCGCGCTTTGCGGGACACGCACCAGGATCATGTTGGCCTCGCTGCCCCAGACGGTGAAGCCCAGGCCCCTCAGCGCATCAACCAACAGCGTGCGCTGCGCCTTGATTTCGCGCGCCTGAGCGGCGAACACCCCCGCATGCTCCAGCGCGAACAGCGCGCACTCGGCGTTGAGCACGCTCACGTTGTAAGGCGGACGCACCTTGTCGAACTCGGCCAGTAGCGCGGTTGGCCCCACCATGTAGCCCAAGCGCACCCCTGCCAGCCCGAACTTGGAGAGCGTGCGCATCAACAGCACGTGGGCGTGCTTGCTGGGTTCGGCGCGCATCTTATCCAGCCAGGTCCGCGCCGCGAAAGGCTGGTAGGCCTCGTCGATCACGACCAAGCCGCCTTGCGCTCCGGCGGTGGCGATGATGCGCTCCATGGCACCGTCATCCCACAGCGTGCCGGTGGGATTGTTCGGGTAGGCCAGGTAAGTGATGGCCGGCTTGTGCTTTTGAATGGCGGCCACCATGGCGGCCTCGTCCAGTTGGAAGTCCGGCGTCAGGTTGACGCTGTGGTAGGCCAAGCCCTGCAGTTGAGCGCTCATCGCGTACATCACGAAACCCGGCGCGGGCGCCAGGATGGAAGCACCGGGCAGGTCGCAGGCCATGGCGACCATTGAAATCAATTCGTCCGAACCGTTGCCCAGCATGAGCGCCTGACCCTCGGGCAGGTCAATGTGCCGCGCCAAGGCCCGCTTCAGATCGTCGATGCGTGCGCCCGGGTAGCGATTCACCGCCACGGCTCCGAGGCGACGGCCGAGTTCGGCCTGCAGTTCAGGCGACAGGCTGTACGGGTTCTCCATCGCGTCCAGTTTGACCAGCCCCGAGCTGTCCTGCACCGCATAGGCGTGCATGCCCTGCACGTCGCTGCGGATGCGGGAAAAGACGGGCGGGCGCGAACGGGAGAGGTCAGGCGCGTTCATGGAGCAGGATGGGAGGGGACGGGGGTGGGAGCAAGGGGTCGGTGACTCGCCTTGAACAGCGCGGCCACCACGTCGGACTGGGTGATCATACCGACGACGCGCAGCGCCTCGTCCACCACGGGCAGGTGGTGCAGGCCGCCATCGGAAAACAGTTCCACCAGCTCCACCAGCGGCTGCGCGGGCCGCGCCACCCGCACGCGCCGCGTCATGATGTCCTGCACATGCCGGGCCGTGTTCATCACGGGCAGCTTGCGCGGGTCGGGCGCGCTCTGGGCCAGGAAAAAGTCATGAAGGGACACGATACCCGCCAGCGTGCCATCGTCGCGCACCACGGGCAAGGCCTTGACCTTGTGCGTGATCAGCTGGGCCCAGGCGGCGTCCACGCCGTCGCGCGGGCGCGCCGCGACCACATCGCGCGACATGATGTCCTCGCACAGCAGGTCTCCGAACTGGCGGCGGCTGGCCTGCAATTGCGCACGCACCAGCACTTGCTCGAGATCGTCCCGGGTGATGTCCAGAAGATGCCCCTGGCTGGCCAGTGCCGCATCCAGATCGGCACGGTTGAAACCCAGGCGAGCGCTGGGCAGCGGATCGGTTGTGCCATGGGGGTGCGGCGCGGGCCGGTGCGGGTAAGGGCGGCGCGCCACGGTGCTGTACAGCAGGGCCAAGGCGAGCAGCAGGAGGGAATTCAAGCCTGCGGGCCAGAGCACGTAACGCCAGCTCAGCTCGGCGATGGCCGGTCCGCCCAGCACCGCCGTCAACGCCACTGCCCCGCCAGGTGGATGCAGGCAGCGCAAGGCAAACATGGCCGCTATCGCGCCCGCGCCCGCCAGACCCGCCGCCAGCACGCCATGTCCGAACGCATGCATGCAGGCAACGCCGACCACTGCCGACACCAGATTGCCCGCCAGCATGGGCCAAGGCTGGGCCAGGGGACTGGCCGGGGCTGCGAACAACAGCACGGTCGACGCCCCCATGGGCGCGATGAACCAGGGGTTGACTTGCCCCAGGATGAGATGACTCAAGGCCGCAGAGCCCAACAGGCCCAGGGCCGCACCCACCACACTGAGCGTCAGCTCACGTCCGCTGACGCGGGGTTGTGTCGGCTTGAATCCGACCCACCATGACCATGGAAACTGCACGCGGCACACTCCAGAAGCACCAAAACGGGGCATTCTAGGATGCCCTCGTTGAGCTACCGATGAATCGGTCGATGCTCCGTCCCCGCGCCCGGCGTGAGGAACAACAAGGTGGTCGAAGTAGAAGTTCTGGCCGTGTGCCAGACACTCCGAGGTACAAGCACATAGGCGCCCGTCGTTTGCAACGGCGTGACCTGCTCGCCCTCGGGCAGATCGAGCACAAGTTCACAGCTCCCGGACAAGAGCAAGACCAGTTCCTCGCCAGCGGGGTGACGCTCCCACGTGGCCCAGGGCTCGGAAAAAGTGAAGGCGGACATCAGCCGCCCTTGGTCCAACTGCGGCAAACGCCCGGCCGACACGTCGGCCCAGAAGGCATCGGTGACGGCCAAGGCATCCGCGCTCCCGCCGTCTCGGAAGTGCAGATAGGTGGTCAGAATGTCTCTACTTGTACGCACGATTCAACTTCCGCCATGCCGATGAGCGACCCGATCTTTCGATTGCAAGGATCGACCACATTGCAGCATTTCGCTACAAGAGTTCCATCGCGTGGTCGATGGTATGAATGCGCAGAGCTGGCTCTACAAGCAACCGCTGCCCTAAGTTTGCTACATTCTCGCGCCCGCAGAGTTCGCTTATCAACTTAGGAGGTCCATTTGAAAGCTGCTGTCACGAAAATTTTTGCCATTTCCACCGCCATTCTGTTGTCTGGGTGCGCCACGATCATGGGAACACCGACGCAGACCGTACCCATCAGCAGCACGCCCAGCGGCGCCAGCATCCTGATCACCGATGAATCTGGCATGGAAGTCTTCGGCGGTACCACTCCCACCTCCGTCACGCTGAACAAGAGCTCAGGTCGTTACTGGGGTGGGAAGAATTTCAAGGTAACGATTTCGAAACCGGGCTACAAAACCCAAGTCATTCCAGTCGAGACGAACGCGAACGGTTGGTACATCGCTGGGAACCTTGTGTTCGGCGGGCTGATCGGCTGGTTCATCGTCGACCCTTTGAATGGCAACATGTATTCCCTGTCTCCCGAAGCAGTGGCTGCGAACTTGGGCACTGAAGCAGCGCACAATAACCGGACCAATGACGGTAGCATCGCGGTGATGCTGCTTGAGGATGTGCCGTCGCAGCTCAGGGACAAACTGGTGCGAATCAACTGAATCTCCGCGCTCGCGGATTTCATCAGTCCTTGAACAGTGGCACGAAACTCAATGTTTCGTGCCCGACAACCGCATCTCCGCCGCCCGAGCATGCGCCTGCAGGCCTTCGCCGTAGGCCAGTTCGGCGGCGATCTTGCCCAGGCCTTGCGCGCCAGCCTCGCTGACTTCGATCAGGCTGCTGCGTTTCTGGAAGTCGTAGACACCCAACGGTGACGAAAACCGCGCCGTGCCACTGGTCGGCAGCACGTGGTTGGGGCCGGCGCAGTAGTCGCCCAGCGACTCGCTGGTGTAGGCGCCGAGGAAGATGGCGCCCGCGTGCTTGAGCAGCGGTTCCCACCGGTGCGGATCACGGCTGCTGACCTCCAGGTGCTCCGGGGCGATGCGGTTGCTGATGGCGCAGGCTTCCGCCATGTCGCGGGTTTGGATCAGCGCGCCCCGTCCACTCAAGCTCTTGGCGATGATCTCGGCGCGTGGCATCTCGTTGAGCAGCCGGTCGATCTCGCGCTGCACGGCATCGATGTAGGCCGCGTCGGGGCAGAGCAAGATGCTTTGCGCCAGCTCATCGTGCTCAGCCTGGCTGAACAGGTCCATGGCCACCCAATCCGCAGGCGTGCTGCCGTCGGCCAGCACCAGGATTTCGCTGGGGCCAGCGATCATGTCGATGCCCACCACGCCGAACACGCGGCGCTTGGCGCTGGCCACGTAGGCGTTGCCGGGGCCGGTGATCTTGTCCACCTTTGGGATCGTGACCGTGCCATACGCCAGCGCCGCCACGGCTTGCGCGCCGCCGATGGTGAAAACGCGGTGCGCACCCGCCACAAACGCCGCAGCAAGGACCAACTGATTCTTCTCGCCACGCGGCGTGGGCACGACCATGATGATTTCGCCCACGCCCGCGACATGCGCTGGAATGGCATTCATCAACACGGACGAGGGGTACGCCGCCTTTCCGCCCGGCACATAAATGCCCACGCGGTCCAGGGGCGTGACCTTCTGACCCAGCAGGGTGCCGTCGGCGTCACGGTAGCTCCAGCTTTCGCCACTGGCTCGCTTCTGCGCCTCGTGATAGAGGCGCACACGCTGCGCAGCGGCCTGCAAGGCCTCGCGTTGCGCGACGGGCAGCCCGTCGAACGCCGCCTTCAATTCGTCGGTTTTGATTTCCAAGGCGGCCATGCTGGTCATTTGCAGGCCGTCAAAACGCGCGGTGTAGTCCAGCACGGCGGCATCGCCGCGTGTTTGCACATCAGCCAAGATGTCGGCCACGCGCTGCTCGATGGCCGCATCGGTGTCGGCGGCCCAGTGCAGGCGCTGCTGAAAGCGCTGTTCGAAGTCGGCCTGCGTGGTGGACAGGCGCAGGGGCTCGGCCTTGAAACTCATGCAGTGGTCTCCAGAGCTTGGCCAAAGGCGTCGATGATGTGGCGCAGCGGCTCGCGCTTGAGCTTGAGCGCAGCCTGGTTCACGACCAGGCGCGCCGAGATGTCCATGATGCGCTCGACCTCCACCAGGTTGTTGGCCTTCAGCGTGTTGCCGGTGGACACCAGGTCCACGATGGCATCCGCCAAACCGGTGAGTGGCGCCAACTCCATGCTGCCGTAGAGCTTGATCAGATCCACGTGCACGCCCTTGGCGGCGAAGAAGTCGCGCGCGATGGTCACGTACTTGGTGGCCACGCGCAGGCGCGCGCCCTGGCGCACGGCGGCGACGTAGTCATAACCTTCGCGCACGGCGACACTCACGCGGCATTGGGCGATGCGCAGGTCCAGCGGCTGGTACAGGCCTTCGTTGCCATGCTCGATCAGGGTGTCCAGGCCGGTGATGCCCAGATCGGCGCCACCGTACTGCACATAGGTCGGCACGTCGGTGGCGCGCACAAGCACCACGCGCACCTCGGGTCGGTTGGTGGCGAGGATGAGCTTGCGGGTCTTCTCGGGATCGTCCAGCACCTCGATGCCGGCGGCCTGCAACAGCGGCAAGGTCTCGTCGAAGATGCGACCTTTGGAGAGGGCGAGTGTGATCATGGGCAGGGATTATTTCACGCGCTTGAGCGCCGCCGGGCCGCCCCAAGGCGCGAAGGCCCCACGTCAAGCGAAGCGCAGGGCAAGCCTGCAGTCGGGGGGCAGCGGCCACACGAAGTGGGCAAGCGTGGGGGCATTAGCGCACGCGTTCGATATCGGCGCCCAGCGCCGCCAGCTTGGCTTCCATGCGGTCGTAGCCACGGTCGAGGTGGTAGATGCGATCCACCACGGTTTCGCCCTCGGCCACGAGACCGGCGATGACCAGGCCCGCGGACGCGCGCAGGTCGGTGGCCATCACGGTGGCGCCCGAAAGACGCGGAACGCCTTCGATCACGGCAACCATGCCACCGGCCTGGATGCGTGCCTGGGCGCCTAGGCGAGCCAGTTCGTGCACGTGCATCAGACGGTTCTCGAAAATGGTTTCCGTCACCGTCGAGGTGCCCTCGGAGATCACGTTGAGCGCCATGAACTGCGCCTGCATGTCGGTCGGGAAACCCGGGTACTCGGTGGTTCGGAAGCTCTGAGCCTTGAGGCGCCCATGCGAGCGGACGCGGATGCCGTCGGTCTGGACCTGGACGCGCGCACCGGCCGCGACCAGTTTTTCAATCACCGCGTCCAGGTGATCACCGCGGGCATGGCGCAGGAACACGTCCCCCCCGGTGGCGGCCACCGCGCAAAGAAAGGTACCGGCTTCGATGCGGTCTGCCACCACCTGGTGCTGAGCGCCGTGAAGCTTTTCGACGCCCTGGATACGAATGCGGCTACTGCCGTGGCCTTCGATCTTGGCGCCCATCTTGATGAGCAATTCCGCCAGATCGGGAATCTCCGGCTCTTGGGCCGCGTTCTCCAGGATGGTCTCGCCCTCGGCCAAGGTCGCGGCCATCATCAGGTTCTCGGTCCCCGTGACCGTGACCATGTCGGTGGCGATGCGCGCGCCCTTCAAGCGCTTCTGGCCCTGCGGCAGTTTGGCCAGGATGTAGCCATGCTCAACCACGATCTCCGCACCCATGGCCTGCAGGCCCTTGATGTGCTGATCTACTGGACGCGAGCCAATGCCGCAGCCCCCTGGCAGCGACACCGTGGCTTCGCCAAAGCGCGCGACCAAAGGCCCCAACGCCAGCACGGAGGCACGCATGGTCTTGACCAGTTCATACGGTGCCTCGCGCAAGTTCAGTGGGCCTGCGTCAATGCATGTGCGTCCTTGCTCGTCACGCTCTGCCTTAACCCCCATATGACGCAAGAGTTGAAGCATCGTCGTGACGTCTTGCAGCCCCGGAACGTTGAGCAAGGTGACCGGCTCGTCCGTCAACAGCCCCGCGCACAGCTCCGGCAAAGCCGCGTTCTTGGCACCTGCAATCGGCACCTCGCCTTGCAATTCTCGTCCGCCGCGTATCCGTAGTTTGTCCATGATGTTGTGCGTTAGCGCCGCCTGGCGGCAGGCGGTTTATTGAGAGGCCGCCCGCCACTCCGCGGGGGTGTAGGTTTTCATCGACAGCGCGTGCACCTCGTCCGTGTGCATGCGCTGGCCCAACGTGGCATAGACGCGCTGGTGGCGCTGGATCAGGCGCTTGCCCTCGAACTCGGGCGAGACAATGACGGCACTCCAATGTCGGCCATCGCCTTCCACGGTGATGTGCTCACAGGGCAGGCCAGCTTGGATGAGTGCTTGCAGGTCGTGTGCTTGCATGTGGGTAGGGAGCTGATCGGGCCGTGGATCAATGACGGATCTTGTAGCCGATGCGTAGCAAGTGCACGGCCAAACCACCGACCCCCAACAAGGCCACCACGACCACGCCCAGGCTGAGCCAGGGCGAAACGTCGCTCACGCCAAAAAAGCCGTAGCGGAATCCGTCGATCATGTAGAAGAAGGGATTGAAATGGCTGAGGCCTTGCCAGAACGCTGGCAGGGTGTGCAGCGAATAGAACACGCCCGAGAGAAAGGTCATGGGCATGATCAGGAAATTCTGGAAGGCGGCCAGCTGGTCAAACTTCTCGGCCCATAGCCCAGCGATCAGGCCCATGGCGCCGAGCAGAGCCGCACCCAAGACAGCAAACACCAGCACCCACAGCGGGGCCACCAGAGTCAGGTCGGCGAACCAGACGGTGACCAGCAGCAGCACCGCACCGACGACCAGACCGCGCAGAATTGAGGAGCCCACGTAGGCCACGAACCAGGCCCAGTGCGACAGCGGCGTGAGCAGCAGGAAGATCAGATTGCCCGTGATCTTGCTTTGGATCAAGCTGGAGGAGCTGTTGGCGAAGGCGTTTTGCAGCACGCTCATCATCACCAGGCCGGGGATCAGGAAAGCGGTGTAGCTGATCTGCCCATAGACCTTCACATGGTCTTCCAGCACATGGCCGAAGATCAGCAGGTAAAGCAAGGCCGTGAGCACGGGCGCGGCGATGGTCTGGAAGCTGACCTTCCAAAAGCGCAGCACTTCCTTGTAGAACAGGGTCTGCCAGCCTTGCAGACGCCCCCCTGCCCTGCTGAGTCGGGACCGCTGGCCCGCGTCTGCATTGAGCGAGACTTCCGTGCCTTGCAGAGGTTCAACGGCGCTCATGCGGACTCCCTTTGCTCGCCCATGACCTGGATGAACACATCTTCCAGGTCGGCCTTGGTGATTTCGACTTCGTCCACCCGCACGCCTGCGGCGCGCACGGCGGCAAGGTAGTCTTCGATCGCGCGCGCGTCCTGGGCGGGAAACTGCACGCTGCGGCCCGTCACGCGCGCGCGCGCGGCCAGCTCGGGCGGCAGTTCGCCCTCGATTTTCAGACGCAGCACATGGCTGGACGCGGACTTGAGCAATTCACTCGTGCGCTCCAAGGCGACCACCCTGCCCTGCTTGAGCATGGCGATGCGGCTGCACAGGGCCTCGGCCTCTTCCAGGTAATGCGTGGTAAGCAGCACGGCATGGCCCTCGCGGTTCAGGCGCAGCACGAACTGCCACAGCGTCTGGCGCAATTCCACGTCCACGCCCGCAGTCGGTTCGTCCAGCACGATCACAGGCGGCTTGTGCACCAAGGCCTGAGCCACCAGCACACGACGCTTCATGCCGCCGGACAGTTGGCGCATGTTGGCGTTGGCCTTGTCGGCCAGCCCCAAGCCCTCGAGCAACTCGTCGATCCATGCGTCGTTGTTCTTGACGCCAAAGTAACCCGACTGGAAGCGCAGCGCCTCGCGCACATTGAAAAAGGGATCGAAAACCAACTCTTGCGGAACAACGCCCAGGAGGCTGCGGGCCGCGGCGTAGTCGGTCTGCACGTCATGACCTAGAACGGTCACACGGCCACTGCTGGCCGTGGTCAAGCCCGCGAGGATGCTGATCAGGGTGGTCTTGCCGGCACCGTTGGGACCGAGCAAGCCGAAGAACTCACCCTGCGCGATGTCGAAGCTCACACCATCCAGAGCAGCGAAGGTGGACGCGCCCGCCCCGGCCTGACCGCCACGCGCAGCGCCCTTCGGCGTGGGATAGCGCTTGGTGATGGACTGAAAGGAAATGGCGGGGAGCTGGGTGGAAGCTGGCATGGGAGCCCGATATTTTAGCGAGAGGGGCTCAACCTGGCTTGTCGTGCCGGCATGCGGCCAAGCCCCATCGCCGCAGACGGTCTGCCCCGTGACTCAGGCCCGGCGAGTGCTCGCCTCAGTGGATCGACAGCAACTCATCCACGCCGTAGAGGCGGGCAAGCTCAATGAGACGTGGATTCAAATGCAGCAACTCGAGTCCCTTGCCATTCGCTAGGCAGGCACGGCGGAACTCCAGCAAGACAGCTAGCGTCGAGGAATCGAAGTGCTCCAAAGCCCCGGCATCCACTTGCGCCGCGGGCCCGGTTTGTGAGGGAATGGCTTGCACCAACATCGGCAAACAGGCGTTGGCCTGGAGATGCGTCAGGTCTTCAGGCAGCACGAGCAAGGGAGGGGTCGGCATGAGGACGCCTTTTTTGCTGTTGGAATCAGTTCTTCGGGGCCGCGGCCTGCGCCGTGGCTTTGTTGCGCTCGGCCAAGGAGGCGATGAGCCCATCAATGCCTCGGGCGTTGACTTCCTGGGCGAACTGGCTGCGATAGGTTTCGACCAACCACACACCCATCACGTTCACGTTGTAGATCCGCCAACCCACCGCAGTGCCGGGAGCCTGCTCCAGCCTGTAGTCCAGTTGCACGGGCTCAGCGGCACCTGGACCACGCAACTCCGTGCGCACGATCACGTCCTTGGGATCGGCGGAGGCTCGCATGGGCTTGGCGCTGACCTTCATGCCCTGAACTTGCGCCAGAGCTCCCGCATAGGTGCGCACCAGCAAGGTCTTGAATTCTTCCTGAAGGCGCAGACGCTGCTCAGGGGTGGCCTGCCGCCAGCCCGGGCCAACCGCCGAGGCGGTCATGCGGGGGAAATTCACCAGCGGCATGATCTTGGTGTCAACCAGCGCGATCAGGCGAGGCATGTTGCCTGCCATCAAAGCCGGATCAGACTGGATGGTGGCGAGGACTTCGTTCGACATGGTCAGCACCATGGCATCGGCCGATTTTTCGGCTTGGGCCATCGCGGGCTGCATCCAAGCCGTCAGGGCCAGGAAGCCAGCAGCCATGAGGCTGCGCAGGGAATAACGATGGAAAAAACGACCTTGCATGGAAACGGACTCCTGGCACTCACGGACCACCCTCCACTGCAATGGAGTGAATGCCCTACCGTGCGGTTTGTCTGGTTGGCTCTCTGATGTGGCGCTTATTTAATGATCTTCAAGCCTGGCAGGCCCAGATCCAGCGGCACCGTCGGCGTTCCAGGAATTCTACCGGGCACACGCGTATCGCGCTCGACCTGCGGCTCCGTGGGGTCAGCGGAATCCTCCGCGAGAGACTTTTCAGTCTCACTCGAAGCAGCGGAATCAGGCGATGCAGTGGTTTCGGGCGCCGCGGTCTCTTGGTAATCCTCGGCGCTGTAGTCCTCTTCCGCTGGCATGGGCTCATCAGGCGGATCACCGTCATACACGAGGTGTCGACGATACTGAAGATAAGCATCACGGATGAGCACATAACGATCAAACGTTGCCCCCTCCATCAACGCCTCTTGCTTGAGCAAGCCGGCACGGTTATCCACTTGCCCCAGGACGAACAGAGAGTTGCGCAGCCGCACATCGTCTTGCTGGCTCAAGGGATCGCCCGCCCAGTCAACCGGCAAGGCTGCCGTGTCACGCAGGGTGGACGGTCCCAGCAGAGGAAGCACCAGATAGGGCCCAGCGCCAACCCCCCAGTACCCCAAGGTCTGCCCGAAATCTTCTTTGTGGCGCGGAATGCGCATTTCCGTCGCGACGTCCAGCAAGCCCCCCAAACCAAAAAAGGTATTGACCCACAGACGGGTGAAGCTCTCACCGGCAGCACGCCCCTTCAACTGCAAGGTGCTGTTGATGGTGGTCCAGGCATCTTCCAAGTTGTTGAAGAAATTGCCAACGCCCTTGCGCACCAGCGGAGGCACGTAATCCTGGTAGGCCGTCGCCGTGGGCTTGAGGATGGCGCGATCCAAGGCGTCGTTGAAACCAAACACGCCTCGATTCCAAGGCTCCAAGGGATCCGGATTGGCGCGGGTGGCCGCGGCCGGAGGTTCAGCTTCTGATGGCGGGCTGTGCGCGCAGCCCGACAGTCCCGCGAGCAGCAATACACCCCCCAGACACAGAACGACCGAGCACCAGGCTCGGTCCGCTCTCAGGCCATTGTGTGCACGATGCGCAAGCGGGGGCACCGTTTCGTCCCAAGGCACTCGCTTCGACCCCGATGTCATTTCTTGGCGGGTGCCTCGCTTGCCTTGTTGTAGAGGAACTGGCCGATCAGGTTTTCAAGCACGATGGCTGATTGGGTGTTGGCGACCAAATCGCCCTCGGCCAAATTCTTGTCGTCTGCACCGGCTTCGATGCCGATGTACTGATCGCCCAGCAAGCCACTGGTCAGGATCTTGAGCGAGCTGTCCTTCGGAAACTTGTAGCGCTTTTCCAGGTCGATGCGTACGCGCGCCTGGAAGCTCTTGTCGTCAAAGCTGATGCCCGAGACGCGCCCCACCACCACGCCACCGCTCTTGACCGCCGCGCGGGGCTTGAGCCCGCCGACGTTGTCGAACAAGGCCTCGACGCGGTAACTCGACTGAAAACTCAGATGCAGCAGGTTGGCGGCTTGCAGCGCCAGAAACACCAGTGCCGCCAGCCCCAACAAAACGAACAAACCCACCCACACATCATTCTTCGAGCGTTCCATCACGCACTCTCCTAAATCGTGAACATCAGAGCGGTGAGGACGAAATCCAGTCCGAGCACCGCCAGAGAAGCCATCACCACCGTGCGCGTCGTCGCGCGCGACACGCCCTCGGGCGTGGGCTGAGCCTCATACCCTTGCAGCAGCGCGGTGAACGAGACCGTGAAACCAAACACGATGCTCTTGATGACACCGTTGCCCACGTCGCTCCACACACTGACGCTTGCCTGCATCTGCCCCCAGAAGGCCCCGGGGTCGATACCGATCATGACCACGCCAACCACCCATCCGCCCAGCACGCCAACCGCGCTGAAGACCGCCGTCAACAATGGCAGGGCGATCACGCCGGCCCAGAAGCGCGGGGCCAAGATGCGTTGCACCGGATCGACCGCCATCATGGCCATGGCATTCAGTTGCTCGCCAGCCTTCAGCAGGCCGATCTCGGCCGTGAGCGAGGTGCCTGCCCGGCCCGCGAACAGCAACGCGGCGACCACCGGGCCCAGCTCACGCACCAAGGACAGCGTGACCATCTGGCCCAGGGCCTGCTCCGAGCCGAAATCCACCAGGATGTAGTACCCCTGCAAGCCCAGCACGAAGCCCACGAACAGGCCTGAGACAACGATGATGGCCAGTGAGTGATTGCCCAGCAGGTGGATCTGTTCACTGACCAAGCCGAAACGGCGGAAGGTGGGACGGGCCAGTTGCCAAAAGCGGAAGAACAATCGCGTCGCACGGCCGATGTCGGCCAGCTTGCTGCGCACCGCGTAACCCACGTCGGAGGGACGCCACCAGCTCATTGAATAACCTCCGTGCTACGCACTGCAATGCGATTTTGCTTGGGGCGGCCCGGCGCGGCGCTCATGGGCGCACCCCGCCAAAGTCTTCTTCCACGGCCGGACCGGGATAGTGGAACCGCACGGGCCCATCGGGCAAAGCATGGACAAATTGCCTGACCAAGGGATCGGTGGATTCCTGCACCTCGTCGGGCGTGCCTTGCGCGACGATGGCGCCATTGGCCAGGATCACCACATGGTCCGCGATTTGAAATGTTTCCTCTAGGTCATGCGAGACGACGATGCTGGTGACCCCCAGGCTGTCATTGAGACGGCGGATCAGCTGGGCTGCAGTACCCAGAGAAATCGGGTCCAGCCCCGCGAAGGGCTCGTCGTACATGATCAACTCCGGGTCCAAGGCGATCGCGCGTGCCAGCGCCACGCGCCGGGCCATGCCACCCGAGACCTCGCTGGGCATCAGATCGCGCGCGCCGCGCAGGCCCACGGCATTCAGTTTCATCAGCACCACGCCGCGCAGCAAGTCTTCGCTCAGCTTGGTGTGTTCACGCAAGGGAAAGGCAACGTTCTCGAACACGCTGAGGTCAGCGAAGAGCGCACCAAACTGGAACAGCATGCCCATGCGGCGACGCGCTTCATACAGGCGGGCGTGATCCATCTCGCCGACGTTTTGCCCGTCGAACAGCACTTGGCCTTGCTGGGCACGGATTTGCCCACCAATCAGGCGCAGCACGGTGGTCTTGCCACCGCCCGAGGCACCCATGATCGCAGTGACCTTGCCACGCGGTATCACCAGGTTGACCCCATCCAGGATGGCGCGCTTGCCGTAGCCGAAGACCACGTCGCGCAATTCGACCATGGGGGAGTCCGGCCTGCCTTGTTGTGTTGGTACAGCCATGTCGTGAATTTGTTAGCCCGTGAGAACGGGACTCGTCTCCAAGCCGGGGAATCATAAAGCATGCCCGCGCCCCCTTGCTCCAAGGGGAATGGCGAGGCGGCCCCGAGACCCACACGATCGGAGAACACGACACTGGACGACATCCCTCCGCAGACACCACCGCGGAGGGCCAGGTCCTCAGCGCGGCAGGGTGCTGGTGCCCATCAAGAATTCGTCGACCGCACGGGCGGCCTGACGGCCTTCACGGATCGCCCACACCACAAGGGACTGCCCGCGGCGCATGTCACCGGCCGCGAACACCTTGTCCACGCTGGTGCGATAGCCGCCCTGAGCTTCCACACCCGCCTTGGCGTTGCCACGCGGGTCCTTCTCGACCCCAAAGGATTCGAGGATGCTGGCGACCGGGCTGACGAAGCCCATGGCCAGCAACACGAGGTCGGCCTTGTAGTCCTTTTCGGTGCCCGGGATCTCGACGAACTTGCCGTCCTTGAACTCCACGTGCACGGTCTTCAGACCGACGATGCGCCCCTTGTCCTTGCCCTCGCCCTCGATGAAGGCCTTGGTGGACACGGCGAACTCGCGCACGCAGCCTTCCTCGTGGCTGGAACTGGTGCGCAACTTCAGCGGCCAGTACGGCCAGACCAGGGGTTTGTTTTCCTGCTCGGGCGGCTGGGGCATGACTTCGAACTGGGTCACGCTCGCCGCGCCATGGCGGTTGCTGGTACCCACGCAGTCGGAGCCGGTGTCACCGCCGCCGATCACGATGACGTGCTTGCCGGTGGCCATGATCTGGTCCTTGACCTTGCCGCCCGCGTTGACGCGGTTCTGCATGGGCAGGAATTCCATGGCGAAGTGGATGCCGTCCAGGTCACGGCCCGGCACCGGCAGGTCGCGGCTCTGCTCAGCGCCACCGGCCAGCAGCACCGCATCGAACTCTTTCTTGAGCTGCTCGGGCGTGACCGTTTCCTTCGCCCAGTTGGTGACCTTGCTGCCCTTGGGCAACTCACCCACCAAGGTGTTGGTCTTGAACACCACGCCCTCGGCTTCCATCTGCTTGACGCGGCGGTCGATGTGCGACTTGTCGAACTTGAAGTCCGGGATGCCGAAGCGCAGCAGGCCCCCGGCCGTGTCGTTCTTCTCGAAGACGGTCACGGCATGGCCCGCGCGGGCCAGTTGTTGCGCGGCGGCCAGACCGGCCGGGCCGGACCCCACGATGGCGACCTTCTTGCCCGTCTTCACGGCGGCGGGCTGGGGCTTGATCCAGCCCTCGGCCCAGGCGCGGTCAATGATGGCGTGCTCGATGGACTTGATGCCCACCGCGTCGTCGTTGATGTTCAGCGTGCAGGCCGCCTCGCAGGGCGCGGGGCAGACACGGCCGGTGAAGTCGGGGAAGTTGTTGGTGCTGTGCAGCACCTCGATCGCGTTCTTCCAGTCGCCGTGATAAACGAGGTCGTTGAAGTCCGGAATGATGTTGTTGACCGGGCAGCCGCTGTTGCAGAAAGGCGTGCCGCAGTCCATGCAACGCGCACCCTGCTGCTTCGCCTGCGGCTCGCTCAGGCCGATCACGAATTCCTTGTAGTTCTTGACGCGCTTCGCGACGGGCTCGTAGCCCTCCTCGAGACGCTCGTACTCCATGAAGCCAGTGACTTTTCCCATCTTCTTTCCTTACTTGGCCGGAGCCACTTCCTTCTTCGCCGCGGACTTGGCAGGGGCCTCCGCCGCACTCGGCTTGCGCTCCGCCAGGGCGCGCTTGTATTCGTTGGGGAACACCTTGACGAACTTGCCGCGCGCGTCCTTCCAGTGGTCCAGCAGTTCGCGCGCGCGCTTGCTGCCGGTCCAGCGGTTGTGGTCCTCCAGCAGCTTCTTCAGCTGGGCCTCGTCGCTGAGCCCGCGGTGCCAGTTCACGGCCTCACCCGCCTGCTCGGCGGTCGGCACGACCTTCTCCAGCGAAACCATGGACGTATTGCAACGCTCGGCGAACTTACCGTCTTCGTCGTAGACGTAGGCCACGCCGCCGCTCATGCCCGCGGCGAAGTTGCGGCCGGTCTTGCCCAGCACCGCCACCGTGCCACCCGTCATGTACTCGCAGCCGTGGTCACCCACGCCCTCGACCACCGTCGTCGCGCCCGACAGCCGCACCGCGAAACGTTCACCCGCGACGCCGCTGAAGAAAGCTTCGCCCGTGGTCGCGCCGTACAGCACGGTGTTGCCCACGATGGTGTTGCGCGTGGCGTCGCCGCGGAAGTCAATGCTGGGCCGCACCACCACACGGCCGCCCGACAGGCCCTTGCCCGTGTAGTCGTTGGCCTCGCCAATCAGGTAGAGCGTGATGCCCTTGGCCAGGAAGGCGCCGAAGGACTGACCACCCGTGCCTTCCAGCTGGATGTGGATGGTGTTGTCGGGCAGACCCTGCGGGTGCACCTTGGTCACCGCGCCGGAGAGCATGGCGCCCACGGTGCGGTTGACGTTGCGCGCCGCCTCGATGAACTGCACCTTCTGGCCTTTGTCGATGGCCGCGCGCGATTTCTCGATCAGCACGTTGTCCAGGCTCTTTTCCAGGCCGTGCTCCTGCTCCTCCACATGGCGGCGCGGCACGTCGGCGGGCGCGGACGGCAGCGCGAACAGGCGGCTGAAGTCCAGGCCCTTGGCCTTCCAGTGCGCGATGCCCTGCTTCGTGTCCAGCAGGTCGGCGCGGCCCACCATGTCGTCGAACTTGCGGATGCCCAGCTGCGCCATGATCTGGCGCACTTCCTCGGCGACGAAGAAGAAATAGTTGACGACATGCTCGGGCTTGCCGCTGAACTTCTTGCGCAGCACCGGGTCTTGCGTGGCCACACCCACCGGGCAGGTGTTGAGGTGGCACTTGCGCATCATGATGCAGCCTTCGACCACCAGGGGCGCGGTCGCGAAGCCGAACTCATCCGCGCCCAGCAACGCTCCGATGGCCACGTCGCGGCCGGTCTTCATCTGACCGTCGGCTTGCACGCGAATGCGGCCGCGCAGTCGGTTGAGCACCAGGGTCTGCTGGGTCTCGGCCAGGCCGATTTCCCAGGGCGAACCGGCGTGCTTGATGGACGACCAGGGCGAGGCGCCCGTGCCGCCGTCATGACCGGCGATCACCACGTGGTCGCTCTTGCACTTGGCCACGCCCGCGGCAATGGTGCCCACGCCGATCTCGGACACCAGCTTGGTGCTGATGCTGGCGTGCGGCGCCACGTTCTTCAGGTCGTGGATCAGCTGCGCCAAGTCCTCGATCGAATAAATATCGTGGTGCGGCGGCGGGCTGATGAGGCCGACGCCCGGCACGCTGTGGCGCAGGAAACCGATGTACTCGGTCACCTTGCCGCCGGGCAGCTGGCCGCCTTCGCCGGGCTTGGCGCCCTGCGCCATCTTGATCTGGATCTGGTCGGCCGAGGCCAGGTACTCGGCAGTGACGCCGAAACGGCCCGACGCGACCTGCTTGATCTTGGAACGCAGGCTGTCGCCGTCTTGCAAGGGCAGGTCCACTTCCACGCGGCTTTCGCCGATCACGCTCTTGAGCGTTTCGCCCTTCTTGATCGGGATGCCCTTGAGCTCATTGCGGTAACGCGCCGGGTCTTCGCCGCCCTCGCCGGTGTTGCTCTTGCCGCCAATGCGGTTCATGGCCACGGCCAGCGTCGCGTGCGCCTCGGTGCTGATGGAGCCGAGCGACATGGCGCCGGTGGCGAAACGCTTGACGATCTCGCTCGCGGGCTCGACCTCCTCCACGGGAATCGCCTTGGCCGGGTCGATCTTGAACTCGAACAGGCCACGCAGCGTCATGTGGCGCTTGCTCTGGTCGTTGATGAGCTGGGCGTATTCCTTGTAGGTCGAGAAGTTGTTGGCGCGCGTGCTGTGCTGCAGCTTGGCGATGGCGTCCGGCGTCCACATGTGCTCCTCGCCACGCGTGCGCCAGGCGTACTCGCCGCCCGCGTCCAGCATGGTGGCCAGCACCGGGTCATTGCTGTAGGCCGCCTTGTGCATGCGGATGGCTTCTTCCGCCATCTCGAACACACCGATGCCTTCCACGCGGCTGGGCGTGCCGGTGAAGTACTTGGCCACGGTCGCGCTGTTGATGCCGATGGCTTCGAACAGCTGCGCGCCGCAGTAGCTCATGTAGGTGCTCACGCCCATCTTGGACATGATCTTGGACAGGCCCTTGCCTATCGCCTTCACGTAGTTGTAGATGGCCTTGTCAGCGCTCAGGTCGCCCGGCAATTCCTTGTGCATGGCGGCGATGGTTTCCATCGCCAGATAGGGGTGCACGGCCTCGGCGCCGTAACCGGCCAGCACGGCGAAGTGGTGCACCTCGCGCGCCGCGCCGGTCTCCACCACCAGGCCCGCGCTGGTGCGCAGACCTTCGCGCACCAAGTGCTGATGGATGGCCGACAGCGCCAGCAGCGCGGGGATGGCCACCTGACGGCTGCTGCTGGTGCGGTCGCTGATGATCAGGATGTTCTTGCCGCCCTTGATGGCGTCCACCGCCTCGGCGCATAGCGAAGCCAGCTTGGCTTCCACGCCTTCATGGCCCCAGGTCAGGGGGTAGGTGATGTCCAGCGTGGCGGTGCGGAACTTGCCCTGGGTCGCGGTCTCGATGCGGCGCAGCTTGGCCATGTCCGCGAAGTCCAGGATGGGCTGGCTCACTTCCAGCCGCATGGGCGGGTTGACCTGGTTGATGTCCAGCAGGTTGGGCTTCGGGCCGATGAAGCTGACCAGGGACATGACGATGGCCTCGCGGATCGGGTCGATCGGCGGGTTGGTCACCTGGGCAAACAACTGCTTGAAGTAGTTGAACAGCGGCTTGTTCTTGTCCGACAGCACGGCCAGCGGGCTGTCATTGCCCATGGAGCCGATGCCTTCCTCGCCGTTGGTCGCCATCGGGGCCATCAGGAACTTGATGTCTTCCTGCGTCATGCCGAAGGCCTGCTGGCGGTCCAGCAGGTCGTTCGCGGCGGCGGCGGGAATGCCATCGGAGCCACTGCTTTCCACGTCGTCCAGCTTGACGCGCAGGTTCTCGATCCACTGCTTGTAGGGCTTGCTGTGGGCGAGGTTGGCCTTGAGCTCTTCGTCCTCGATCATGCGGCCTTGTTCCAGATCGATCAGGAACATGCGACCCGGCTGCAGGCGCCACTTGCGCACGATCTGGCTTTCCGGCACCGGCAGCACGCCCGATTCGGAGGCCATGATGACCAGGTCATCCTCGGTGATGCAGTAACGCGAGGGACGCAGGCCATTGCGGTCCAGCGTGGCGCCGATCTGGCGGCCATCGGTGAACACGATGGAGGCCGGGCCGTCCCAGGGCTCCATCATGGCCGCGTGGTATTCGTAGAAGGCCTTGCGCCGCTCGTCCATGGTGGCGTGCTGTTCCCAGGGCTCGGGAATCATCATCATCACGGCCTGCGACAGCGGGTAACCCGCCATGGTCAGCAGTTCCAGGCAGTTGTCGAAGGTGGCCGTGTCGGACTGGCTGGCGAAGCTGATGGGGTAGAGCTTCTTCAGGTCGTTGCCCAGCACGGGCGAGGACATCACGCCCTCGCGCGCCTTCATCCAGTTGTAATTGCCCTTGACCGTGTTGATTTCGCCGTTGTGCGCGACGTAGCGGTAGGGGTGGGCCAGCGGCCACTCGGGGAAGGTGTTGGTCGAAAAACGCTGGTGCACCAGGCCCAGGGCCGAGACGCAGCGCGGGTCCTTCAGGTCCAGGAAGTATTCACCCACCTGGTTCGCCAGCAGCAGGCCCTTGTAGACCACCGTGCGGCTGGACATGCTGGGCACGTAATACTCTTTGCTGTGCTTGAGCTGCAGCGCCTGGATGGCGGCGCTGGCCGTCTTGCGGATCACGTACAGCTTACGCTCCAGCGCGTCTTGCACGATGACGTCGGCGCCCCGGCCAATGAAGACCTGGCGCATGATGGGTTCCTTGGTGCGCACCGTGGGCGACATGGGCATCTCGCGGTCCACCGGCACGTCGCGCCAGCCCAACAGCACCTGGCCTTCGGCGCGGATGGCGCGCTCCAGCTCTTGTTCGCAGGCCAAGCGCGAGGCGTGTTCCTTGGGCAGGAAAATCATGCCCACGCCGTATTCACCCGGCGGCGGCAGTTCCACGCCCTGCTTGGCCATTTCCTCGCGGTACAGCGCGTCCGGCAACTGGATCAGGATGCCCGCGCCGTCGCCCATCAGCTTGTCCGCGCCGACGGCGCCACGGTGATCCAGGTTTTCCAGGATCTTGAGCGCGCCGCGCACGATGTCATGGGTCTTGACGCCCTTGATGTGCGCCACGAAGCCCACGCCGCAAGCGTCGTGCTCGTTCGCACCCGAATACAAACCGGTTTCCTCGAGATGCTGAATCTCGGCAACCGCGGACATCGCGCCATCCTTCATGGCCTGCTCCTGCTAATCATGACAAGGGGGCCGAGCATAGAGCAGATTCAGTGACCTTCCAAGAAAACAATAGGGGTCAGATTCCAATTTAAAGACCGAGTTTTCTGATCGGAATTTAATTGGGGACACATATAAATCACCCTGGGACTGAGCCATAGGACAGCCCAACCACAGCCGCTCGACCGCGCCGGGGCGCTGTGCCGGAGTGCTGTGTTCAGCAACTTGCATGCCGCGCGGACCGTCTTACCCCCATGGCAAGGGCCTCCAGCGGCGTGCGAAGATGGTTTTTGGCGCCCGGTGCCTTCTGCGTCACGCCCGCTCGCCTCTTCCTTCGCCCCCGCCCTACCTGCGTCATGACCTCTGCCACCCCCGAGTTCCAGTTCTGCCCGCGCTGCGCGGCCCCGCTGCACGACCGCGTCGAAGGCGGCTTCACGCGCCGCGTCTGCCGGGCCGAGGGTTGCGGCTTTGTCTGGTGGGACAACCCCACGCCAGTGGTGGCCGCCGTGGTCGAGCATGAAGGCCGCTTGTTGCTGGCCCGCAACGTGGCCTGGCCACCGGGCTTCTTCGCCCTGGTCACCGGCTTTCTGGAAAAGCACGAACTGCCGCACGAAGCGGTGCAGCGCGAGGTCGAAGAAGAGCTGAACCTCAAGCCACTGGGCGCGAACTTCATCGGCCACTACACCTTCGAGCGCATGAACCAATTGATCATTGCCTACCACGTGCCCGCCGAGGGCACGGTGCGGCTCAACGAGGAACTGGCCGAGTACAAGCACCTGCACTTCGAGCAGGCCCGCTACTGGCCCGCCGCGACCGGGTACGCCTTGCGCGACTGGCTGCGCGGCCGAGGCCTGGACCCGCAAGAGCTCGCACCCCGCACCCCTTGAGGGCACGACGCTCCTCCGGCTTTGGCGCCGATCTCGGCAGGTCAACGCGCTCGCGCGTGCCTGCGGGCCGCTTCGCATGCTGCGGCGGATTTGGGCCTCTTCATTTCGGCCCAGGCCGAAACATCCCCCGTGCGGTGACTTCCAGAATGAGCGCTCTTACTTCAGGAGCCCTCGCACCATGTCCCTCACCTGCTTCATCCGCTACCAGATCGACCCCTTCCAGCGCGCCGCCTTCCAGCGCTACGCCGAGGCCTGGGGCCGCATCATCCCGCGCTGCGGCGGCAATCTACTGGGTTACTTTCTGCCGCACGAAGGCACGAACGACATCGCCTGGGGCCTGATCGGCTTCGACGACCTGGCGGCCTACGAACGCTACCGCGCGGTGCTGCGCCAGGACCCAGAAGGCCGGGCCAACTTCGAGCTGGCGCAGACGCAACGCTTCATCCTGCGCGAAGAACGCACCTGGCTGGACGACGTGGCCAGCACCATCAACCAGCCCCGGCAGGTGCGGCCATGATCGCCGTCCTGTTCGAACTCGAAGCGAAACCCGGCGCCGAAGCGGCCTACTTCGAAACGGCCGCGCAGCTGCGGTCGCTACTGGACGGCATCGAGGGTTTCATCTCGGTTGAGCGTTTCCAAAGCCTGTCGCACCCCGGCCGTTACCTCTCGCTCAGCTTCTGGCGCGACGAGGAGGCGGTGCGTGCCTGGCGTCAGCAGGCCGAACACCGCGCGGCACAGCAAGCGGGCCGGGCCGAGTTGTTCGCGCACTACCGGCTGCGCGTCGCGGCCGTGCTGCGTGACTACGGCCTGCACGACCGCGACAATGCACCCAACGATTCACGACAAGCCCTGCTCTGAAGGCCATGCCCCCATCACCGTCACGCGTGCCCGCATCCTCACCGCACGAACCGCGCCTGGCGCGGGTGGCGGCCATCGTGGCCGACCCGGCGCGCTCGCGCATGCTGGCCTACCTGCTCTCGGGTGACTACGCCAGCGCGGGTGAACTGGCGCGCGCCGCCTCGGTGACACCTGCCACGGCCAGCGGGCACTTGGCCAAGATGCTGGAGGCGCAGTTCATCGAATGCGAACAGCGCGGGCGGCACCGCTACTACCGGCTGGCCGACGCCGACGTGGCCCACGCACTCGAATCCCTGGCGCTGGTGGCGGAGCGCGGCACGCACGAAGCCGCCTGGTCGCGCCCCGAGCGCGAACGGCTGCGCCAAGCCCGCTGCTGCTACGGCCACCTGGCCGGCGCCCTGGGCGTGCGCCTGTTCGACAGCCTGCTGCAGCGCGAGGGCCTGCGTGCCAGCCCGGAAGGTTTTGAGGTCAGCGAACCCGGCCGGGCCTGGTTGGCCGAGCTGGGTTACACCCCCTCCGCGCCGACGCGCAAACGCCGTTACGCCTACCGCTGCCTCGATTGGTCCGAGCGCCGTGACCACCTCGCGGGGCAACTCGCCGACGAACTGCTGCAGCATTTTTTGGAACGCGGCTGGCTGAGGCGCGGCACGGGGCGCGCCGTCGAGCTGACGCCCACCGGGGTGCAGGAACTGCTGCCCCGACTGGTCGACGGAGCCCGAACAATGCCGTAGCCCCTTGGCTCACGCCCTGCCCTGACCATGACACCCTCCTCCTGCGCCCTGATGGCGGACTACAACCGCTGGATGAACGCCAAGCTCTACGAAGCCGCGGCGCGACTGAGCGATGAACAACTGCGGCAAGACCGTGGCGCCTTCTTCGGCTCCCTCTATGAAACGTTGAACCACCTCGCCGTGGCGGACACCATCTGGCTGCAGCGCTTCGCACAACACCCGGCGCTGGGCGACTTGCAAACGGCCATGCAGGACTTTCCCAAGCCCACCTCGTTGCGCCAACCCTTGGCGAGCTCGTTCGCGGAATTGCGGGACTACCGCACACGACTCGACGCCGTGATCCTCCAGTTCGCCCAGCAACTCACGCCCGCGCAACTCGCCGAGACGCTGCGTTATGCCAACACCTCCGGCCAGCCCCAGGCCCGCAAGTTCGGCGCCGTGCTGCTGCACTTCTTCAACCACCAGACCCACCATCGCGGGCAAGCGAGTACGCTGCTGTTCCAAGCGGGCGTGGACCTGGGCGTGACGGATTTGTTCACGCTGATTCCGAACGAGGTGTGAGTCAGGCGCCGATCAGCGCTTGCCGCCCATCAAGAACCCGAGGCCAAGGACTGCGACGGCCCGGGCCTTCACGAACTGGGTTACGCCTCCGCCCCAAAGCGCTTGGCCGATCGCGCCTTGGCCTTGAGCGCTTCGGCCTCCCGGTTGCGGGGCTCCGCATGGGTGACCAGGCTGGCCATCAGCCTGCGCGCCGTGGCCGCGACCTCTTCCACGGCCTGATTGAAAGCCGCCTCGTTGGCCCGCGAAGGCACCGAGAAGCCGCTGAGCTTGCGCACGAACTGCAGCGAGGCATCGCGTATCTCCAGCTCGGTCGCCGGAGGCTCAAAGTTGAAGAGCGTCTTGATGTTGCGGCACATGGTGGGGCGGGTTTTAGTCGGCTGGCCCCTTGATTCATCTAATCGATTTCATCTCTTTTTCCCAATCAAAGAGTGAGATAAGCTGGTCGCAACAAACTACCGGGGTTAGCATGCTCTTTAACTTCATCCGTCAAAGAAATCAGGCCACCGCTACAGGTCGCGCAATAGACCTCTCAACGGCGATCGTCAATTTGGAGCCCAACGGCAAGGTCCTTTCCGCCAACGTCTTGTTTGGCAATATCTTTGGGTTCAGCCCCGCCGAACTACAGGGAAAGCACCACTCGGAGCTTTGCTTTCAGGAGTACGCCGCCAGTTCGGAGTACCAGGAGTTCTGGCGCAAGTTGCGCGCTGGGGAGTCCTTCGGCGGACTCTTCAAACGGCGTCATCGTGACGGCAGCACGGTCTGGCTGCGCGCGACCTACACCCCTGTCAAGAACAGGCGCGGCGAGGTGGTCCGGGTCGTCAAGCTCGCCTACGACGTGACCCAGCAGACCAATGAGCGCATGGAAACGTCGGCTGTGATGAAGGCGATCAACCGCTCAATGGCGCTCATCGCGTTCGACACGGAGGGTTACGTGCGACGGGTCAATGAGAACTTCCTCAAGGCCCTGGGTTACCGGGAGACCGATGTCCTGGGCCAGCATCACAGCATGTTCTGCCGCCGGGACTATGTCTCCAGCCCCCAATACGCTGCTTTCTGGGATGACCTGCGCCGAGGGGTCTATCACCAGGGGCAGATTGAACGAGTCACGCGCTCCGGCGCGCCCATCTGGTTGACTGCCAGCTATAACCCCATCGAGTCAGAGGTCGGAGAGATCATAGGCGTGGTCAAGCTTGCAACAGATGTCACCGCCAGCGTACTCGAAAGCCAAGCCCGCCAGGAAGGCGTGAACAAGGCCTACACCGTCGCGCTGCAGACGCAAGAGCTTTCATCGCGCAGCTCTGACACCGTTGAGCAAGTGGTGCAGCGAATTCAGTCCACGGCGCAGTCCATCGCGGGTTCCTCCAAGGAAGTGACCGCCTTGGGTGAACAAACGCGGAGCATCGTCAACGCGGTGGACGCGATACGTCGGGTGGCCGACCAGACCAACCTATTGGCGCTCAATGCCGCCGTGGAGGCCGCAAGGGCCGGTGAACAAGGCCGAGGCTTTGCGGTGGTGGCTGGAGAGGTGCGCTCACTGGCTGCCAGCAGCAAGGAAGCCACCCAGAGCATCGTGAGTGTCATATCTGCGGTCGAGCGACAGGTTGAGGGTTTGACCTTGGCCATGAAATCCAGCATCGAGGCTGTTAACGACAGCGTCGGGCTGGCAACTGATGTGGTCCAACACATTCAGCGCATCAAGGCTGACTCGGGCGAAGTCGTTAGCGCCGTACAGGCTCTGCGTACAAAGTAGCCCCCGCGGAAGCGCGAGATGCCACTGAAACACCTCGCCGTGACGGACTTGTTCGCGCTGATTCCGAACGAGGTGTGAGCCGGGCGCCGATCAGCGCTTGCCGCCAATCAAGAACCAAGAACCCGGGGGCCAAGGACTGCGACGGCCCGGGCCTTCACGAACTGGGTTCTGTCTCCGCCCCAAAGCGCTTGGCCGAACGCGCCTTGGCCTTGAGCGCTTCGGCCTGCCGGTTGCGGGGCTCCGCATGGGTGACCAGGCTGGCCATCAGCCTGCGCGCCGTGGCCGCGACCTCTTCCACGGCTTGACTGAAAGCCGCCTCGTTGGCCCGCGAAGGCACCGAGAAGCCGCTGAGCTTGCGCACGAACTGCAGCGAGGCATCGCGTATCTCCAGCTCGGTCGCCGGAGGCTCGAAGTTGAAGAGCGTCTTGATGTTGCGGCACATGGTGAGGCGGAGGTGAGTTGGTCGCGCCAGTCTAGCTAGACTGGCGGTGAAGCACCAGTGGGACGATGAGCCTTTGTTGATTTTGAAGTCATTGCTTGCGCCTCTACCCTGCAAGAAAGAATCCATGACAAACCTTCGCGTCTATCAGGATCACACCGACCGGCTGCAAGTCGTGTCTCTGTGGCGCACCGTGTTCGGATACGAGACCGCTCACAACGAACCTTCACTCGCCATCACAAAGAAGGTGAACGCGAACGATGGTCTCTTCTTCGTGGCGGAAGAGAATCGGAGCTTGATTGGAACAGCCATGGCGGGCTATGACGGTCATCGAGGCTGGCTCTACGCGATTGCCGTTCATCCGGAGTTCCGGCGTTCTGGCTTGGGCACCCGTTTGGTTCGCCACGCCGAGCAGGCGCTTGTTTCATTGGGCTGCATGAAGGTCAATCTTCAGCTGCTTGCCAGCAATGAGGCGACGGCTGCGTTCTACAGATCACTGGGTTACACGGTCGAGCCGCGCATCAGCATGGGCAAGGTCTTGCACGAGAACGTGCCCGCGCAGCACACGATCTGACACGCACATGGTGAGGAGGCTGTGGGCCGGTCGCGCCAGCCTAGCTAGACTGGAGGTCAACCACCCGTGCTGCGATGAACCCCCTCCTAGGCTCCGATATCCGATCCATGGCGCAGCGCAGCGTGCTCTGCTGGCTGGCCACAGCCGACGCATCGGGTCAACCCAACGTCACGCCCAAGGAGATCTTCGCCATCCTGGACGACGAGCACATCGTCGTGGCAAACATCGCCTCGCCGGGTTCAGCGAAGAACATCCGCGCCAACGCCAAGGTATGCCTCAGCTTCATCGACGTGTTCGCCCAGAAGGGGTACAAGGTGCTCGGCGTGGCCACGGAAGCCAAGCCCACGGACGCCGAGTACGCCCGCTGGGTCGAGCCCCTGCGCGCGATGGCTGGCGAACGCTTTCCCATTCACAGCGTGTTCGTGGTGCGCGCCACGGCGGTGGAACCCATCCTGGCACCCAGCTATCTCTTGTACCCGGCGGAAACCAGCGAGGCGATGCAGATTGCGTCGGCGCTGCGTGTTTATGGGGTAAGGCGAGCAGGCGAGGACGGATTCTAGAGGCTACTTCCCGAGGCGCAACGCGGCCCGCTCTTTGCGTGGCACTGAGTCTCGGTGAAGAGGGTTAGCCTCAAGGTCGCGATCGATGGTGGCTGTGATGTGACGCCGCAGTTTTTCTAGGTTTAGATGTCTGTCATCCATGCGATAGAACGCTATATTCGTCTGAACTCCTCAAGCTAACCACGCACTTAGCTTGTTGCTCAGGAGACAAAAGGATATGCATCAGTCGATGCTATTCCCAACTTTTGCGGTCGACATCACCGAAGTCGCCATGCCATTCAGACCACCATTCTTCGACAATGTCGCCGAAGCACTGAATCCGGTCTTGCACGATTTGCCGGGCAAGATCGTAAGCATTGACGGGGCCGACGGCAGCGGAAAAACCACGCTAGGCCGCTTCCTCGCGTGGTACTTCAATGTGACGCTCTTGGAGTCAGACAACTTCATCCTTGAAGGCAAGGGACTCATTTACGACGTTGACACGGTACGCGCTCTCATACGACGCAGGCTGAAAAAGCCCCGACCCATACTGATCGAAGGAGTTGTCGTCCTGCGGTTACTCTCAGAGGTCGGCTACCAGTCTGACTTCCATATTCACCTCCAGAAGGATAGTGGATCGTCGAGTGAATTCTTAGCCGACGCTCTCGAACAGTACCAGAGAGAGTTTCGCCCTAGTGAACGGGCACACCTCATCATTACGACAACATACGATTAACGCCTCACATCACGAAAGAGCACCGTATGTCAGCGCCATCGCCGTACGAAATTGCAAGCGCCATCGCCGCTGTTGTAAGCGCTATTGGGGGTGCGTTCGCTGCTGTGGCCGCATTCAAATCAGCTTCGTTCGCAAAGAAGGCAGCACAGCAGGCAGAGGAATCCGAACGCCGGGCCTTAGTACGCGAGGTCTCTACGACCGCTGCCGCGATCATGGCAAACTCCCTGAGCACATCCTCCCGTGGCCAGGAACTAATCCTAGAGTGCCGTACGGCTGAAGTCTTCTCAGGCTCTGCCAATCACTCTTCCCTCAAGCTGCTAAATGAGAGCACCATCCGACTTGTTGAACAGGCTCGCTCCTTCGCTGAAGACGCCAAGCCCTTTGTCGGAGGTGCCAAGTCTCTCGCCGTCGCCCCATACGATGAGATTGACAGGGTTCGAACACGACTGGCAGAGAACCTTGGGCTGTTGCAGGTGATCAGGGAAGATCTTGACCGAAAGCACGCCGACATGGCGACACGGAACTTGCAGCATCGTCAAGCGGCAATTCAAAGTCGCCAGGGGTAACACCTAACTCCCAGTATGAGTATGTAGCCCCCCTCTACAGTAAGAGAATGTCTCTAAGGGTAGCTTCGCTAGAACGAAGAACGACTACCGTACTAGCGGTGTTGCCGAACTTAACGAATCAATGCCATTCGAAAAATTTAGGCTTACCACCGAGAAACATTCTGGGTGGAGCTGCACCGCGGCCCTGCAAACAACTACTCTCGCTCAGCCCGCCCCGCCGGCCTCCCCGCCTTCCCCTTGCTCAAGCGCCTCGCCGTCTGCTTCTGCAGCGCGGCCATGAACTCGTGGCCGCCCAGGGCCCAGCCCTTGAAGGCGGAATCGGTCAGGGCCTCTTGCTGCTGTTGGCTCAGGCCTTCGGCGACCAGGCGGGTGTAGGCCGCTTCGCGCGCGAAGGGGGTGTTGCCCAAGGCCCAGTAGAGGGCGTGGGGCGTGACGAGGCGGTCGGCGCGCTGGCCGATGTGGTGCACGTGGCTGGACCAGGGGTAGTCCGCGGCCTGGGCCACGAGGCCCGCGCGCACGGGGTTGAGGTCGATGTAGGCCATGCAGGGCAGCAGGTGGCGCTCGGCCTCGATCACGGTGGAACGGTAGCGCCCTTCCCACAGCGTGCCGCTGCGGCCGTGGCGGTCGTTGAACCAACGCACGTAACGGCGGCCCACGGCCTGCATCATCTTGGGCAGGCCCTCGGCCGTGGCGGGGGTGAGCAGCAGGTGGACGTGGTTGTCCATCAGCACGTAGGCGTGCAGGGCGACGCGGTGTTCACGCGCCTGCGTCTCCAGCAGTTGCAGCATCTGCCGCCGGTCGACCTCATCGCGGAAGATGGCCTGGCCGTCGTTGCCCCGCTGCACCACGTGGTGCGCATGACCGGCGACGCTGAGGCGGGGCAGGCGTGCCATGGTGGAAGGCCTTGCTGGCGGAGTGTTGAGCGCGCCGCTTCAGGCGGAGACCGGGCTGGGGTCTGCGCCCGAGTCTGAGCCCGGGGCGTGGTCCGCACCTTGAACTCGGCCGTGAGCCGGACCGTGAGCCGCGCCCAGGCGCGCGTAGCGCACGGGCAGCAGGGATTCGAGGCCGAACTCGCCGAGCATGGCGCGCAGGCGCTCGGCGGCGCTGCGTTTCTTCTGGCCGGTGTAGCGCGCCAGGATCAGCTCGTTCTTCATGCTGTGTTCCCAGCCCACCAGCTCGGTCACCGTCACCTGGTAGCCCATGGCCTCCAGGTAGAGACAGCGCAGCACATTGGTGATCTGGCTGCCGAACTCGCGCGTGTGCAGGGGGTGGCGCCACAGCTCGGCCAGCGGCGTGCGCGCGAGGGCCAGGGCCTTGCCACCGCGCAGCACGCCGGCCACCTCGGCCTGGCAGCAGGGCACCAGGGCCATGAAACGCGCCTGCTTGGCCAGGCCGAAGGCGATGGCGTCGTCGGTGGCGGTGTCGCAGGCGTGCAAGGCCGTGACCACGTCGATGCGCGCGGGCAACTCGGTCGCACGCTCGGACTCGGCCACGCTGAGGTTCAGGAAGCGCATGCGCTCGAAGCCCAGGCGCTCGGCCAGCTCGCGCGATTTCTGCACGAGCTCGGGACGGGTTTCGATGCCGTAGATGTGGCCGCCCCGTGCTTCATTCTCTGGCGCCCTGAAAAACAGGTCGTAGACGATGAAGCCCAGGTAGGACTTGCCCGCGCCGTGGTCGGCCAGGGTCGGCGCGGCGTCGGGTGGCAGTTCCTTCAGCAGCGCTTCGATGAACTGGAACAGGTGCAGCACTTGCTTGAGCTTGCGGCGGCTGTCCTGGTTGAGACGGCCTTCGCGGGTGAGGATGTGCAGTTCCTGCAGCAGTTCCAAAGACTGGCCGGGGCGCAGGCCCAGGTCATCGGCCACGGAGGCTTGGGCTGTCTTAGCAGCCTTGCCTGTTTTTGCGGCCTTGTCCGTCTTGGCGTGGCGGGCCGGGGGTTTCATGGCGGCGTTCATGCTCACTCCCCCACGCTGCGGCGGATGTTCAATGCGGCCCAGCCCGCCGCGCCTAGGCGCTCCAGCGCCTGGATGTTGCGCTCGTAAATCATCTCGGCCTCCGGGTAAGCGGCCACTGCGCGGTCGATGCTGCTTTCGCGCAGCAGGTGCAGCACCGGGTAAGGCGCGCGGTTGGTGTTGTTGCTCACGTCGTCGTCGACGGTGCCCGCGAACTGGTAGTGCGGGTGGAAGTTGGCGATTTGCAGCGTGCCGTCCAGTTCCAGCTCTTCGAGCACGGCGTCGGCTTCGTCCAGGAAGTCGTTGAAATCCAGAAAATCGTCCAAGCACCAGGGCGCGGCCAGCACCGTGGTGTCGCGCTGCTCGGCGTCGCTCTCGGCCAGGGCCAGCAGCTCGGCGCGCAAGTCCTCGCGCAAGGCGTCGGTGTCGCGCGCGTCGCTGACGGCCCAGTGGATCTGCCCCTTCACGTGCACGCCCTTGGCGAAGGGGCAGAGGTTGAGGCCGATCACGGCCTGTTCCAGCCAGTGCCGCAGGTCGGCCTGCACGGTGGCGTGGCGAGGGTCATCAGAGGGCAGCCTCATGCGCCTTGCTCCTGGGGCCGACGCAGGGGTCGGCGCAGTTGGCGGCCGATGCCCCAGGTGAGCACCAGCCCCGCGAGCGCACAGGCACCGGTCAAGGCCCAGGTCCAATGCCAGCCGCCCACCCGCTGAGCCAGCCAGCCAGCCAGCGGCGGCAGCAGCACCTGGCCCGCAGACGAGCCCTGCTGCATCCAACCCACCGTGGAGCCCACCGTGCGTTCGCTCGGGGCCAAGCGCACCGAGAGCGCGAACAGCGTGCCGGGGATGACGCCACCCACGGCGGAGAACAGCAGCACGGCGACGTAGCGCGCCAGGCCCACCGCCGTGGCCGACTCGATGGCCCACCAATGCGGCCAGTCGGCGAAAGCCACGCAGGCCGACAGCACCATGACACCAAAGCCGGTGCCCAGCAGGGCGGGCGCCGGCACCTGGGCTTGCAGCAGACGCCCGGCCCCTACATTGCCCACGATGTTGATCAGCGCCACGCCCGCCGTCAGCAGACCGGCCCATTGCACCGACACACCCGCCTGCGCGTAGGCCGAGGGCAGGAAGCCCACCACGGTCAGCCACTGCGCGGCGTAGACCCCGAAAGTCAGGGCCAACAGCCAGGGACCGAGGGCGCCCAAGGTCTGGGCCAGGCGCGCCGTCCAGGGGTCGGCCTGCGCTGGTTTGCGGGCCGGTGCAGGCTGGCGCCCCGGTGTCGCGTCATGGGCCTGCGCCTCGGTTGGCACCGCTGCGGGCGCAAGCCGCGCGGGGTCGGCAGGCAGAACACGCGCGACCAGCCCGGCCGCCAGCAGCGCCAGCGCCGCCAAGACCCACCAAGATGCGGCCCAGCCCATCAGGCCGATGACCCAGGGTGTGACCAGCAGGGACAGGGCCGTGCCCGCCGGCATGTACATGCTCCACAGGCTGAGCGCGGCGTTGAGCCGCCCAGGGGTCGGGCCCGCCGCCCCGGCTTCCTGGCTCACGATGCGCCGGATCAGCCCTGGGCCTGGCATGGTGGCCATCAGCACGCCGCAGCCTTCCAGCGCGCGCAGCAGCAGCAAGGCGGTTGCGTCCTGCGCCAGGCCACCGGCCGCGCTGCTGACGCCCAGCAAGAGCAGGCCGACGATCATGCCGCGCCGCAAGCCCATGCCATCGGCCAGCAAGCCCGCCACCACGCCCAGCAGCATGCCCGCGAGTTGCACCAGCGCGAGCATGAAACCGGCCTGCACAAGCGTCAGGCCCAGCGCCTCGCGCAGCACGGGTATGGCAGGTGGCAGCTTGCCCACGTGCAGGGCCGCGGCCACGCCCGCGACGATGACCACCCAGGTCACCGACGATGTGCGGGCGTTCTGTGTTGCCTGGGTTGAGAGCGTCGACTGGGCAGTCGAGGGCATCGGGCGTTTGTTCGTTGTCGGCACGGGCTTCATTCCCAGAGTGTGCGCCCGGTCAGGCGGCTGTGCTCGCGGCTGGCGTAGCGGTCGGTCATGCCGGCGATGTAGTCGGCCACCACGCGCTGGGGGCTCTCGGCCTGCGCGGCTTTGTCGGCGTAACCCTGTTGCATTTCCTGCGGCGTGGCGCGGTAGCAGGCGAACAGCTCCTGGATGACCTGGCGCGCCAGATCCATGGTCTGCGTGACCTGTGGGTGGCGGTAGAGGTTCTGGAACAGGAACTGCTTGAGCGCGATGGACTGCTCGCGCATGGCGGGGCTGAAGCCCACTTGCGGCGGCAGGCGGCGCGCCTCGTCGGCGCTGGCCGGGTGGCTGTCGGCCAAGCGGGCCTGGGTCGCGGCGATCACGTCGTAGACCTGGGCGCTGAGCATGCGGCGGATGCTTTCGTAGAGCAGGCGCCGGCCCGCACGCGGGGCGTCGAGGTCAGGATGCTCGCGCAGCACTTCGCGCCGATGGTGGTCGAACAAGGGCACGGCTTGCAGCTGCTCCAACGTGATCAAGCCGGAACGCACGCCGTCGTCGATGTCGTGCGCGTTGTAGGCGATCTCGTCGGCCAGGTTGCACAGCTGGGCCTCCAGGCTGGGCTGGGTGCGGTCCAGAAAGCGCCGCGCCACCCCATCGGGTTCAGCCGCTTCCAGCGCCTCGGCGTTGGCGCGGGAGCAATGCTTGAGGATGCCTTCGCGCGTTTCAAAGGTCAGGTTCAGGCCATCGAAGTCCGGGTAACGCTCTTCCAGTTCGTCAACCACGCGCAGGCTCTGCAGGTTGTGCTCGAAGCCGCCGTGCTCGCGCATGGCTTCGTTGAGCGCGTCCTGCCCGGTGTGGCCAAAAGGCGTGTGGCCCAGGTCGTGCGCGAGTGCGATGGCTTCCACCAGGTCTTCGTTCAGGGCCAGGGCCCGCGCGATGGAGCGTCCGAGCTGCGCCACTTCCAGCGAGTGCGTCATGCGCGTGCGGAACAGGTCACCCTCGTGGTTGAGGAAGACCTGGGTCTTGTAAACCAGGCGACGGAAGGCCGTGGAGTGGACGATGCGGTCGCGGTCGCGCTGGTGTTCGTTGCGCGTGGGCGCGGGGGCCTGCGGGTGGCGCCGACCCCGGCTGCGCGCGGGGTCGCTGGCCCAGGCGGCGAGCGTCTGTGTCGTGGTCATGCCCGGTGCCGCGTGCTTTGGGTTTGTGAGCGCTGCATCAAACACCCGTCACCCCACCCATCCAACCGCCACTCAAGCCGCTGCGCAAGCATCGATGACTTCGCGCACCAGCGCATCGGGCGCGCCGCGCACGCAGGCCTGGCCGGGCCGCTCGATGAGCACGAACTTGATTTCACCGGCCTCGGCTTTTTTGTCCAGGCGCATGAGGTCCAGGTAACGCCCGGCGTTGTCGTTCGGGTCCAGCACCGGGGCCACAACGGGCAGGCCCGCGCGTTCGATCAGGCGCTTGAGGCGCGCCACGAAAGCCTCGTCCACCAGGCCCAGGCGCTGCGACAGCGTGGCGGCCAGCACCATGCCGCAGCCCACGGCCTCGCCGTGCAGCCAGGCGCCATAGCCCAGGCCGGCCTCGATGGCGTGGCCAAAGGTGTGGCCGAAATTGAGGATGGCGCGCAGGCCGCTTTCGCGTTCGTCCTGTCCCACCACCTCGGCCTTGATCTCGCAACTGCGGCGCACGGCATGGGCCAGGGCCGCAGTGTCGAGCGCGCGCAGTGCGTCCATGTGCTGCTCCAGCCAATCGAGCAGGTCCATGTCAAAGATGGGACCGTACTTGATGACCTCGGCCAGGCCCGCGCTGAGTTCACGCGCGGGCAAGGACTTGAGCACATCCAGGTCGCACACCACGCGCTTGGGCTGGTAGAAGGCGCCGATCATGTTCTTGCCCTGCGGGTGGTTGATGGCCGTCTTGCCACCCACCGAGGAATCGACCTGCGCCAGCAAGGTCGTCGGCACCTGCACAAAGGGCACGCCGCGCATGTAGCTCGCGGCGGCGAAACCCGTCATGTCACCCACCACGCCGCCGCCCAGGGCGTAGAGCACGGTCTTGCGGTCCGCGCCCTGGCTGAGCAGGGCGTCGAAGATCAGGTTCAAGGTCGACCAGTCCTTGTGCTGCTCGCCATCGGGCAGTGCCAGCACCGTCACTTGGGCGTGGTGCGCCTGCAAGGCTTGCTTCAGTGTCTCGGCGTACAAAGGTGCCACCGTCGTGTTGCTGACGATCAGCGCCTGCGAGGCCTTGGGCAGGCCCGCGAAGCTGGCCGACCACGACAGCAAACCGCTGCCGATGAAGATGGGGTAGCTGCGGTCCTCGCCCGAGGCGCGCAACTCGATGCGCACCTGCTGGGGCGAGGTGCCATCACCCTCGGCCCCCGGCGCCGCGCCGTCCCGCAGGTTCTCGGCATCGGACACGGCGTAGGACACAGGGCGGATGGACGAAGGCGCAGGCACCGGCGCCACGGGAGAGATGGAAGACATCCCGCTAGTTTACGTGGGGTGAGTCCCCGCGCCTGACTGCATGAAGCGCGTGGCAGGACGGGGACAAATTGGTGTGAGCAGGCCCTAGAGCGCTGGGTCGGTGGCAGGTCGACGGGCCGCGTCCGCCGGGATCAGACCGGCCAGCTCCAACTGCATGACGATCATGTTGACCAGAGACGCCACCGAGGGCCGCCCCGTGTCGATGGTGAAGTGCGCGACCTCCCGGTACAGGGGATCGCGCTGAGCCAGCAGATCGCGCAGGCGTTGCATGGGGTCTTCCACCTGCAGCAAGGGGCGGTGCGTGTCGCGCCGCAAACGGCGCATCAGCTCCTCCGCGCTCGCGCGCAGGTACACCACATGGGTGCGCGTGCGCAGCTGTTGTCGATTGGCCTCGCGCAGCACCGCGCCGCCACCGGTGGAAAGCACGCCGCCCGGTCCGTCCGGCGCGCTGCCTTGGGCGCAGAGGCTGGCGATGACTTCGGCCTCGATGTCACGAAAACGCGTTTCGCCACCACCTTCGCTGCCACGCTCGAAGAACTCACGGATGGAGCAGCCGATGCGCTGTTCGATGACGGGGTCGGAGTCGTGGAAGGGCAGATTCAGACGGCGCGCCAAATGGCGCCCGACGGTGGACTTGCCCGAGCCAGGCATGCCAACGAAGCTGATGAACAAGGGAGCCGGATTCAAGACAGTCAGGAGAAAGAAAGGGTCAGCGCGTGGAAAGGAGGGAGTCCGTCAAGGTCTTGGGGGTGATGAACACCAGCATCTCCCGCTTTTCTGAGCGCGTCTCCTTGGCGCGGAACAGCGCACCCAGGCCGGGCAAGTCCCCGAGGAAGGGAATCTTGGACACGGTTTCGCGCTCTTCCTGCGTGTAAATGCCGCCGATGACGACCGTGCCGCCATTTTCCACCAGAACCTGGGTCTTGACGTGCTTGGTGTCGATGGCGAAGCCGGCCTGGGTGTCCTGGCCCACCGAATCCTTGCTGACGTCCACCTCCAGGATCACATTGCCCTCGGGCGTGATCTGCGGCGTGACTTCGAGCATCAGATTGGCCTTGCGAAAGGAAATGGAGGTCGCGCCGCTGGAGGTCGAGACCTGGTAAGGCAACTCCGTGCCCTGCTCGATGAGGGCCTTGACCTTGTCCGCCGTGACCACCCGCGGGCTGGACACCACCTTGCCCTTGCCATCCGCCTCCAGCGCGGAGATTTCAAGGTTGAGGAAGCGCGCGGCGCTCTCGCCGAAGATGGACACCGCGAAGACCCCGGCGGGCTGACCGCCCAGACCGGGGGACGGCAGGTTGACGAAGGAGCCGCCCCCAGCGCCTGCCGCCGTGGCGCTGTAGCTGCCGCCAAAGCCCGCGCCTGCCCCACCCGAAGGCGTGCGGCCACCCACGCCGCCCAGGCGTGCGCCCAGGGAGCGGCTGAACGTGTCCGAGGCCTCGACGATGCGCGCCTCGATCAGCACCTGGCGCACTGGCACGTCGATCTTGGCGATCAAGGCGCGCACGGCCTCCATGCGCGCGTGGATGTCGGTCACGAAGAGCTGGTTGGTGCGCGGCTCGGCGATCGCGCTGCCGCGCGGACTCAACAGGCGCGCGGCCGCCACGGCGCTGGCCGATCCGCCCACGGCGCCCGCCCCTCCGAGTTGCTGGGCCACGTCGGCGGCCTTGGCGTAGTTGAGCTGAAAGCTGCGCGTGCGCAAGGGCTCCAGCCCTTCTTGCGCGGCGCGGGCCTCGCTGTCTTGCCGCTCGCGGGCCGCGATCTCTTGCCGGGGCGCGACCCAGAGCACGTTGCCCTCGCGGCGCTGGTCCAGTCCCTTGGATTGCAGGAGGATGTCGAGCGCCTGATCCCACGGCACATCGCGCAAGCGCAAGGTGACGTTGCCGCTGACCTTGTCGGAAGTGACCACGTTGAATCCGCTGAAGTCGGCGATCACCTGCAGCAGGGCGCGAATGTCGATGTTCTGGAAGTTGAGCGTCAACTTCTCTCCGCTGTAGCGCGACGGTGACGCCACTTCTTCTGCTTGAGCGGCTCGGGCCGTGCGGGGCACCAGGTCGACGAGGGGTTCTGCCCGCGCCGTCGTCGGCTCATTCGATGGCGGCACCCCATCGATGGCCGTTGCGTGGGCGGGCCCGAGGCTGGTCGCGAGACCGGTGGCGACGCCGATCACGCCGATGCGGAGGGCGCCGATGAGGAGGAAACCTCCGCAGCGGTGGATCAGGCGAATGAGGTTGGCGGGCTGCGCAGGCAGCATCAAGGTCTTCATGGTTCAACGCCCCTGCAAAGGCAAGGTGATGGTGCGGACTGGCGACTGGACTGGCGTCTGGCCCTGCACCCCTCGCAGCGGCTCCTGCACGGTGATGCCCTCCTCGGTGATGCGCAGCACCTGGGCTTGGCTTTTGCCCAGGAGCGCACCCACCGGGACCTGGTAGATCTGCACATCGGCCTGCACCAGCGCGACGACCTCCTCGCCCCGGCGCAGGCTGCCCACCATCCGCAAGGAGGACAAAGGAAGGGCTTGCAGGGGCGGATCGGTGCGCCCCGGTCGCTGACCTGGGATGGGAACCCGATCAGAAAGACGACGCGCATCAAAGGGATCGGCGACCGCGCTGCGACCGGCCGCTGCAGGGTCGATGACGGACGCATCGGGCAACTCAGGCAGGGAGGGAGCCGTCGCCGTCGTCACCGACGATCGCGCGTCGAACTCCCTGTGCTGCTCGGTCATCCAGGCGCGCAGGGCGGCGGGGTCTGTGAGTTCCGTGCTTGCTTCCAGGGGTGCTTGCGTGGGTGACGTGGGCGCGCAAGCCGCCAGCACCGAGGCCCAGGCCAGCGTCATGACCAGGGCCCAGGCGCGAATCCACGGGGAAGCCCAGGCGGTGCAGCGTGCATTCGCGCATGACGCACCCGCTCCTGCAACACGCAAGGCTTCAGAACACGGCAGCGGAAAGGACGCGAACTTTGGCGTTGGCGTTGGCGTGCGCAGTTTCATCCACGAGGCTCCAAGGACGTTGAGGTGCGCGCCGCTGGCGCCGCAGACTCAGGGGACGGGGGCATGCGCACAGCGCGGGCGGCCAAATCCAAGGTCAACAGCCCGCGGGCTTCGGCGGTCGTGTCACCGCTTGGCCCCGCGCCCGATCGCGCGGCCAGGGTCAGGCGATCGACGACGACCGCCTGGTTCAAAACCGCCAGCGCGGCGGCAAAAGCCGCGAGTTCGCGGTACGTGCCCACCACACGCAGCGTGAACGGCAACTCCACGTGATGTGGCCGCGTGACCGGCGGCCCCGGTCTGAACAGCTCGAGGCGCACAGCGGGGCCTTGAGCGGTCTGGTGGATGTCGCGCAGCAAGGATTCGGTCCAGCCCGGCTCCGGCGGAGGTGCGGCATCGCCGGGCCGCCAGGACCACAGCGCACGCCCCAAGGCATCCCGGTGCTCGCGCGCCAGGTCCATGGCCTGCTTGCGCGCGAGCCCACCTCGGTAGTCGTCACGCGCCTGCTGGGCCTGCGCCTGCAATTGATGCCAAACGCGCGCGTCGTCGTTCAAACCAAGACAGGCGGGCAGCGCCAAGGGCAGCGCGGCGACCAGGGCCAACACGCCCCAACGCGCGGCGCGCGGCCATTCGGCCGGCGGGGTGGACCCAGCCCACGATCTGGCGTTCATGGTGTGGACTCCCCTTGCTGACCCGCTCCCGACTTGGAGACGGCCGAGGACCTCCCCCCGGAAAGCGGTGCCAGCCGGGCACGGACGGTGAATTGGAGGCTTTGCCCCGACAGGTCGGCATCGCCAGACCTTGCCTCGGCGCGCAGGGGCTCCGTGCCCGGCACGGCCAGGGCGATCGGCATCGGCGCGCCCAACAACTCCACCAGCTCGGCCTGCTGGAAGCCAGACGGCGGCCCGCCCAGGTGGCGCAGCAGCCCAGACAGATCATGGTCGGAGCGCGCCACGCCGCGCAGGGTCACCAGGTCGGCTTCGAGGGTCAGCCCCTTGAGGTAGACAAAATCGGGCAAGGCCGAGGGCAGCGCGCTCAGCACGCGGGCGGCGCGCAAGCGGTGGCTCTGCAACTCGGCCCAGGCATCGACTTGCGCGCGCAGCCCTGGCAGGCCTTGGAGTGGCTGTTGGAGTTGAGCGATCTCGCGCGCGAGCAGGTCGTTGAGCGCGCGCTGGGCGGCCAGGCGCTCGCGCCAGTGAAGGTGCAGCAGGCCCGAGATGACACAGCCCGTGGCGAGGGCCCAGAGCACGGCCCTTCTGAAAGCGGCCCGTGATCGCGGGTGCGCGCCGTGCAGGCGCGGCAGTAAATTGATCGTGACGGTCATGGCTGGAACTGGCGCAGGGCCAAGCCACAGGCCTGCAGATACGCCCAGTCCATGTCGGTCTCTGGCGCGGGCCCTTGCGCCGCAAGGCCCTTGCGCGAGCGGCGCGCGATGCGCCACGGCGGCTGGCGTCGATGCGGCATGCCCTCGAAGGGATTCACCACCCGGCAGGGACAAGCCAGCAGACGAGCAAGGGGATCGACCCACGCCGCGCAGGACTGGGGCTCGCCGATCAGCCAAACGGCCTCCAGGCTCGTGGTGCCGCTGCCCAGCGGGAGGTGTCCTTGTGGGAAGTGTTGGGGGTGGTGTTGGGGGTGGCCCTCGACATCGTGCGCGTGGGTCAACGCCTGCGCCACATCCCGCGCCACCGCCCAGGCAAGGGCGAGGTCGCCGTGCGGTTCAGGCGCCGCGCCTGGAGCGCCAGCACATTCGCCTTCATCGACGATCTGTCCGCCGCGCACCAACCACCAGACCATGCGGTCCGCGCGCAGCTCCAGCACCGCCCTGGCCGTGAGTGCAACGGCTGCGGACGGGGCCAGGTCGGGTGCAGGGGCCGGCTTGGAGCGCGCCAACAGATGCAGCATGGCGCGCCGCGCCGCGAAGGTGGCGACGTCCACGGCCACAGGCTCGAGACCGACGGCTTCGGCCAAGGCCTGCAAGTCGCGCACGCGCTCGCGCCGCGCGGCCACCAGCAGCACGTCGACGGGCTGCACTCGGCGCGCATCGTCATGCTTCGGTTGACCCGCAGCCTGCACAGTCGCCGTGCGCCGCGTCACCACGCCGTAGTCAAGGTAGACCTCTTGCAAGGGGAAGGGCAGGAATTGCTCGGCCTCCATCCGCACCCGGGCCTCGAGGTGGTCTCGACTCGACAGCTGGGGCAAGCGGATGCGCCGGGTGATGACCGCCGCCTCGGGCAGGGCCAAGGCCACCTGGTCGGTGCGCGGGCGTGCACGGCGCAGCAAGCGGGACACAGCCTGGGTCACCGCCGTGAAGTCGTCAATGCGGCCTTCGACCATCCAGGCGGGCGACAAGGGCTCACAAGCGCGCTGCTCCAGAGTCGGCAGCCCATCGCGGGTCTGAGCGAGCGCGACCAGCCTGACCGCGTCGGGCTGCAAGTCCAGGCCCAAGATGGGCGCCGACCGGCGACGTGATGACGGGAACAACATGGGCGGCCCTCCTCGTGATGAAACCCCAGCGGGTGCTGCCGTTGATGCCGTTGAAAGAGCGATCCGATCATCGTGGGCAGGCGTTTGGATCGTAGCAGTGGGTCTCCCCTTCGCCGGTCGGAGTCCGAGGTTTACCAAGCCTCTCTTTAAAAGCTTGCACTCACATTTTTTCCACTCCAAGCTCGCAGATTGTTGCCATCTCAACCCCTGGGCCTGGACGGCCAAGCGTTTCGGGGGCACTTGATTTTTATAATGGCGGCTCTTCGGAAAAGATATGCCGCCCGGGCCATCACGCCCGGGCACGTCGCCAACCCGGTTTGGACCCGCCCGCACAGGCTCACGGCCTGGATGGTCCTGCCCCAGAACCCCTAGCTCCGAGGCCGCCCGGCCAAGACGACAGCCCCCATGTCCGCCGACGATCCATCTTCCTCGCCCCGTGCCTCCACGATGGGCGCACAATTCGCCCGCATGAAATCGACGTTCTCCCGACGCTGGGCCACCTTGCATCCGGTCGCGCGCATCGCCGCGTGGGTTGCCGGCATCGGCGTGGCCGGTCTGCTCAGTGGCCTCATGCTGGTGGCTTTGGCCATGGCCTTCGCCTTCCCCAATCTGCCGGATGTGTCCGACCTGTCCGAGTACCGCCCCAAGCTGCCGCTGCGGATCTATTCGGTCGAAGGCGACCTGCTGGGTGAGTTCGGCGAGGAACGCCGCCGTTTTGTCCCGATCGAGAAAATTCCGCGCGCGCTCACCAATGCCGTGCTCGCGATCGAGGACGCGCGCTTCTACCAACATGGCGGCGTGGACTATGTGGGCATGGCGCGCGCCGTGCTGGCCAATCTGCGGCGGGTGAACAGCCAGGGCGCGTCCACCATCACGATGCAGGTCGCGCGCAACGTCTACCTCTCGTCCGAGAAGACTTACACGCGCAAGATTTACGAAATCCTGCTGACCTACAAGCTCGAGCACCTGCTGACGAAAGACCAGATCCTTGAGATCTACATGAACCAGATCTACCTGGGTCAGCGCGCCTACGGCTTCGCCGCCGCGTCGGAAACCTACTTCGGCAAGCCACTCAAGGACATCTCGGTCGCCGAAGCGGCGATGCTCGCCGGCCTGCCCAAGGCGCCGTCGGCCTACAACCCCATCAGCAACCCCAAGCGCGCGCGCGCCCGTCAGCTCTACATCATCTCGCGCATGCTGGACAACGGCTTCATCACGGCCGAGGAAGCCGCGGCCGCCCGCGCCGAGGAAATCCAGGTGCGCACCGTCACGGCACAAGGCGAACGCCCGGGCCAGGGACACGCCGAATACGCCGCGGAAATCGTGCGCCAGATCATCTTCGCCCAGTACGGGGAGGAGACCTACACCCGCGGCCTGCGCGTGTACACGACCATCCGCTCGGGCGAACAGGAAGTAGCCTACGCGGCCTTGCGCCGCAGCATCATGGATTACGAGCGCCGCCAGCCCTATCGCGGCCCGGAAAAAGTCATCCCGCTACCCGCGCAAACCACCGACAACGCGGACGCGATCTCCGAAGCGGTCTCCGAAGCGCTGATGGACCACCCGAACAACGGCGACTTGCTCAGTGCCGTGGTGCTGGAGGCCGATCCACGCAAGGTCACGGTGATGCGTCAGGACGGCGAGACGCTGGACATCACCGGCGCCGGTCTGCGCTACGCGGCAGATGGCTTGTCGTCACGGGCCGCGCCGACGCTCAAGATCCGTCGCGGCGCCGTCGTGCGCATCCGTCTGCACAGCACGGAAGACCCGACCAAGAACCAGGCCGCCAGCTGGGAAATCCTGCAGCAGCCCGAAGTGGAAGGCGCTTTCGTCTCGCTGGACCCGCGCGATGGCGCGGTGCATGCGATGGTGGGCGGTTTTGACTACGACAAGAACAAGTTCAACCACGTGACCCAGGCCTGGCGGCAGCCGGGCTCCAGCTTCAAGCCGTTCATCTACTCGGCCGCACTGGAAAAAGGCTTCACGCCCGCCACCGTGGTCAACGACGGCCCGCTCTTCTTCGAACCAGAAACCACGGGTGGCCAGCCCTGGGAACCGAAGAACTACGACGGCGTGTTCGAGGGCCCGATGCCGCTGCGCCGCGCGCTGGCGCGCTCAAAGAACATGGTCTCCATCCGCGTGCTGGACGCGATCGGTCCCCGCTATGCGCAGGAGTGGACGGCGCGCTTCGGCTTCGAGCCACGACGCCACCCAGCCTATCTGACGATGGCCTTGGGCGCGGGCACCGTCACGCCCCTGCAAATGGCCGTGGCCTATTCCGTGTTCGCCAACGGCGGCTACCTGGTCGACCCTTGGCTGATCCGCAAAATCACCGACCCCAACGGCAAGGTGCTGGTCGAAACGCCTCCGGTGGTGTTGGATGAAACCATGCGCACGCTGGAGCCGCGCAACGCCTTCATCATGTCCACGCTGCTGCAGGAAGTGGCCCGCGTCGGCACGGCTGCGCGCGCGCAGGCACAGCTCAAGCGCCCCGACATTTACGGCAAGACCGGCACCACCAACGACTCCATGGACGCTTGGTTCGCAGGCTACCAGCCCACGTTGACGGCGGTCACCTGGATCGGCTATGACACGCCGCGCAAGCTGGGCGACAAGGAAACGGGGGGTGGCCTGTCCCTGCCGGTGTGGATCAGCTACATGGAGCACGCCTTGCGCGGCGTGCCGGTGCAAGAAGTGATTCCGCCCGAAGGCGTGGTGCAGACCGGCATCGACTGGATGTACTCTGAGTACGCCGAAGACGGGGGCGTCAAGTCCCTGGGCCTGGACGAAGACAACGGCGGGGTGATGATGACCCTGCCGGGCGGCATCATGCCCAACCTGCCCTACAACCCGCCTGCGGATGAACCGCCGGGTGCCACGCAGGGCGAAGAACGTTCGCGCATCCTGGACCTGTTCCGCCGCAACTGAGACCTGCGTCGGGGCCGCCGGGCCAGGCGTGGGACGGGAATATCCGCGTCGTGTCCGCCGTGCGGCTTAGGTCTCAGGCCGAGAACGTCAAGGGCACGCGGGCCTGCTCGCTCGCGTGGCGCGACAGGCTGGCGAAGAATTCGCCTTGGCCTTTGGTGTCCATCCAGCGTTGACCGTCGAACTTGTAGTGAAAACCGCCGGCACGCGCCGCCAGCCAGATCTCATGCAAGGGTTTCTGGAGGTTCACGACGATCTGACTGCGATCAGGAAACACCAGGGTCACCATGCCACCGACACGCTGGTTGTCGATGTCCGCGTTGCTGGCGTCGTTGATGCGGTCGCAGTTCGCCTCGATGGCGCGCAGCACCGCCTCGGCATGGTCCATGAATTCCAGGTCAGTCATAATTTCGCGATGTTGGAAACCCGAGCAATCGCCCGTTCTATCGTCAGAGCTTGCGCGATTCTAGTCAGCCCCCTCACAGCCGCGCGACGCCGCGCCTTTGCCCCTGCCGTCCTCGCCGTCATCGGCGTGTCCGGCTCGCTGCTGCTCTCGGGCTGCGGGCAAACCGGCAAGCTTTACCTGCCCAAGGACCCGGCGGCAGCCCATCGAGCCAGCTTGCCCAGATCGCTCTGGCCCTTCATGCCGTCCAAAAATCCGGATGAAGCCCAAGACCAGGCCAGCCAGGACCCCGCCGCGCAAGACCCTGAATACGACGACCCTTACGCCCTCCCAGAAGAACAACCATGACCGCTCCCCTGCTGCCCGGCCACCCGCATCTGGCTTACCGCGCCACCTCCACCCGCCAGGAACTCCACCTGGAAGGCGTGCGTCTGGCCGATCTGGCCCGCACCCATGGCACGCCGCTTTTCGTGTATTCGCAACAAGCCATGCTGGATGCGCTGGCAGCCTACCAGCGTGGCTTGGCGAGTCGCTTTGCGCAGGGAAAGGCGCGTATTTGCTACGCGCTGAAGGCCAATTCCTCCTTGGCCATCCTGCAACTCTTCGCGCGCGCCGGATGCGGCTTCGACATCGTCTCCGGCGGCGAGCTGGAGCGCGTGCTGGCGGCGGGCGGCGATCCGTCGAAGGTGATTTTCTCGGGCGTGGGCAAGACCCGCGTCGAGATGCGTCAAGCCCTGAACGCAGGTGATGGCGCGGGCATCGGCTGCTTCAACGTCGAAAGCGAAGCCGAGCTGGACGTGCTCAACGAGGTGGCGGTGGAACTCGGCAAGGTGGCTCCCGTGAGCATCCGCGTGAACCCCGATGTCGACGCCAAGACCCATCCTTACATCTCCACCGGCCTCAAAGGCAACAAGTTTGGCATCGCGCACGAACGCGCCGTGGCGGTCTACCAGCATGCCGCGCGGCTCTCAGGCCTCAAGGTTGTGGGCATTGACTGCCACATCGGTTCGCAGATCACCGAGGAAAGGCCCTACCTGGATGCGCTGGAGCGCGTGCTGGACCTGGTGGAGGCCATCGAGGCCGCTGGCATTGCGCTGCATCACATCGACCTGGGCGGCGGCCTGGGCATCGACTACCACGGCGACACGCCTCCGGCCGCCGATGCGCTGTGGCATAAGCTGCTGGCCCGACTGGACGCGCGTGGCCACGGCAGCAAGGCCATCTTCATCGAGCCGGGCCGCTCCCTGGTGGGCAATGCGGGCGTGTGCCTGACCGAAGTGCTTTACCTCAAGCCTGGCGAGCAGAAGAACTTCTGCATCGTGGACGCGGCCATGAACGACCTGCCCCGCCCGGCGATGTACGAGGCTTACCACCAGATCGTGCCGCTGGCACCGCGTGACCCAGCCCAGGCCGGTGGCGCCGTGAACTACGAGGTGGTGGGCCCGATCTGCGAAAGCGGCGACTGGCTCGGCCATGACCGCGCATTGGCCGTGCAGACCGGCGATCATCTCGCGGTGCTCTCGGCAGGTGCCTACTGCATGAGCATGGCCAGCAACTACAACACCCGAGGACGCGCCGCCGAAGTGCTGGTTCAGGGCGAAAAGGCCACGCTCATCCGTCGACGCGAAAGCGCGGCGGACAGCTTCCGCCACGACATCCTGCTTTGATCAAGCGCCGCCAGAGGCGCCCTGTTTCCCCGCCTGGACCTGGGTACGTGCACCGCGCCAGCGGCGCACGATGCGCCAACCGAGCAACAGCGCCAGGATGGCGCCGTAGACCGCGACCTCCGCGAAGTCTTGCTTGCCCGCGCGCATCCAGTAGAAATGCAGCACGGCCAGGCAGGCCACGGCATAGACCAGCCGGTGCAGCATCCGCCAGCGCGGCGCGCCCAGGGCGCGAATGGCACGGTTGAAGGAAGTCAGAGCCAGGGGCAGTAGCAAGAGCAAGGCGGCGAAGCCCACCAGGATGAAGGGACGTTTGGGAATGTCACGCAGGATCGCCCCCCAAGCCTCTTCGTCCAGGCCCAGCCCCATGTCAAAGACCGCATAGCAGAGGAAATGCAGCAGGGCGTAGAAAAACACGTACAGCCCCAACATGCGGCGCAGACGCGCCAGCGCGGCCCAGCCGAATTGCATGCGCAAGGGCGTGACCGCCAGCGTCAGACACAGGAAGCGCAAGGCCCACTCACCCGTGGAGCGGATCAAATGCTCCGCCGGATTGGCGCCCAGCTGGTCAGTCACAGCGCCGTGGAACAGCGCGGCGAAAGGCAGCAGCGACAGCACGAAGACCAGCGGCTTGGTGACCGGATGCAGCAGCCACTGGTTCATGTGCCCCCCCTGGCACGCGGGGACCGGGCGGGTCGGGTCAGGCCCGTCACGACACGGCGGACCATCAGTAGAACTTTTTCAAGTCCATGCCCGCGTACAGCTGCCCCACCTGGGCTTCATAGCCGTTGAAGATCAGGGTCTTGCGCTTCTTGGCGAACAGGCCGTCCTCGCCGATGCGGCGCTCGGTGGCTTGGCTCCAGCGTGGGTGAGGCACGTCGGGGTTCACGTTCGAGTAGAACCCATACTCGTTGGCCGCGGCCTTGTTCCAGGCGGTGCCCGGTTCCTTTTCAGTGAAGCGGAGGGTCACCAGGCTTTTGGCACTCTTGAAACCGTACTTCCAGGGCACCACAAGGCGCACCGGCGCGCCGTTTTGGTTGGGCAGCACTTCGCCGTACATGCCGAAGCTCAGCAAGGTCAGCGGGTGCGAAGCCTCGTCCAGGCGCAGGCCTTCGGTGTAGGGCCAGTCCAGGATGCGCGAACCCACGAAGGGCATGGTCTTGGGGTCGGCCAGGGTCACGAACTCGACGTACTTGGCGCTGCCCAAGGGCTCCACCTTCTTGATCAGGGCGGAAAGCGAATAGCCCACCCAGGGAATCACCATGGACCAGCCTTCCACGCAGCGCATGCGGTAGATGCGCTCTTCCATCGGGGCCAGCTTGAGCAGGTCTTCGAGGGCGAATTTGACCGGCTTCTTCACCAGACCTTCCACGCTGACCGTCCAGGGCGTGGTCTTGAGACGGTGAGCGTTGCGCGCGGGATCGCTCTTGTCAGTGCCGAACTCGTAGTAGTTGTTGTAGGTGCTCGCGTCTTCGTAGGGAGTCGGCTTTTCCATCGTGGCGGCCCCCGCCACGGCGGACTTCGCCCCCGGCAGGGGCGCCAGCTTGCCCGGTCGCGGGGTCGTGGCGGCGCCTTGTGCCAGGGCCTCGCGGCCAGCCCACGCAGCGAGGGCCGCGCCTGCGGCGCCCGAGGCCATCCAACGCAGCCAGTCGCGCCGCCGCTGATAGGCCGACGCGGGCGTGATGTCACTGGGAATGGGATGGTCGTAACCCTGGTTCTGCGTGCGAATCAGCATGGTGGTCTTCCTTGTTCCGAAGCGCGCAAGCCTACACCCAGAGGGAAAAACATGCACGCCCGAGTGCGCTAGGGCTTGTTCACACGTACGTACATGCGTGAGTACGTGCGTCGCGGCACGCCCTCGAGAATCACGCCCCGCTGGCCACGGGACGTGGCATCACAGCGTGCCGTAGCTGTGCAGGCCCGACAAGAACATGTTCACGCCGATGAAGGCGAAGGTCGTGACGCCCAGCCCAGCCAGCGCCCACCAGGAGGCGACCGTGCCGCGCAGGCCCTTCATCAGCCGCATGTGCAACCAGGCCGCGTAGTTGAGCCAGACAATCAAGGCCCAGGTTTCCTTCGGGTCCCAGCTCCAGTAGCCGCCCCAGGCCTCGGCCGCCCAAAGCGCGCCCAGCACCGTGGCGATGGTGAAGAAGGCAAAACCGACGGCGATGGACTTGTACATCACGTCGTCCAACACTTCGGCCGAAGGCAGCCGCTCGGCAATGCGCTTGCGGCCCAACAGAATGCCAACGACGATGAGCGCCGCGACGATGAAGTACACCAGCCAATAGCTGCCCCCGCCCTCCATCTTCTGGCGAAACGCGATGGGCACGAAGCACAGCACGACGCCGAAGATCCACAGCGGCGCGAGCTTGTACCAGCGCAAGCCGTTTTGGGCTTCTTGTTCGGCCTGGCTCTTGATCAGGTAGGCATAGGCGACCATGGCCGCCAAGGCGAAGGTGCCATAACCGACGAAGTTGGCGGGCACGTGCAGCTTCATCCACCAGCTCTGCAAGGCAGGCACCAAGGGCTGGATGGCGTGCGCTTCGCGCACCACGGTGTACCAAAGCAAGAAACCGACCGCCGCACTGACCACCAGCATCACGAAAGCGCCCATGGCGCGCGTCGCGTACTGCTGCTCGAAGTAGAGGTAGAACAGCGCGGTCATCCAACAAAACAGCACGAAGACCTCGTAGAGGTTGCTGACCGGAATGTGGCCAATACCAGGGCCGATGAGGTAGCTCTCGTACCAACGCACCATGGTTCCGGTCAGCGCCATCACCACCGCGGCCCAGGTGAGGCGCGAGCCGATCAGTTCCAGGGTCGCGCCTTGGGTCCGGCTGAACATGCCCAGCCAATAAAACGCCGTGCTCATGAAGAAGAGCACGCTCATCCAGAGGATCGCCGACTGGCTGGACAGGAAGTACTTCAGCCAGAACACCTGCTCGGCGCGTGCCAAGTCGCCTGCGGACACCCCCTGGGCATCCACGCCCTGGTAGGAAGCAATCGCCAACAAGGCGAGCAAGGCGACGCCCAGGCTCAAGGCCCGCAAGGGGCGCCAGAACCATCCCAAGGCAATCAGAGCGGGCACGGAAAGCACGAGGATGGCTTGCTCGTACACATCCATTGCGGTGTGGTAACGCGCAAAGGCGTAGCCACCGCCGACCAGCAAAAACAGCGCGAAAACCCAATCGAATGTGTTGCGACGCGAGAAGTAGCCTTCGTTCAATGTCAGGGTGGTGGTGTTCATCTTGTCACTCCTTGCCAAGCAGCCTGCCGCGCAGTTGCTCGAATTCCTTGTCAGCGTCCAGGGTCTCGCGGTTGGTCGACAGGGCCAGGGTCGCCTGGCTGCCCACGCTGCCATCGGCAGCAGCCGCGCCCAGGGCCGGTGCCAGCCAGACCCAGAGGCGACGTTCGCGCACATAAAGCATCGCAAAAATCCCGATGATCAACAAGGCGCAGCCCAGATAAACCACATTCTTGCCGGGTGCACGCGCGACCTGGAACACACTGGCCTGAACCTGGGTGAATTCGTTGAGCTGCAGGACAAATGGCGCGGAATAGAACCAGGCATCACCCAATGCGATGACGGCTTGAGCCATCCAGGTCTGGGTTCTGGCATCGGTGGACAAGGGCGCCAGACGGGCGCGTTCACGCGCGGTCTGCAGCAACTCGAAGAGCGCGCCGTTGAGGATGCGCATCAGCATCTCGCCCGCGCGCTCACGATCCGCCGCGGGCACCTGGTTCTCCATGAAATCGGCAATGGCCTGAAGGCCGCCCATCGGTGCACGCCCTTGCGTTGGTGTCTCGGCCCCGGCGAACAGCGTCAAAGCACGCAAGGCCGACGCAGCGAGTTGCGCCTGAAGATCGGGACGGTTGGCGTCTACCATGCGCGCGGCGTAGCGACGCACGGCGCGCTCGCGCAGGGAAGGGTCGGCCAGCGCGGCGCGCAAGCGGAAGAAGTCCGTGCTGCCGCCCTCGGCATCCGCAGGCACCCGCAGGTAGCGGAACGGCTCGGCCGGCGTGTCACGCAGGCCCCACAGAAACACCGGTACGCCATCGCCCAGATCGACCGGCACCATGTAGTTGTTGAACTCGCGCGCCTGGCCCGCCGCGTCGCGCAGCTTGTAGCTGATGCTGGGCCCCACGTTGCGCAAGGTCTGGGGGGCATCGTGCTTGTTGGCGGCGCCCAGTCGCTGATGCAGGCCACTCAAGGGGTTGCCCAGATCCACTTTGCGCACGTCCACGCCCGTCTCCGCGTCGCCGGACCTGCCCCCGCCGGCTTGGGCTTCGGCCATGTTCTCGACGTTGATCACGCGCAGCCCGGTGTACTCCAGAGTCAGCTGATCGGGGCTGCTGCCCGGCAGGCCCGCGGCGCGGGTCAGGCGGGTGCTTTCGCCCACGCGGCCCTCCAGATCGAACGCGGCGCTCACGCCGTCCATCGGCAAGGCACGCAGCTTCAAGGAAGAGCCCCCGTCGTCGAAGCTGGATTGATAAATCTCGACGCCTTTGTAACTGGCCGGGTGATTGACCTCGACGCGCGCAGGCCGAGCCTCGCCCGTGGCCTTGTCGTGGATCACGATCTCGCTGGCGAACAAGCGCGGCATGCCCGTGGGGTAGTACTCCACGATGAACTTCTTGAGCTCCACCGCGAAAGGCAATTCCTGCAACACGATGCCATTGGGCTGGGTGAGGATGGCCGTGTCCGCCGCCGTGCCCTCGGCCACCAGCAGGTTGCCGCGGAAGGTGGGGTTGCGGTCGGACAGGCGGTGCTGAGCCGCCACCTCGGACACCAGGCCACCGCCGCTGTACACGGTCTTGTCACCCAACCACATCTGGGCGCGCACGATCAAGTCCCCGTCGAGCAAGCCCCCGAGGCAGATCATCACGATGGCGCCATGAGCCGCGAGATAACCTAACTTGTTGGCGGCGCCCGCTTTGGCAGCGATCATCCAGCCTGCGTCATCGCGCTGCTGCAACTTGACTTTCCAACCCCGAGCAGCCAAGGCCGCGCCCATGCGTCGCGCGGCGGCCTCGGGGGCCTCGTCCAACGTCGCCTGGGCCCGATGCCGGAAGGCCTGCAAAGCCTGAGCACGGATGTTTTCCTTGTAGGTGCGCAAATCGGTCAGGATCTTGGGCGTGTTGCGCACGATGCACAGCGTGGTGCTGACGACCAGGAAGGCCAGGATCAGCAGGAACCACCAGGCGCTGTAGACCGTGTAGAGGTTCAACTTGCCAAACACCTCGGCCCAAAACGGACCGAACTGGTTGACGTAGTTGGCATAGGGCTCCGATTGCTTCAGCACCGTGCCAATGACCGAGGCAATGCAGATTACCGTTAGCAGCGAGATGGCGAAGCGCATGGATGCCAGCAGCTCCATGGCGCCCTTGAGCCCGCGCGATGCGCGCACGCGCCAACCTGACAAGGCAAGGTCTGATGGGGTTTCAGCAGTCACGTAAGGCTCGGGAAAAAGGCATGAAAAAAGCGGGCCTGCTTTGTGAGCAGCCCGCCTTGTTATGGATTTGATTTGGGGCGGTGGGTCTCGGCGCCGGTATCAGCGCAAGCCAGCGATGTAGTCAGATACCGCCTTGATTTCGCGGTCGTTCAACTTCGCGGCCACCTGGGTCATGGGCAAGGAGTTCAGGCGAGCACCGCTGGCCTTGGCATTGGCTGCACCAGCGCGGAAGGCCGTCAATTGGGCCTCGGTGTAAGCGGCATGCTGGCCCGAAAGGCGGGGGTATTGCGCCGGGATGCCCACGCCATTGGGGCTGTGGCAGCCCGCGCAGGCCGCGATCTGGCGATCAGGGATGCCGCCACGGTAGATGCGCTCACCCAGTTGCACCAGCTCCTTGTCGGTGGCGAAGCCGTTCTTGGGCTTCTGAGCCGCGAGCCAGGCGCTGATGTTGACCATGTCCTCGTCGCTCAGCATCGAGGCAAAGCCCTTCATGACCGCGTTCTCACGCTTGCCACTCTTGAATTCCTGCAGCTGCTTGAGCAAATACTGCGGATGCTGCCCCGCCAACTTGGGGTTGGCGGCGATGGTGGAATTGCCGTCCGCCGCGTGGCAGGCCACGCAGACCGCTGCGAACTTGGCCTCACCCTTGGCCAGATCAGGGGCTGCGGCCTTCTGGGCTTCCTCGGCGGTGGCAAAGGCGGGCGCTGCCAGCGCGGCAGCCAACATCAGGGGGGCAAACAACTTCATGGTCTGGTTCTAGGGTTGTTGGGCAAAACGGCGGTCGGCCCGGAGCCGGAAAGACCGCCCCGATGACCCGGATCAAACGCGGCGATTCTACAATGCGCCGCCCGCCGCGCCATTTTTGCCCGGCCTCAGCGCCTCGCGGCTTACCGCCGCCTTGGCACCCCACCTTTGCCAGCCCGACGCCATGCCCCCCCCAATCGCCCCCAAAGCCCCCGCGCGTCGTGCCAACGCCCGCGCACCGACACCGCCCCGGAAAACGGCCCCGGCCCACGCGGCCCAGCACCCCGCATTGGGCTGGCTGCACACGGCCCGTTTTCTGACCACCTCGCCGGACCTTCAGCATCTGCCGCCCTTGGAAGTGCCGGAAATCGCCTTCGTGGGCCGCTCCAACGCGGGTAAATCCACCTGCATCAACACGCTGACCCAACAAAAGCAGCTGGCGTTTGCGTCCAAGAAACCGGGGCGCACCCAGCACATCAACTTGTTCTCCCTGGGCAAGCAAGGGGTGACTGACGCGGTGCTGGCCGATCTGCCCGGCTACGGCTACGCCGCCGTGCCGATGCAAGACAAGCTGCGCTGGCAGCAGGTGATGGCCAATTACTTGGTCACCCGCGAAAACCTGGCCGCCATCGTGCTGCTGTGTGACCCGCGACACGGCCTGACCGAACTGGACGAGGTGCTGCTGGAAGTCATCCGCCCCCGGGTGGAGCAGGGTTTGAAGTTCCTGATCGTGCTGACCAAGGCAGACAAGCTCACGCGCAGCGAGGCGGCCAAGGCCCTGTCCATCGCCAAGCTCAACGCAGGTGGGGGTGAAGTGCGCCTGTTCTCGGCCACCAAACGCGTGGGGGTGGAGGAAGTTTCCCGACTGCTGTGGGATTGGACGCGAGGGCCCGCACCGGATGCGGCCAACGCAACCACCGAGCTTTCGATTGATGCCAACAAAAATCCAACATGAAAAAAATCGCAGCCATCACAATGGCACGCAACGATGAGTTCTTCCTGAACCGATGGGTGGCCTACTACGGCCCACTGCTGGGGGAGGAAAATCTGTACATCTACATGGATGGGCTGGATCAAAAAGCGCCCGCCCACGCAGGCCGAGCCAACGTCACGCTGGTTGAAAAGCAAGGTATCAAGGTGGTGGACGCGGAAAACCGCCGCTTGAGTTTTCTGTCTGACCGCGCAGCGGAACTGCTCAAACGTTACGACTTGGTGATCGGCACGGACTCGGACGAATGCCTGATCGTGGACCCCAACACCGGCATGAATCTGCCGCAGTATCTATCCAGCCTGGATATCCGCACGAGCGTCAGCGGCCTGGGATTGGATGTAGGCCAGCATTTGACGCATGAACAGCCGCTGGACAAATCCCGCGCCATCCTCCCCCAGAGAGGGTATGCGCTGCTCAACACCCGCTTCACCAAAGCCAGCGTGATTGCCAAACCCGTGAGATGGGGGCGGGGCTTCCACCGCATCCGGGGCCACAACTTCCACATCGACAAGAATCTGTACCTGCTGCACCTGGGCAACACAGATTACGACGCGCTGCTGGCGAAATACCAACACCCCGACATCATTGCGAGAGGCGAGCAAAAGCATTTCAAGCGCGCCCGGATGCGGGTGGTGCATGACATCACGGAAAAGCAAGCGGTTATGAATGAGCGGATATTCAAGATCGCCCGATTCATACAGACATGGTTCCGCCCGATTTATGCCTGGAACAAGCCAGGCATGCTGGGCCTGCGCATCGTCGTCAAACTTCCGGAGCGGTTCAGGCAGCTCGCCTGACCCCTTCTTTCAAGCAAGAAGCGCAGACAGACCCAATCCAAAGCTCAAGGCGAAGGATGTTCTCATGCAATATCTTTTAGTTGGGAACGCCCCCATCGACGGCACTGAGGAGCGCATCCGTGAGGCGGATGTGATCATTCAGATGAACAAGTGCTTGCATGTGGATCGCATCCCGCAAGAAAAAACCCGTTACGTCATCATCACCAATACGGGAACACCGTCCAAAAAAGTCGTTCGCCATGTTCGCAAATTGGTTGCCAGGAAGAAGCTCGGTGACTTCACACTGGTTTTCGCGAGGAACGAGGCCTATTCAGAAGAAAAGATACGCCGCTTGAAAGCGGCGGCAAAGGGGTTCTTCCGTTTTTTCCGCAGCTATCGGAGCTTTCGCTGCCCCTTGGACAAGAAAGCGATCGCCGCGGAGTTCAAACTGATCGAAATCGACGCGGATTTTTCAGCGCAACTCGACCAACGCTTGATGGCGCTGGGCATGAAGGAAGCTCAACTCCCTAGCACGGGTTTGATCGCCTTCGAATGGATCAAGACACTGATGCGCCCGGGAGATCACTTGGAGCCCATCGGGTTCACGCACCAAGGCTGGGACGGTCACCCATGGTCGATCGAAGCGCAGCTGGTGCGCCCCTACACCAAAGACTAATCAGGATCTGGATCACCGCCCATGTCTGATCGGCCCGTGATTGTCGTTCGCGATGTCGCGGACGCGAACACCCTCAAACGCCAGCCCCTGGCCCAAAATGCCCGACTGCTGACGCTGACACCAGCAGCGGCAGCCGTGTTTGCCGACGACTCGAACTACGAGGTGATTCGGACCACGAGCGTCTACAGCGATGAGCTGCATGCGCGAACCGTCCAACATTTGAAGGACGGGCTCGAAGAGTTCGACCGGCTTGCTCGATTGCAAGGACTGACGGACACGCAAATCGAAGCCACGCGCATCACCTACTTCTACAAGCTGGCGACCGCGTCATTCTTCTGGCACGCATTGCGCGGCTTCAAGGAAACCTTCTGGTTGGACACCCGTGGAAGACTGACGGGCAGCCGGAATTTCGACGAGGTGTTTGAGGGCGTGTTTGGTGGCTTCATCCACCGGCGGATGCTGAAGCCCGAAGTCGACATCGCGAACCTTGAACGGGATGGACCGTACTCCCGCCTGCACTTCTGGCTGCTGAAAATTTACAAGGCCCACTTGGAGGAGCTGATGGAAGGCAGAAAAAAACTGCTGATCATCGACAAAGCCCGGCCCTCTTCACAAAGTTTTGCGCATGCGGCGTATAGGCAAGATCCGCGTCTGGTGATCCTGCTGTCCCGTCCTCTTCCCAAAAGTCTGCTGAAAACCGTGATTTACATGGTGGGCTCTTTGATGCTGATGCGCAGCGATAAGGAGTTCAAGGGCACAGGTTTGCCTCGTTACTTCTTCTGGCCGCAAGAAGTCAGATCCCACGGACCTCAGATCGAAGGGATCATTGCCGCGGTCCACGATGATTTCCGCAAGGCCACCCTGACGGTGTCCAAGAAGTACTTGGAGAAAGTCATGCGGCATGCGCTAGGCCATGAACTCCAAGTGCCCCAAGACATTGCGCAGCTGGCGCCGGACATCATCAGCACCGACTCGCCTTTCACCGGCTTCGCCATCTCAGCCTCTCGCGCGGCCAAGGACATGGGCAAGCAAGTGGTGCTGTTCAACCACGCATCCCACACGCCACAAACCGACGAGCTATCGAAGACGATGGGCGACATGTGGGCTTCACTCGGGCGTCTCTACAACGACCACTCGACCATCTTTGCAGCGCGATCTCCGTCGATCGCAGAGTTGATCCGACAGCTTTCACCGCACGGCGACAAGATCGTCGCGGTGCGTCAAGGTCAAAGACTACCTCCAGCCCAAAATGAACGTCCATTTCAAATCCTGTTCGCGGGAAACTACATGGGCGTGCACAACCACATCCCCTGGATGCTGGAAACCCCGGATGAATTTCTTGACGGTATCGCTGAATTGGCGGAAGCGGTGAGCCGGATTCCGCAAGCGCGGCTGCTGATTCGGGTCAAGGTCAACGCCAAGCCGGAGTGCAACCCTGAAACGCTGCGCAAACTCCTACCGCGTTATCCGAACGTAGCAATCAGCAACGAAGGCACGTTCAAACAAGCTCTAGCTCAGTCGGATCTGCTGGTGGCGTGCATTTCAACGACGATCGACGAAGCTCTGAGCGCCGGACGTCCCGTGCTGCTGCATTCAGCCCGCGGCCGATATCACCATCTGCCCGGCATGTCCACGCCGCCTAAGGCGGACCTTCGCAGCGCGGTCTACGTGAGCGGCAAGACGCCGTTGGTCGAGCTTTTGAAAAGCATCATTGATGCACATCAAAATCGACCGCTGAGTGCTGCCGAATTGAGCACCTATACTTGGCCGAATGGCACTCCTGACATGGAAGAGTTTGCCAAAATTGTCCTCAACATGACACGGGCTCACGCCTGAACATACATCATGACCGAACCGATCAGAATTTTCATTGGCTATGACCGCCGCATTCCGGTAGCGTTTCAGACCCTGGTGCACAGCATCACTGCACGAGCGACGGCTCCGGTCACTTTTTGCCCGATCAGCCTGACCAACTTGGGCAGCCTCTACAAGCGCGACGTGAATCCGTTGCAATCCACGGAGTTTTCATTCTCCCGGTTCTTCACCCCTTACCTGTCGAACTACGAGGGCTGGTCCATCTTCATGGACAACGACATCATTGCTGTCGATGACATTGCCAAGCTGTGGGCACTGCGCGATGACAAGTATGCGGCCATGGTGTGCAAACACGAGCATGACCCGGGCGAGGCCGAGAAGTTCATGCACGCCACCCAGACTCGGTATGAGAAGAAAAACTGGTCCAGTGTGATCCTCTTCAACAATGCCAAATGCAAGGCGCTGACGCCGGACTACGTGAACACCGCGACCGGTCTTCAGCTTCACCAGTTCAAATGGCTGGGCAACGATGACTTGATCGGCTCCGTGCCGCTCGAATGGAACACCTTGGTGGACTACAACCATTTCAAGAACCCATCGATGCTCCACTACACCGAAGGCGGCCCGTTCTATCCCGACTACAAGGATTGCGGCTATTCCGAGGAATGGTTCCGCGAGTATGCAGCGGCGAATAATTGCAAAGAGGCTGATGTTTTCCAGTTGACGGCAACTGCGAAAAGCAAGTTGCAACGAGAGGGCTGATGGCAGCGTTTTCTAGTAGTCATCTGACAATCGATTGACATTCAGATATCGATGAGCTGAGACCCTTTGTCGTTCTGGCGGCGGTGCCTCACCATTATTTCCCGGCACGGTGTTTGGCGAACTAATGGACGTTGATGTTTTTCCGCAATCTACGACTTTGTGATCCGGGGCATACTACTGGGTTTCTTCGCAAAAAAACCGATCCAGTTTGCTGGACTTAACGCCAGCGGCATTCCGACGGCACTATTGCTGGTATTACCACATAGCTGCTTTTCGGCTATTTTCGAACTGAAGCCTGAAGGCTACTGCAGCCTGGGCAAGCATAATTTTGACTCCATGGAAAGCGACATAGCCGCCGAAGCCCCCAAGAAAGTGCGCTAACTTCCCCACCATGAGTCGAAAATACACCTTACCCCCTCAAGAACTCTGGCGCCGTGGCTTGCTCAATGGCCTGATGTTTTCCATCTTTGGCATTCTGTTCCTGCAGAGGCGGTACTTGGATATTACCGACTTGCTTGTGATCATTGCGTTGATCACCGTCCTGATGCGGACAGATACACGACAGACAATGTGGCGATTGTTTGCAGGTAGTTCAAGCATCGATTTGCGCTGGATCGCTTGGCCATTTCTAACTTGGTGCCTGGTGATTTCTTTGACTTGGCTGACAGGGCTTCATCCCTCCAACTACCCGCACCAAACGCTGCGCTATACGCTTGCGTTGTCATTGCTGGCTTTGACCCTTGGGAACCGCCCAGCCTCGCGTTATTTGCTCTGGGGCTTATGTGTGGCGGCTGTCGTTGCGGCGGGCCAAAGCGCATGGGATTGGCTGATTGCCGACAAGTCTCGAGCAGCAGGTTTGATGCTCAAACCTATAGACTTCGGCAATTGGTCAGCGTTCACTGGCATGTTATTGATTCTGTTTGCTGCATTAGCTAGCCAATGGCAAATGCGCTGGCGGATCGGGGCTTTGTTGCTGGCGATATTGTCTTTGCTGGCCTGCGCACTCTCTGCAACTCGCGGCTCATTCCTTGCAATACCGGTGCTTGCCGTTTTTTTGCTTTTTTTGCGTAAAGATCGTTTTCACCGTTGGCTACTGGGCTTAGGTCTGATCGCGACCATCATTGGCAGCTTGTTGATATTGAGGCTACCCTCCCTACAAGAAGATTTGCGCTTGGTAGAAGCCAAACAGGATATGACACAGGCTACAGGAGGAAAGAATTACGCCACGTCTATTGGGGCACGCTTTGTGATGTGGCAATCAGCATGGGAGATGTTCAAGCAACATCCCATCACAGGTGTCGGACCTGGGTCAGGTGGATACTCGGACGAATTGGATCAGATGCTGAAAAAGGGCGAGCTGCCCCCCATTCAGCAAGTTTTTAATCATGCTCACTCGGACATCATGCACACCTTGGCTACAAGTGGCCTGTTGGGGCTGATAGCTTATCTTGTGCTGATTGCGGGGCCGCTCATCTTTTTTGGTCGCGCCTTGCATCGTGCGGATGCTGATGCGCATCAGCGGATGTATGCCGCTGCCGGACTTCTGGTAGTTAGCTCCGGACTGTGTTTCGGTTTGACGGATTCGAATGTTGTGAAGCACATCTACAACAGTACATATCCGCTCCTGATTTGCGCCTTGGCTGCGCAGCTACTACCCACAAATCAGAAGTCTTCTATGCGCGGCCCAAAATCGGCTTCACTGGAATAATTGAACAGGTCACAAATATTAGTGTTCATAGCTCTCCGTCGCCCTGATTCTTGGCTGAGCTAGCGCTAGCAGCCGTTCTCGCACTCGCAGGCAGTGCGCCTCGTTTGCAGAGCGCCTATCACCTTCTATGAGATACGTGTTTTTCAGGTACGCAAGAAAATTGCGCCTAAGCTGCTCATCTGGCGCGAACTGTTGCAGGCGAGAGATGGCGTTTTTGAGTTCCTCGGCGTTATCAGCGGCAAGCGTCAGGTCGGGAATTGCATAAAACGCCCGCCCCAGGACGATGACCCTCTTGCTAAACAGCAGCGCCTCAATGCCAACTGTGGAGTTGATCGTAATGACAGCTTCTGCCTTTTCTATCAATTCCTGTGTTGCATATTCGTTGGCAAAAAACCCTCGCTCAGGTGGGAGCAAATCATGCAAATAACGATAGTCTCGTTTGCTCGATGGATGCTCCTTGAAGACAAACTGGTATTGCGGAAACTGACCTGATAACTCAAGCAACGTATCAAACAATGCACGCATATCCGCAAGCCACGGAGAAAACAACACAATCTGCGTGTCCGAATCCACTTGAAAGGGGATAAAGATATAGCGTTGCGGTAGGCCATTTCTGCCGGACGCCCGGCGGGAAATGCTACTGGGGCGCGCAATCAATTGCGTCGGCTCCGGCACAGGCATGGGTGGCAACTGCCTGTAGAAGGCCGATGACCTTGGCATGGAGTTCAAAGCATTTACACCATCACCATCACACACCGTAGTGCTTGGCAACAGACCGTTCTCCATGAAGGCGCAAGGAATGCCCAAACTCCTAGCTGCTTCGGCCAACGTTACGCTTCTGCCTTTAAGACCATTCCAAACAACCACCAATGCCGGTTTGCAGCGCCGCAATACCCGACGGTCGTTCGCGTATTGCCAACGCGTGGAAAAGCTTGTGAATACCCTCCAAAGGGCACTTGGCGGATGACCCCAGCGATTTTTGTACTCCCTGATCCCATTTTTGAGGCAGTTATCAATGAAAGAAGCCGATGCTGCAGTCCAGTCAGTCCAGGAAGGGAAGTGGCGGCGAACGTAGAGCATTGTGGTGGCATCCGCCCCCATGCCGGAAGCCAAAGCACGCAGATAGTCGTCTGCGGCTCCTCGGCGATTGACAAAAAAAACAATCATGGTGCTGCTATATTTCTGCAAGATAAGCCGCATACCACTCGACGAATTTCCGGACGCCTGTCGAAACCGGAATATCCGGGTGAAACCCCGTCAACGCCATAAGCAGATCCGGAGCGGCATAGGTTCGTGGCACGTCACCTTGCTGCATGGGGAGCATGTTGCGCAGCGCTGGGCGGCCCACTGCTCGCTCGACCGTCTCCACGAACTGCATCAGCTCGACGGGCTGACCACCACCGATATTGACGATACGGAATGGCGCATGCGGCGACAGCGTATCGATGTCAGTGACCCGGTTATTTTCATCCGGCACCACGCTCATCAACCTGACGACACCCTCGATCAAGTCATCGATATAGGTGAAGTCACGGCTCATCTTCCCTTCGCCGTAAATATCGATCGGTTTGCCATGCAGGATGCCGTCCACGAACTTGAACAATGCCATATCGGGACGGCCCCAGGGGCCATAGACGGTAAAGAAGCGAAATGCGGTTGTTGGAATCTTGTGCAGATGCGCATAGCTGTGCGCCATCAACTCACCCGATTTCTTCGTCGCCGCATAGAGTGTCATTGGTTCGTCAGAGCGATCCGTTTCGGCAAACGGGATTTTTTCGTTGGCGGCGTAAATGGATGAAGTGGAGGCAAAGAGCAAATGCTCGGGACGATGCTCTTTCGCCAATTCCAGAATGTTCCATGTGCCAATCAGATTGGAGTCCACATAAGCTTTGGGATTCTCAAGGCTGTACCTTACCCCTGCCTGCGCTGCGAGATGAACGATGGCGTCAGGTTTGCCTAAAGCGACCGCGCCGTCTAGCAGGGCCTTGTCCTCAAGCATGCCTATCACTGGTGTGAATGCACTGAATTCGCTCAGGATGGCGTGCCTCCGCTCCTTCAGGTGCGGGTCGTAGTATTTCGTCATGCCATCAAAACCCACGACGGAATGCCCCTCTTGCAGCAAACGTCGCGCGAGATGGAATCCGATGAATCCAGCCGTGCCAGTGATCAGGTAGTGTTTTTTTTGCATACTGGAGAATTGGTTTATGCGTGACGAGCAGCATGCCATCGCGCCAAGGCTGTTGGCTCAACGCGCTCAATGACGCCAAAACGCTGCAGTACATCCCGCTCTTTCTCGTTGACCAACATCTGTCGGTACTCCTGCCTCAACTCACCAGCATCCAGGCTGGCCAGCCATCGCCGGTAATGCACATTGAGTCGCCTCTCAGGGTGCAGGGTTCGAATGACTTGGCGACTTTGAATTTTTTTCTCAAAATTTTTATAACTCAGAATGGGATAGTGGTCCACCACAATATCGTCAGAGCGACGGTTACGCCAAAACATCATGTGCTTTGCGCGATGGTTTCCACCGTTGATGTGAAGCAACCCCAAAGGGTTAACAATGACCTTGGGAGCAATTCGCTGCAACGGCATGGACAACTTCTTTTGCACCTCATACTCCTGGGAGGTGTAGAGGATCGGGTTGATCACGCGATTGGCGCAATGCACATAACCGTCTCGCTCCTCGCCTTGCACTTCATCAAGGATGAAATTAAAGCGGCGAACCGTCACCACCGAGTCTCGCAGACTCAGCTTGGTTTTCAAAGAGCTGCCATCACGCGCGCTCCAGAACTCATCAGCGTCGTTGCTGATGACCAGGTCAGCACCCAGCTCTCTCCGGGCTTGCCGAGCCATACCGGTCATCCACTGGCTTTGCTTGTAGGCCGTAGAAGCGTTGTGGACCACAGTCAGCTCGTATTCCTTTTGCAAGGTCCGCAGTATGTCCGGCGTCGCATCGGTTGAGCCATTGTCCATGACGATGAATGCATCTACACCTTGATCCGCATGGAAACGGATGTTAGTTTCTACCGTGTCCTCCTCGTTCTTGACCAGCAGTGTCATGACCAGCTTCATGGACGTCCTTATAATTTGTCAACGATTTTTTGTTGCCCGTGATCACGGGTTTGAAATCGACACCGGAGAATGAACTCGTGATTGTTTTTTGCGCAAAAGCTCTCGCTCAGCGAACCTATTTTAACGAGCTGGGTAAGTTCATGGACGAGGCTTTCGTGGTGATGCGTCCGTCACCTTTGAAGTGGCCTTCCATCTCGGATCTGCTGTCCCCCCCCGAAACGCTGCTTGCTGATTGCATGTCCTATGCGATCAAAGACTATCGCGCGGAACGCGATGGAAAATCACCGGGCCCGATCTGGATGGCGATGCAACGGCTGATCTTTCGCTGGCATTACGCCTGTGACCGCAGAACCATGCGGCGACTCTCCCCCAGTTTGGCCGTGATCTGGAACGGCTTGAAGCCACGCCGCTACATTTTTGCGGAGGCCGCTCGACGGGACAACATTCCCTGCGCTTTCATGGAGCATGGATTTTTACCCAACACAACGGTCTGCGATGGCCGTGGAATCCACGAAAGAAATTCCGTCCCGCGTGACCCCGCATTCTTCCGCAACTTGCCCCCGGCACCTGCACCCGAAGCAGCCCAATTGGTGGCACGCCGGGTCAAGTCCGCTAGGCAATCTTCTGGACGCGACTTGCCCAAGCGTTACATCTTCATTCCGTTTCAAATCGACACGGATTCGAAAATCATTCTGTTCTCTCCCTGGATCCAGAACATGCGCCATTTGTTTGATGAGCTTCGCGCTGTGTCAGACAAATTCCCGCAGTACCAGTTCGTGTTCAAGGAACACCCCTCCAGCCACAAAACATACGGTGATCTGCATTCACTGCTGCCAGCGGACCGGGGGTTTTTTGCCAATGAGTACTCGACTCAAACATTGATCGAAAATGCTGAGGCAGTGATCACCATCAGCTCCACGGTCGGCATTGAAGCGATGCTCTACAGTAAGAAAGTGATTGTCATCGGACAGGCGTTTTACGACCTCCCCGGTCTGACGCTCTCGGCTCGCAGCGGCCCTCAACTGGAAAAAGCGTTGGCCCAACTGGAACAGTTCACGCCCGACGAGCAATTGCGCCGGAATTTCCTGACTTACCTGAAAGACGATTACCTCATTGCTGGCAATCGTCAGGTGAAGGCAGACGAAACACATTACGCGCGCATCAAAGCACGCCTGCAATCGCTGCGCCCCACTCCACGGCGCTGACCCACTTCGATTAGGGTCAGTACAGCTTCTTTTTATCCCCCTTGGGCCGAGTCTTGAAGCGTTTGTGGACCCAGTAGTACTGCGCAGGCATTGTGGCGATGATGCCTTCCAGCCAACGATTCATATAGGCCGTGTCCGCGACTTCGTCTTCGGTCGGGTAATTGGTCCAAGCTGGATGCACTTCGATGTCATAGCCTGTCTTGGTCAAACAGGCGGTCACGGGGACCACCTGGGCTTTGCCCAGACGGGCAAAGCGTGGCAATGAGGGCACGGTCGCGGCGTTCACGCCAAAGAACGGCACAAAAACGGAATCCTTGCGCCCGTAGTTCATGTCTGGCAACAGGTACAGCAAGCCGCCAGCCCGCAGCGTGGCCACAATCGACTTGAGGCTACCGTCCTTGCGCTCAAAAAGTCGCACGTCACCGAAACGCATACGCCCCTTGCGCAGCCACTCATCCGCCACCTTGTTGCGCTGCGGCATGTAGATGCTGGCAATGGGCCGATTGATCTGCTGACTCACTGCCGCACCAGCGGCGTCAAGACCAAAAAAATGCGGCGCGAAAATCACCGTGGGCGCGCCCCCTTGCAGATCATGCACTGCCCCAGTCAATCGCAGTCGTCGACGCACCACGTCTGGCTTGGAATGCCAAAGCCAGGCCCGGTCCAACAAGGTTTGAGCGAAATAGACGCAGCAAGCCCGAGCCCAACGCCGTCTTTGAGCCAGCGTTTCATCTGGAAAGCACAAAGCGAGGTTAGTCATGACGATGCGTCGGCGTGACCCCACGAACACATAGAGCAACAGCCCCAAGACAGAGCCCAAGCCACGCACGCAACTCAGTGGCAACAGTGCAAGAAGACGCAGGCACCAAATCCCAATCCTTGCCAACATCACACAGACTCCTTGCGCGGTTGCTTATAACGTGAGTACCCCCACAAGTACTGACCAGGACTGCTCAATATCAACTCCTCCATGGCTCGATTGATGGCCGCTGCCGCCGAGACGAGGTCGTCCGGTAATGGCTCTTGCAAGGCCTGGGCATGGAAGCGGTACCCTCGTGCCCAACTCAGGCGTTCGCCTCGCACAAGTACGACCTGGGCGCCGGTTTGCTGCGCCAATCGGGCTGAAAGCGTCATGGTGTACGCCTCGCGCCCAAAGAACGGCGCCCAGACGCCCAAACCTTCGGGTGGCACCTGATCCGGCAGCAATCCGACACATTGCCCGGCACGCAAGGCCTTGAGCAGTTGTTTGACGCCGGCCATCGTGGTTGGAGCAGTCAACAGATTCTTACGCTGCCGGGCCGTTGCAACGACCTCACGCAGATACGGCTGACGGGACGGGCGGTACAAGACGGTGATGGGCTGAACCGCTCCGAATCTCCTGGCGTATTCCTGGGGAATCATCTCAAAGCAACCCAGATGAGGCGTGAGTATCAGAACGCCCTTGCCTGCATCCAATGCCCGCTGCACCAACAGCTCAGCTCCCTGTGCCCACCGCACTGGCACCGGCCGCCCAAACCACAAACGAGGCGTTTCCATCACCATGCAACCGGTCTGGCCCACGGCTGCGAGGCCTTGCCACCAGTTCAAACCGGCCTGCCGGATGTTGGCGATGAACCGACGCCGATAGGTTGGCGACGCACAGAACACCAACCAGCCCAGAAGCCAGCCTAAACCATGCAGAACCACCAATGGCCATCTGGACAAGAAGCGAAACAGCAGAATCATGAGGAAGAAGAATTTTCCAGGCTAGAATGGCCGCGTCGCTGAGTTAAATGAGCAACTTGCAGGGCGACATAAAACAATACTGCTAAAGCGTTCGCCCTGAACTCCAGGCCGACGCAGCGGCAAATACCGGAGTTTATTCAATGGCGAACGATTACCTCTTCACTTCCGAATCAGTTTCCGAAGGCCATCCCGACAAGGTGGCCGACCAGATCTCGGACGCGATTCTGGACGCGATCTTCGCGCAAGACCCCAAGAGCCGGGTTGCCGCCGAGACGCTGACCAATACCGGCCTCGTGGTACTGGCGGGCGAGATCACCACCAACGCCAACGTCGACTACATCCAGACCGCGCGCGACACCATCAAGCGCATCGGTTACGACAACACCGAGTACGGCATTGACTACAAGGGTTGCGCCGTGCTGGTGGCTTACGACAAGCAGTCGAACGACATCGCCCAAGGCGTGGACCACGCCAGCGACGACCACCTGAACACCGGCGCTGGCGACCAGGGCCTGATGTTCGGCTATGCCTGCGACGAGACGCCCGAGCTGATGCCGGCGCCCATTTATTACGCTCACCGTCTGGTCGAGCGTCAGGCACAGCTGCGCAAGAGCGGCAAGCTGCCCTTCCTGCGCCCTGACGCCAAGAGCCAGGTGACGATGCGCTATGTCGACGGCAAGCCACACAGCATCGACACCGTGGTGCTGTCCACCCAGCACAGCCCGGATCAGAGCGAAACCGCGACCAAGCTCAAAGCCAGCTTCTATGAAGCCGTGATCGAGGAAATCATCAAGCCCGTGTTGCCCAAGGAATGGCTGAAGGACACGCGCTACTTGGTCAACCCGACTGGCCGTTTCGTCATCGGCGGCCCGCAAGGTGATTGCGGTTTGACGGGTCGCAAAATCATCGTCGACACCTATGGCGGCGCTTGCCCGCACGGCGGCGGCGCGTTCTCGGGCAAGGACCCGTCCAAGGTGGACCGCTCGGCCGCCTACGCTGCACGCTACGTCGCCAAGAACGTGGTGGCTGCGGGCCTGGCCAAGCAGTGCCAGGTGCAGGTGGCCTACGCGATTGGCGTGGCCAAGCCCATGAACGTGACGGTCTACACCGAAGGCACGGGCGTCATCGCCGACGACAAGATCGCCGCGCTGGTGAACGAACACTTCGACCTGCGTCCCAAGGGCATCATCCAGATGTTGGACCTGCTGCGCCCCATCTACCAGAAGACGGCCGCCTACGGCCACTTCGGCCGTGAAGAGCCCGAGTTCACCTGGGAAAAAACCGACAAAGCCGCTGCTCTGCGCGCGGCTGCCGGCCTGAAGTAAGTAACCGCCTGGGCCCGGGGTCCTGCCTTCTCGCCCTCGCCGATGCTGCTGCAACATACGCACAGCTACTACGCCGCGTCACGCCATCCCAAGGTGGCGTACCCGGCGCTGGTCGGGGCGGTGGACACCGATGTGTGCGTGATCGGCGCGGGTTACACGGGCCTCTCCACCGCGCTGCATTTGCTGGAACACGGGTTCAAGGTCACGGTGCTCGAAGCCGCCCAGGTGGGTTTCGGCGCCTCCGGCCGCAACGGCGGTCAGATCGTCAACAGCTACAGCCGTGACATCGATGCCATCGAGCGCCAGGTAGGCGCGGAGCCCGCCCGCTTGTTGGCCGCCATGGCCTTCGAAGGCGGACGCATCATCCGCCAGCGGGTGGCGAAGTACGGCATCCAGTGCGATCTGAAGGAAGGCGGCGTGTTCGCGGCCTTCACTGGCAAGCAGATGCGCCACTTGGAGACCCAGCAAAAGCTCTGGGCGCGCCACGGGTATACCCAATTGGAACTCCTCGACGCCGGGGCCATACGCAGCGTGGTCGCCACCGAACGCTACATCGGCGGCGCGCTCGACCACGGCGGCGGGCATATCCACCCCCTCAATCTCGCCCTGGGCGAGGCAGCGGCCCTGGTGTCACTGGGTGGCGTGATCCACGAACACAGCCCGGCCGTGCGTATTGACCGGGGTTCGGCTCAGACGCCCCCCGTCGTACATACGCCGCAAGGCCAGGTGCGCGCCCGCTTCGTGGTGGTGGCCGGCAATGCCTACCTGGACGGTCTACTGCCCGAACTGGCCACCAAGTCCATGCCCTGCGGCACCCAGGTCATCGCCACCGAACCCCTGACCGAGGATCTAGCGCGCAGCCTGCTGCCGCAGGACCATTGCGTGGAGGATTGCAATTACTTGCTGGACTATTTCCGCCTCTCCGCCAATGACCAGGGACGAGGCCGTCGACTGCTGTATGGCGGCGGCGTGGTGTACGGCGCGAGGGACCCAGCCAACATCGAGGCAACCATCCGGCCCAAGATGCTCAAGACCTTCCCGCAATTGCGAGGCGTGAAGATCGACTACGCCTGGACCGGCAACTTCCTGCTGACGTTGTCGCGTCTACCGCAGATGGGCCGACTGGGGGACAACATCTATTACTCCCAGGGCTGCAGCGGGCACGGCGTGACCTTCACGCACTTGGCTGGAAAGGTACTGGCCGAGGCCCTGCGCGGGCAGGCCGAACGCTTTGATGCTTTCGGGGCCCTACCGCACTACCCATTTCCAGGTGGACGGCTGTTCCGAGTGCCCCTCACCGCCTTGGGGGCGTGGTATTACAGCCTGCGCGACAAACTGGGCGTGTGAGCCTGATTGCATACTCCGGGCACAGCCACCACACTGGTCTCTTCAGATTTGGCCTTGCGTGAGCGACGCCAGCAGGCAAGGCGCAGCCAAAGTTCACGCATCAGCCAGCAGCACAACCACATCAGGGCGGCCGAGAACAGCACGTCGCTCAGGTAATGCCCGCCTTGCAGAATACGCCCGCCCCCAAGCACACCGCCCGCGAGCCAACCGATGCCGCGCCAACGGCGGCGCGTCGCGACCGAGCCCCACAGGCCCCAGGCCATGTAAACGAAGCCGCCGGCCGCGTGACCGCTGACGAAGGAGACGCATTCCTCGCACTGAACACCCGTGCCGAGCGTGGGAACGAAGGTGTAGCTGCCTCCGAAATTCTGAGTCTGGTTAGGGCGGGGACGGTTCGATAGCTCCTTCACGACGTCGTGCACCAGCCATCCGACGCCGAGTGCGGCTGCCAGCAGCAGCGCCAGACAACGTCGCCGCCAGGAGCGTGTCACACGCCAGCGCCCCGGTAAAAAGCGCCCGAAGAAGAGAACCAACAAAGCGGCCACGACGATCCACTGTCCCACTTTGGGGTAGTCATAGAGCGCCCGCACCCAAGCCCATTGCTTGGCAGGAAACTGACCATCGCCAGCATAAAACCAGCCACTGACTGTCAGATCCAAGGTCGGCCACAAGCCGAACAGCAGCGCCAAGGCCAGTACGAATCCGACCAGATGCAGCAGTTCCCGATGACGCGCACGGCGCATCCTCGGGAACATGGAGGAGAGAAACGTGACGCGCATTCTTTTCCCTAGCCGAATTCAGTTTTTGCTGCCAAACCAGCCCCGATTCTCCCCTACCTGTCTCGGGACAAAACAGGGCCAGCGGCCGATATTGTCCGGGTATTCCCGAGATATCGACGCATCCCGACACATCCAGAAACATTTCATCGAAAGAGAACCCGTGGCAGCGAAGGCACATGCCCCGGCTAGTCTTGGGATAAAGCCTGGCTCGGTGGGAGCTCATGCACGCCTCGTACCAAAGGCTTGCGGCAATCAGGCCGATTCCGCCAAAAAGTTCCGTTTTTTTGCAGAAATGCACGCTTTGTTTTGTGAACGCCGGTGCCTTGCAACTCAGGGCCGTGATTTGATTGGGTCCCAGCATGCCGGCCCCATCCAAGACTGCCGACTGACTGGCGCTTAAATCCCGCGGAGTGGCTTTGAATCATCCTGCGTAGGGGGCATCGTGACCGCATGCACAAGGCCTCTGCCAAAACGGCAACGGCAATTGGTGTGGGTGCTGCTGACCATCGGCATGGTCACGATGTCGCATGCGGAGCCTGTCCTGCGCGTCGTTACCGACAACAACTATCCCCCTTATGTCGTCTTGCGCGCGGACGGTCAGGCCGAGGGCTACATCGTTGATCTCTGGCGCCTGTGGGAAAGCAAGACCGGGGTCCGCGTGGACTTGCGGGCCATGGAGTGGTCGCAGGCACAGCGGGCCATCCGCGACCGTGAGGCCGACGTGATCGACATGATGTTCCGCACCCCGGTGCGCGAGCAGCTCTACGACTTCTCCCAGCCCTATGCCACGCTGCCCGTCAGCATCTATGTCGACAGCTCCATCCAGGGCATCCATGACGCAGCCTCACTCGGTGGATTCACGATCGGGGTGCAACGCGGCGACGCCTGCGTGGACGCGCTGACGAGTCGAGGGGTGTCTGACCTGGCCGCGTACCCGAACTACCAGAGCATCCTGGCAGCGGCGAAAGCTGGACAGATCAAGATGTTCTGCATGGACGATGAGCCCGCCAACTACTATCTCTACCTGCATCGAGAGCAGTTGAATTTTGGCCGGGCGTTCAAGCTGTACGAGGGCCAGTTCCACTGGGCAGTCAACCGAGGCGACGTCGCGACCTTCGAGCTCGTCGAGCGGGGCATGCGCCTGATCAGCCCTGAAGAGCGCGCGCTGCTGCGCGACAAATGGTTCAGCCAGCCTTTTCAGTACCGCCCCTATTTACGCATCGCGATGATGGCCGTGCTGTTGGTGCTGGGCTTGGGCGCAGCGGGCGGTCTCTGGATTCGAATGCTGCGGCGTTCGGTCAAGCACCGGACGGCGGAGATCCAATACAAGCACCACCAGTTGGAGGCGGCGGCGCAGCAACTGCGCGTGGAACGGGCGCTGTTGCGCGCCATCATCGAAAGCAGCCCGGACGCCATGATGCTCAAGAGCCCGGCAGGGATCTACCTGGACTGCAACGCTGGCGCGCTTGAGTTGCTCAAGCTGGAGCGCCAGGAGCTGTTGGGCAAGACCGACGAGCAATTGCTTGATGACCCCGACTTCGTGCAGGTCATCCGCGGCCATGATCAAGAAGTTCTGCACGGCGGCAAGCCTCTGCAGTACGAGAGCACTTTCAAAGCCCAGGACGGGAGCACGCGCGACCTTGAGATGGTCAAGGTGCTGGTGCACGATGCCCAAGGCGCGCCCGCGGGCATTCTGACCATAGGGCGCGACATCACCGAGCGGCGGCGCGCGGAGCGTGAATTGCGGATCGCCTCGGTGGCGTTTGAAAGTCACGACGGCATGATGATCGCGGACGCCAACGGCGTCATTGAACGCGTGAACTCGGCTTTCACCCGGATCAGTGGATACACGCCCGAGGAAGCGATCGGCAAGACCCCCAAGCTGCTGCAATCCGGCCTGCACGACGCGCCCTTCTACCAAGCACTCTGGGCGGGTCTGAAGCGAGATGGACATTGGCAAGGGGAAGTCGTGAACCGGCATCGGGAAGGCCGTCTTTACACGGCACGCCTGTCCATCACCGAAGTGACAGACAAAATGGGCCGAACCTTGCGTTACATCGGCAACCTTCAAGACATCACCGCAGAGCTTGATGCGCGGGCACTGGCAGAACGGCTGAGATTTTTCGACACCCTGACGAACCTGCCCAACCGGGTGCAAATCGAAGATCGCATGAGAAGTCACGCGGTCGATCCAAGCGGCGAATCCCTGGCCTACGACGCCGTGATGATGATTGACTTGGACTTGTTCCAGAAGGTCAACGATTCTCTGGGCCATGTGATTGGCGATCAGCTGCTGATCGAAATGGCGCGACGCATCAGCCAGATCGCACGCGAAGGCGACACCGTCGGACGCTTCAGCGGCGACAGCTTCGTGATCGTCGCGCAGGATCTGGACCCCCATCGGCAAGAAGCGGCGCAACGCGCCCAGGCGCTCGCCGAGGCGGTCCGGCGCGCCATCGAAGCCCCTGTGACGCTGGACGGTCATCGCCTCGTCTGCACTGCTTCGGTGGGCATTACCCTGTCATCCGGTCAGCGATCTGATCCAGGCACCCTGCTGCGCCAAGCCGAGCTGGCGATGTACAAGTGCAAGAAGGAGGGGCGCAACACCGTGCGCTTCTTCGAGGAGGCGATGCAGACCGAGATCAACCGTCGCCGCGATCTTGAGAATGAGCTGCGCGAAGCCATCGAGCGGGGGCAGCTCGTGCTCCATTACCAACTTCAGGTGGATGCGCAGGGACAAGCTCTGGGCGCGGAAGCGCTGGTGCGCTGGGCTCATCCGCGCCGTGGGCTCGTTCCGCCTTCGGACTTCATTCCCTTGGCCGAAGAGACCGGACTGATCGAGCCGATCGGTCAATGGGCGTTGTCCACGGCCTGCCATCAATTGGCCCGGTGGGCCGATCGACCCGAGACGCATCACCTGACCATGGCGGTCAACATCAGCCCGCGTCAGTTCAAGTCGCCGACTTTCGTGGAGGACGTGCTCTCGAAAATCCGAGGCGCGGGCATCTCGGCCGACAAGCTCAAGCTCGAGGTGACGGAGAGCACCGCCATCGACGAGTTCGATGTCTCCATGAGCAAGCTGCAGACCCTGCGCACCTGCGGCTTCATGATCTCTCTGGACGACTTCGGGACCGGCAACTCCTCGCTCAATTACCTGACCAAGCTGCCACTGACGCAGCTGAAGATCGACAAGTCCTTCATCGACGATTTGCCGGCCAGCCATCGTGACGCCATGGTGGCGCAGACCATCATCGCCATGGGCCGGGGCTTGGGACTGGACGTCATCGCCGAAGGGGTGGAAACGGAGGAACAGCACCACTTCCTGGTGGAACAAGGTTGCCAGGCTTTTCAGGGTTACCTGTTCGGACGACCGCAGGCCGTGGAGGCCTTTGAAGCCAGCCTGCTGGCGCAAGGCGGCAGAGGCCAGGAACACGCGCTGGAAGGACGCGCATGATCCGTCCCGCCGCGGTCTGGGCTGGTCTTGGTGCACTGCTGATGGGCCTGGTGTCGCCGCTGCACGGGCACGCCATCACCTTGGTGGTCGCGACGGTCAACAACGGGCACATGCTGCAGCTGGCCTCGCTGAGTCCGGAGTTCGAGCGCACTCACGCGGACATCAAGATCCGCTGGGTCACCCTGAGCGAAGCCCAATTGCGCAAGGCGGTCAGCAGCAACATCGCGACGCAGGGACGGCAGTTCGACGTCGTGACGGTGGGCATGTACGAAGTGCCGATCTGGGCCCGACGGGGCTGGTTGACGCCCATCCGCGCCACACCAGAACTGGACGCCCAGGATTTGCTGCCCAACATCCGGGAGGGTCTGTCACACAAAGGTCGGCTGTACGGAGCGCCGATCTATGGCGAAAGCTCCATGCTGTTTTACCGCAAGGACTTCTTCGTCCGCGCCGGTCTGACCATGCCCGCGCAACCCACTTGGTCGGACATCGCCGGTTTCGCGGCCCGGCTGCATGCCCCGCAGGACCAGGTTCATGGCATCTGTCTGCGTGCCAAGGCGGGCTGGGGAGAAAACATGGCCCTGCTCACCACGATCGCCAACACCCATGGGGCCCAGTGGTTCGACATGCAATGGCGGCCACAATTGCAAAGCCGGGCTTGGCACGAGGCGGCCAGCCTCTACGTGAACCTGCTGCGCCGCTTCGGCCCCGAGGATGCGATTCAGCGCGGCTACAACGAGAACCTGGCGCTGTTCCTGGCCGGACGGTGTGCGATCTGGGTCGATGCCACCGTGGCGGCGGGCTTCCTGGCCGACCCCGAGCAGAACCCGCACGCGCAGCAGGTTGGCTTCGCGCCAGCCCCCATCGGCACCACCCCCAAGGGCGCGCGCTGGCTCTGGGCCTGGGCCCTGGCCATTCCGGCCGACATCGACGCGGCGCACACGGAGGCAGCCCAGACCTTCGTGTCGTGGGCCGCGTCCCGCGCCTACATTGAACGGGTGGCAGCTCTGCGAGGCTGGGGCCTGGTGCCCTCGGGCACGCGAGCCTCAACCTACGCCAACCCACGCTTCCAGCGCGCCGCCCCCTGGGCCAGCCACGAGCTCGCGGCCATCCGCGGCGCCGACCCGCGCAACGCCACGCTACCACGCAGTCCCTATCTCGGTGTGCAGTTCGTCACCATTCCGGAATTCGCAGCGATCGGCGACGAGGTCGGTCAGCGGATCGGGGAAGCCGTGGCGGGCCGACTGAGTGTGGACGAGGCCCTTGCCCTCGGTCAGCGCGCCGCACAGCGGCGCATGCTGAGCGCGACACCGCCCTGAAACCCGGGATCAGGCCACTCATCCCGATCGGTGCACGAGGCACAGAGCCGTCATCCACCGCGCTGCCCCCGCCGCACCTGCAGGGCCGTTCAGTGGAAGTCCCGGCTCTGCGTGGCCAAGCGCCCGAGCCAGGGCGTCTGGTCTTCCAGATGCTTCGCGATCAAGTGGCAGACCGCGCCCTGGCGCTGCCAGGTGCCCTGCACGACCATCAGGCGAGCGGACAGCAACACCTCACGCTGCTGGTCGCGCAAGGCCTTCCACACGATGACCTGCACCGCGCCGGTTTCGTCCTCCAAGGTGACGAAGACCACGCCCTTGGCCGTGCCCGGCTGTTGCCGCGCCATGACCAGGCCGCAGGCCCGGGCGGGCCGTCCGTTGGGCCAGGCCAGCAGGTCTTGCGCGGTCTGCACGCCCAGGCTTGATAGGCGCGGGCGCAGCAGCGCCAGCGGATGTCGCCGCAGCGTGAGGCCGGTGGCGGCGTAGTCGAACACAATCTCCTCGCCCTCGGGCGCGGCGGGCAGGGCCAGCGTCGGTTCATGCACCGGGGCTTCGCGCAGCAAGGCCGGCGCCGCGTGCAAGGCCGAGGCGTCCCAGACCTGCTGGCGCCTGTGGCCTGACAGCCCCGCCAAGGCATCGGCGCTGGCCAGCGCATTCAAATCCGAGGCATCGAGCCGCGCGCGCAGGGCGAGGTTTTCGGTGCTGAGAAACAGCCCCTGCGCGCGTGCTTCGACGATGCGATGGGCGCTCTCTTTCTTCAACCCCGCCACCAAGCACAAGCCCAGCCGGACGGCCGCTGGCGTGGCGGGGCGATGTTCAAGCTCCCCGTCGTCCCGCGGCTCCAGCGTGCAATCCCAATCGCTGTGGCACACGTCCACGGGCCGCACGGTGACGCCATGGCGCTGCGCGTCCTGCACCAGTTGCGAGGGGCCGTAAAAGCCCATGGGCAAGGAATTGAGCAATCCCGCCAGGAAAGCCGCGGGCTCGTGGCGCTTGAGCCAGGCACTGGCATAGACCAGCAGTGCGAAGCTGGCTGCATGGCTTTCAGGAAAGCCGTATTCACCAAAGCCCTCGATCTGCCGAAAGATGGCCTCGGCGAATTCGCGCTCGTACCCGCGCGCCGTCATGCCTTCGATCAAGCGCTGCTGGAACTTGTCCACGCCGCCCCTGCGCCGCCACGCCGCCATGGCACGGCGCAATTGATCGGCCTCGCCGGGCGTGAAGCCCGCGGCGAGGATGGCGATCTGCATCACCTGCTCCTGGAAGATGGGCACGCCCAGGGTGCGCGCCAACGCCGGGCGCAGTGCTTCGTTCGGCAAGGACAGAGGTTCACCGCGCCGCTGGCGCTCGCGTTGCTCCAGGAAGGGGTGGACCATGCCACCCTGGATGGGGCCGGGGCGCACGATGGCAACCTCGATCACCAGGTCATAGAAGCAACGCGGTCGCAGGCGCGGCAGCATGCTCATCTGCGCGCGGCTCTCGATCTGGAACACGCCCACCACGTCGGCGCGGCAAACCATCTCGTAGGTCTCGGGGTCCTCGGGCGGAATGTCTTGCAAGCGAAACGGTTGGCCGCGCCACTGGCTCACGAAATCCAGCGTGCGGCGGATGGCGCTGAGCATGCCCAAGGCGAGCACGTCCACCTTGAGCAGGCCCAGCGCGTCGATGTCGTCCTTGTCCCACTCGATGGTGGTGCGCCCTTGCATGGCTGCCGGCACCACGGGCACCGTGCGCGTGAGCTTGTCGCCGGTGAGCACGAAACCACCGCTGTGTTGTGACAGGTGGCGCGGAAAACCAAGCAGCGGACGCGTGAGCTCGAGCAGCAGGCGAATTGGGCGGCTGCCGACATCCACGCCCAGCGCGCGCAAGCGCTCGTGGTTCACCTCGCGCCCGTCCCACCACTGATGCGCCTTGGCCAGTGCGTCGATCACGTCCTCGTCCAGGCCCAGGGCCTTGCCCACGTCGCGGATCGCCCCGCGTGCGTGGTAGGTGTGCACGGCCGCCGTCAGCGCAGCGCGGTCGCGACCGTATTTCTTGTAAAGGTATTGGATGACCTCTTCGCGCCGCTGGTGCTCGAAATCCACGTCGATGTCGGGCGGCTCGTTGCGCTCCTTGCTGATGAAGCGCTCGAACAGCACGCTGGTGCGCGCCGGGTCCACCTCGGTCACGCCCAGACAGTAGCAGACGGCCGAATTGGCGGCGGAGCCACGGCCCTGGCAGAGAATTTTCTTGTCGCGCGCGAAACGCACGATGTCGTAGACCGTGAGGAAGTATTTCTCGTAGCGCAGCTCGCTGATCAGCGCCAGCTCGTGCTCGATCTGCTGGCGCACGGTCGTTGGCATGCCTTGTGGGTAACGCAGCTCTGCGCCTTCCAGCGTGGCGCGGCGCAGGTAAGAAGCCGGTGTCTCACCCTGCGGCACCACTTCTTCGGGGTACTCGTACTTCAGCTCGTCCAGGCTGAAGTGGCAGAGCCCGGCCAGGCGCACCGTTTCGGCCAGCAGCGCCGCCGGGTACAGCGCGGCCAGGCGCTGGCGCGAGCGCAGATGGGCCTCGGCATTGGGCTGCAGCGCGAAGCCGCATTCGGCCACGGGCCGCCCGAGGCGGATGGCCGTCATCACGTCCTGCAGCGGCTTGCGCGAGCGCAGATGCATGTGCACCCCACCCGTCGCCACCAGGGACACGCCGCAACGCGCGCCTGCCGCTTGCAGCTCGCGCAGCCAGCACTCGTCGTCCAGGCCGTGCAGCCGTTCCACCGCCAGCCAAGCCCCGTGCGCAAAGTGCTCCCGCAACCAACGCAGTTGCGCGTCCAGGTGGGCCGCGAAGTCCACCGACTCGGGCGGCAAGCCGTCGCGCTGGGGCAATAGCAGCGCCAGCACCTCACGGCTGTCCAGGTCCGAGGGGTGCCAGCCGTCCACGGGCCAGCCCTCCCTGCGCAAGCGGTACCGCAGGCCGCGCTCCCGCTCGCGCGGCGTCACCGTGTGGCTGCACGCCTGCGTGATCAGCTCGCACAACTGCCCATAACCCGCGCGGCTGCGCGCCAGCAGCACCAGCGTGAAGTGCGTCTCGTCGTTGACGTCCACCCGCAACTCGGTGCCGATCAGCAGGTTCAGGCCCAGCCGCTTGGCCTCGCTGTGCGCGCGCACCACGCCCGCCATGCTGCATTCGTCCGTGATCGCCAGCGCGCTGTAGCCCAAGGCATGCGCGCGCGCCACCAGCTCTTGCGGACTCGATGCGCCACGCTGGAAACTGAAGTGGCTCAAGGCATGCAGCTCGGCGTAGGCAGGCAAGGTCGAAAGGGCCGTGGCCATGGGCCGGAGACCGTCAACGCGGCTATCCATACACGCCTTGCAGAAACCACGCGGGCTCCCCCGCACTGCGGCGCCGGTACACCCACAGCAACCCCGCTTGTGGGCTGTGGGCGACGTAGTAATCGCGCAAGGCCAGCGCCTCGCCCTCCCGTTCGGCCGCGGCGGAGAAACTCCACCAGCCGGTCTCCAGTCGTTCGGGGCCAGCCAGCATGCGCAAGGGCCCTTGGTAGTACGGGCGGTCGCCCTGCATTTCCAGGCGCAACGGTTCGCGCAAAACCCAGGGCGGGTGCAGGCGCAGATGGGGAGGCAGGTGCCGCAGCAGTGCAGGCGCGGTTGCCTGCGCCATAGGCTCGCTCGCCGCGAACCAGGCCTGCATGTGCTGCGGCCGGTGGTCGGCCAGGACACGGCCGCGCAGCACGCGGTGCGGGCCCAGGCGCGCCGATAGCCGCTCGATGAGTTGTGCCAGCGGCTCGCCCTCCTTCAGCTCCTCGGGCAGCAGGCTGCTGTTGTCGGACTGGAAGGCTTCGGTTTCGGTGGCATCGAGGCGGATGGCCTGCACCGGCGCGGGCAGTTGGACGCGGGCCAGGTGCTCGCCCAACAGCCGGGCCAGGTGGCGCGTGTCGCGCGTGGCAGCGCCGGTGCGCAAGTCCAAGTGGCCGTTGCTCAGCTCACCGCGGCGCACCAGGTCATGCTCCCAATGCAGCGTCAGCGCCAGCACACCCCGCTGCCGCGCTTGCAGCCAGCCGGCCAGTTGCCCCAGCAGGCGCCGCGCGCCGAAGAGCAGGCCTTCCGCCGTCTCGACGCGCCCGGTGAACTCCAGCCTGGCGCTGAAGCGCTCGGGCAGCACGACCCAATCCTGCGTGTCGGGCCGCTGACCATAGGCGCGGTCCAGCGCCTCCAGCAAGGCCGCGCCAAAACGGCGCGAGACACCGTCGCGCGGCAAGGCCCGCAACTGCCCCAGGGTGCGACAGCCCAATCGCGCGAGCACGGGCGCATGCGCGCGCGCCGCGCTCAGGTGCGTGAGCGGCAAGGCATCGAGCATGGGAATGAGCTGGCGTGTGGCACACACCGCAACCGGAATCGATTCAGGAACGATCTGCGCATCGGGCGCGGCGTCTGGCGTGGCGTCTCCCGCAGCATGGGGCTGCGGCAAGCTGCGCAGCAAGGCCAGCGCGGCCAGCGCGGTGGGGGCCACGGCCAGGCCCGTGCCCCCGGCCTGCGGCAAGGCCGCGTGCACCTGCCACAGCAGCGCGCGTCGGCCCCCGAAGAGCCGCTGGCTGGCCTCTGCCTCCAGCAGCACCGCGTCTTCCACCAGGCAGACCCGAGGGCTGAACTGCAAGGCCCACCAAGCCAGGGCTTGCTGTTCAGGACCGGGCTGGGGTTCACGCGGTGACGGGCTGGGCACGCTACCCGAGGCGATGCGTGGACGCAGGGCGCACCACAGCATGAGCGGCTTCCTCCAGAAGATGACGCTGGCGCAGCACCGCCGTGACGGGCAGGGGCGCGGCGAGCGTGAGGGGATGATCCAGGGTCGGACCGCGGCGCTTGAGCAAGGCCACGCTGAGCCCAGGCGCCTCACCTGGCACCGAGCCGACCTTGAGCAAGGGCTTGGCGCTTGGCACGCTCTGCAAGGCCAGGCGCAGCGGCGCAGGTGACGATTCGTGCCGTGCGACCCACGGACGAAAGGCGAACACCAGCGCCTGCGTGGCCGTGCTGGCCAGTTGCAAGCGGCGCAACTGCTCGGACCGGGCCTGCGGCAACCAACACAGCAAGGCCCCCAGCTCGCGACCGCGCAGCACCTGTTCGGTGGCCCAGAGGCGTTCGGCCGCGGAGTGGGCATCCACGCGCAGCACCTGCCGGGCAGGGATGCCGAGCAAGCTCAAGGCGGGGAGGTTCGGCAACCGAGGTGCCCCCACCAGCACCAGGGGACCTTGCGCCACGGCCTGGCGCAAGGCAGGCAGCAGCAGCCGCCATTCATGCAAACCCGGCTGGGCCTGGAGGATTTCGGTCAACTGGCCCAGGGGCCAGCCTTGGCCGGGCAGTTCGGGGTCCAACTCGCCATGACCGCTGGGCACGTAGCTCTGCCGCATGCGGGCCAGTTCGTCCGCGCGCCACACCCCGTCCAGCGTGTCCAGACGAGGAGGCGCCAAGGAGTGGAACGATGCGGCGAGGGCCATGGATTTGAGCTGAATCAATACTGTATTTATATACAGTATAAATCCATCGAACCCGGATGCGTCAAGGCCCCGTGGTCAGGCACCTTGGACAGGGGCCGTGGACAGAAATTCCAAGCCCCAGCCCTTTCGACCGCACCTCAAGCGGGCAGCTTGGCGATCACCTTGATCTCGAACTGGAAGCCGTACGGCCGAGTCCCGCCGGGAGGGAAAGAGCGTAGTCAGTCAAGGCTGCGCGACCTTGAGCAAGGCACGTGCAAAGGCCTGTGGTTGACTCAAAAAGGGCAGATGCGCGGTGTTCAAGGTCTCTTTGCGATCCACGAACTCACCGCGTGACACCATCCATAGCTGCGCTTCATACCCCAGAGCCTTGTCATCACGGGTGAAGATGTAGGACTTGGGAACTTTGCCGAAGCGCTCCGCGCTCAGAGTCACGACATCGGCGAAAGGCTTCATCGGCTCGATCCGGTCGTTCCCTGCGAGGGCGTCTTGAATCTCGGGAGGGCAATCGGCACAAATGGCCAAAACACGTCCGCCAGGACGAATGCCTGCGCTGGCGTGATCGCTCGATACATTCAGGTAACGCCCGAGGATGGATTGCTTGTCATGCTTGAGTAGCGACAGCGCATTGTCTCCATTGCGCGGCAGAAAGGCCGCAACGTACACAAGACGCGCAACCTTGTCCGGGCGGTTCTGAGCGACTTGACTGATCGACATGCCGGCCAGGCTATGGCCGACCAGAACCACGCGGCCGCTGAGTTTCTCCAGCTCTTTTTCAATCGCTTGGACATGCGTGCCCAGCCCAATGTCCGAGACTGCAGTGTGGTCCCGACCCTGACCAGGCAGGTTGATGGTTTTGACCTCGTGCCCTTGATTTTCCAGTTGCGCTTTGACCAGGCCCCACACCTGGGCATCGGCCCAAGCGCCGTGGACCAGGACATAGGAGTCAGCTTGAGCCATGGCGCTGCCAAACAAGCTCAGGGAAATGATGATGCGGCGGACAGTGTGTTTCATTGAGTACTCTGTTTGTGTGTATCAAAACCAAAACTTCAGGCGTTCACCGCAGGAAAGTCCACTTCCGTCTGCGCAGCCAGATTGATGAAATTGGTGAATACGTTGGCGCTGATGACAGCCATGACTTCCACCATGTGGCCCTCGTCAAAGCCAGCCTGGGCAAAAGACTGCAGATCAGCATCGCTGAGGCGGCCCCGCTGCTCCAAGACGGCGTGGACAAAGCGCGCCAAGGCCTGATCGCGAGGTTCACTGGCCGCCCCCTGCAGCCAGGCCACGGCCTGCGCCTTCGATACGCCGGCCTTGCCAGCGGCGTACACGTGGTAGGCGCTGCAATAGGGACAACCATGAAATCCGGCCTGCGTCAGAGCGATCAGTTCGCGTTGTTCCGTGGACAGACGGGTGGCGCCCAGCGCTCCATTAAAAGCGGCAAAGGCACGCCCCATCGCCGGTGCATGGGCAATCGTGCGGAAGAAATTGGGCGTTGCGTTGAACTTGCCCTGGATAGCGGCAAGAAAGTCTTGAGCATCACCTTGGGCTTGCTGTGGATCGATGGCAGAAATGCGTGGCATGGAATGTTCCTGAAAATTTAAAAAAAGGGGATCGAGTTCGCTTGATTCAAAAGCCTTCGAGCACGAGTTTTCCTCGGGTATGTCCTGCTTCAACCAAGGCGTGTGCGCGGCGCAGGTTGGTGGCGTCGATGCGTCCCAGGTGTTCGCCCACGGTTGTTCGCAACCGTCCCGCGTCCACCAACAGGGCGACTTGCGTCAGCAACTCATGCTGGGCTTGCATGTCTGTCGTGCCAAACATCGAGCGCGTGAACATCAGTTCCCAATGAACCGAGACGCTCTTTTTCTTGAGCGGACCGATGTCCAGAACATCTGGGTCATCGATCAGCCCAAAGCGTCCTTGCGGTGCAATCAGTTCAGTGATCTGCGGCAGGTAGGCGTCACTGTGAGTCAAACTGACCACATACTGCGGCGCCTCCAGACCTTGCGCCTTCAGTCCTTGTGCCAACGGCTGACCATGGTCGATCACGTGGTGCGCTCCCAGTTCCTGCACCCAACTCGATGTTTCAGGACGAGAGGCCGTACCGATCACATTCAGCTTCGTGAGTTGTCGTGCCAGTTGCACCAGAATAGATCCGACGCCACCCGCAGCGCCGATGACCAACAGCGATTCGCCCGCGTGCGCGCCCTGGCGCAGTCGCAACCGATCGAACATCAACTCCCACGCGGTGATGGTGGTCAGGGGCATGGCAGCCGCCTGTGCATGGTCCAGTGTGTACGGGGCGTGACCCACAAGGCGCTCGTCCACCACGTGCAGTTCGCTGTTGCTGCCCGGGCGCCGAATGTCACCTGCATACCAAACGCGATCACCAGGCTTGAAGAGTCTGACTTCCCCGCCGACGTCGCGGACGATGCCACTGGCATCCCAACCCAGCACTCGCCACTGACCGGGCTCAGGCTGAGCTCCAGCGCGCATCTTTGTGTCTACCGGGTTGACCGAAATTGCCTTGACCTCAACCAACAAGTCACGGGGACCTGGCATGGGTTCAGGCAAATCTCGATCTTGTAGGGCAAGCTCATTCTGGATAGGCAATGCATGCTGATAGGCAATTGCTTTCAAGGAACGTCCTTTCAAAAAGTGTTGATGAAGGACGTCACTATCGAGATTCAGAGCTCGTCTTTGAAGTAGATAATCAATGAATCAGTTTCAAATGAAAATTGAAAATGAGCCTCTTAGAAGACATCGATTTTTTCGTCCAGGCGGGACGTGCCAATAGCCTGTCGGAAGTGGCGCGTCGACTTGACGTCAGCCCCGCAGCGGCCAGCGCCAGCCTCAAGCGCCTGGAGGCCGAACTGGGCACCAAGCTCATGGTGCGATCCACCCGAAATCTACGGCTCACGCACGACGGCGAACTGTTTCTGGCCCAATGCGCACAAGGCCTGGAATTGATACAGAGCGCACGAGAAAGCCTGTTGGCAGGCCGAGACATCATTGGCGGGCAAGTGCAACTGTCACTGCCCTCGGATCTGGGCAGGCAACTCGTGCTTCCTTGGTTGCATGCATTCCGCCAAAAGTATCCTGGCGTTCATCTGCGTCTGCAGTTGTCGGATCGGCTGGCGGGCATCTACCGTGAGCACGTGGACGTGGTGCTTCGCTACGGCGAGCCTTCTGATTCATCCTTGATCAGTTTGCCGGTCGCCCCAAAAAATAGGCGTGTTTTGTGCGCCTCCCCCTCGTATGTGCGCCAGCACGGGGCACCGCGCACGCCGGAGGAATTACGTCACCATGCCTGTTTATGCTTTCAGCTCAGCGACCGCATCCATAACCGCTGGCAGTTTGAACGAAGAGGTCTGGCGACCACGGTTGAAGTAACCGGCCCCATCGTCAGCGACGATGGTGATGCCGTGCGTCAACTGGCCCTCCTGGGGGAGGGCATCGTCTACAAATCCAACTTGGACGTGGCTCATGATCTGAGCAAGGGGCGATTGGTCGCACTCTGCACCGACTGGCGCGGGGAGCCTGCCCCCCTCTACCTAGCTTGCGCCGACCGCAGTCAGTTGAGGCCGGTTGTCAAACTGCTGCGCGAGTTCCTAATTGAGCGTCTTCAAACCTTGACCTGAATGCCGCCCTTCATCGAGTTGGCACGGCTTGTCCAGATCAGTCCGGCAGCTTGGCGATCACCTTGATCTCGAACTGGAAGCCGTAGAGCCAGGTCACGCCGATACCGGTCAGCGTGGGGTGCGGCGCCTCGCCCCAGTACTCGGGCCAGATGCGCCAGACGCGCTCGAAGTTCTGCTCCGGGTTGACGATGAAGACGGTCACATCCACCACGTCGTCGAAGCTGCAATCGGCCGCGCTCAACACCGCATTCAGGTTGTCGAAGGCACGGCGCACCTGGGCCTCCAGTTCCGGCTCGGGTGAGCCATCCTCGCGGCTACCGACCTGGCCCGAAACGAACAGAAAGCCGTTCGACCGCACGGCCGGTGAGTAACGGTTGCGCTCGTAGAGGGCCTGGCGGCCAGCGGGGAAAACAACATCGCGTGGGGTCATCACATGCCTTTCATTGCGTGCAGCGTTGAGTGAAGCAGGCACTGTAGGCAAGCTTATCGTTTGAATAAACAGGATTGTTTGTCCAAGACTGTTTGCATAATCCACACAATCCAGTCCCAGACCCGTCCCACCCATGGACCGTTTTGATGCCATGCAGGCTTTTGCCCGCGTCGTGGAGACCCGCAGCTTCACCCAGGCGGCGCAGACGCTGCACATGAGCAAGACCACCGTGACCCAACTGGTGCAGCAGTTGGAGGCGCGCCTGCGGGTCAAGCTGTTGAATCGCACCACCCGCCAGGTGAACGTGACGGCCGACGGCGCCGCCTATTACGAACGCGTCGTGCGCTTGCTTGCCGACCTGCAGGAGACCGAAACCAGCCTGAGCAGCGCCTCCGCCGCGCCGCGCGGCCACCTGCGGGTGGACGTGCCCAGCCCGCTGGCGCGCCTGATCCTGGTGCCGGCCTTCCCGGACTTCCACGCGCGCTACCCCGACATCCAGCTGCACCTGGGCGTGAGCGACCGGGTGGTGGACCTGATCGGCGAGAACGTGGATTGCGTGGTGCGTGGCGGCGAACCAGGTGACCCCTCGCTGGTGGCGCGGCACGTGGGCGATCTGGCCATCCGGCTGTACGCGGCCCCGTCCTACCTGGCGCGTGCTGGCATGCCCACGCACCCCAGCGACCTGGAGGCGCCACCCCATCAGATCGTAGGCTTTTTGTGGTCAAGCACCGGGCGCATCCTGCCCTGCAGCTTGCAGCGCGGCGACGAACGCGTGGAGGTGCGGGGCCGCTACGCCCTCGCGGTCGACGATGGCAACGCCTACCTGGCGGCGGGCGTGGCGGGCCTGGGCGCGCTGTGGTTGCCGCATTACCTGGCGGCGCCTCATCTGGCGCGGGGCGAGCTGGTGCCGCTGTTCGAGGACTGGGCCATCGCCCCCATGCCGCTGTACCTGGCCTATCCGCCCAACCGCCACGTGGGCGCCCGGCTGCGCGTCTTCATCGACTGGGTGGTCGAGTTGATGGCCCTCCACGCGCCACCGTCACCCCGGGGCCGATGAGCCGCAACGGCCCCTCGCCCCGTCCGACGCTGATCACTGGCAACGGAAGCTGGACGCCTTCTCCACATCGCCGCCCTGGTAGCGGGCCACGGTCGGGTAAGGACAGAGCGGTCGGGTCCGGTTGGGCGCCCAGTCTGCGGGCAGTTCCTTGTTGACGCCGCCGGGGTTGGCGGCCCCACGCGCGCTGGCCTCGATGCGCTCGGGCGCCTGGCCCTGCTCCACCCAGCGCACCAATGGGGAGATGGCGTCGAACTGATCGGTGGACGCGCCATCGCGGCAATGCCCCATGCCCGGCACGCGGAAGAAGCGCGCGTAATCCGCTGTCTGCGCGCCGTCGCGCGCTTGCACGCGGCGGTACCAGGCTTCGGTGTCGTTGACCGAGAAGATCGCGTCGCTCACGCCGTGGTAGACCAGCATGCGCGCGCCTCGCGAGCGCAGCTTCGAGAGGTCGCTGTCATTGGGCGGCGTCATGAATTCCATCGCCGATTGGGTGTACACACCCCCTCGCGCCTGAACCGAGGCGAGCATCGCATCCACATTACCCTCCAGCACGAAGTCATTCGCCTGGAAGGTCTTCGGGTCTTGCGGCGGTGTCCCGAAGATGAAGCCCACCGCGCCCGAGTCCCGCGTCAGCGGCGCGTTGAATTCCCAACTCGCGACATCGGCGCTGGCCAGACCGGCGTCGAAGGGGAAGCTGGCGTAGAAGCGTTGACCGTTCTGGGTGGTCGCGCCACTGAAGATCGATCCAATCGCACGCTTTTGCTCGGCCGAGAGGCAAGTGCCATCGCGCGCGGCCTTGCAAGTGGGCACGTCACGCGCCAGGTCAAAGGCCGCCGCGCAGGCATTCGTGTCCTGGATCATCCCATCGCGCACGCCATCCAGCCGGTCGCACTGGCCCAGCACGGCGTTCACCACGGTCTGGCGTTCGGCCTGGGTGAAAGCGGTGGACAGATCCTTCGGATCGGTGGCCACGCGTTTGTACTGCTGCGCCCCATAGATGTTGGCCACGGCGGCCAGCGGCAAACGGTAGCCGGGTGAACCGACCAGGTAGCCGTCGAACATCTCGGGGTGACGCGCCGCGGCCACCAAGGCGTGGCGCCCGCCGTTCGAACAACCGCCGATGTAGGAGCGGTCCGGCGGGCGGCCATAGGCCTGCGCGATCAGCGCCTTGGCCATGGGCGTGAGCGCGGCCACGGCGTTGTAGCCATAGTCGAGGCGAGCCTGCGGATCGAGACCGAAACCGGGGCCGCGCGTCACGCGGTTGTCGTGCCCCGCGTCGGAGCTGATGACGGCGAAGCCTTGGCTCAGGGCCGAGGTCACGGGACCACCCCCCGCTTGCCCCATGGCGGGAACCACGCTGCCATCGATGCCGCCGTTGGCCTGGTACCAGAAACGCCCGTTCCACTGCCTGGGCAGGCGCATCTCAAAGCCGATGGCATAAGCGAGGCCGTCGATGCCCACGCGCTCGTTCATCGCGCCTCGCACGAGGCAGTGCTCCGCCACCGGGGCGCCGCCCACGCTCAACGCCCCCGCAGGCGTGATGGCGGCCGAGGTGAGCCGCGTCCCCGCGTACGAGAAAAGGCCCGCCAAGGTGTCGCACTGCTGGAGCGGGCCGGGGCGGGCCGCCTCCATCACGGGGGCCGACGCTGGGCCGGACGAGGACAAAGGCGACAAGCCACACGCTGCAAGCAAGACACTGGGCCACACCCAGAGCAGGCGAGCCGGGCGATGCACGAGCAGCGGAGATGGGCGTGAATCTTTCATGAGAGCACCTGGAGCAAGGACTGAATCCAAAAAACCTAACAACCGTTAGGTTGTCTTGGCTTGCACTCTACGCAGTTGGGGGACGCCTCAAAATCGGGGGGAACCCAGGCCACGGGTAAGCTCGGATTCATGGCCACTCGCTCCCCTGCCCCCCTCCCCACGGACACCCCGCCCCCGCCGGGCCATCGCCGCGACAACGTGCTGCTGGCCGGGGCCCAGGTGTTTTCGGAATACGGCTACAAGGGCGCCACCCTGCGCCAGATCGCGGACGCGGCGGGCTTGCTCGCGGGATCGATCTACCACCACTTTGAATCCAAGGAGGCGTTGTACGAAGCCGTGCACGCCGAGGGCTACCGGCGCATGCAGCGCGTGGTGGAAGAGGCCATCGCCCCCCATACCGACCCCTGGACCGCACTCGAAGCGGCGTGTTGCGCGCACCTGACCGAAATGCTGACCGGCGGCCCCATCGCGCGGCTCACCGGCATGGGCCTGGTCGGGCTGCGCGAAGGCAAGGTCAGCCCCGCGATGCAGTCGGCGCGCGACGGCTACGAAGCCTTGCTGGCCCGCCTGATCGCAGACCTGCCCTTGCGCCCCGAACTGGATCGCACGCTCTTTCGACTGCAGTTGCTGGGCGCCTTGAACTGGACCCTCATCTGGTACCGGCCCGAGGGCGCGCGCTCACCGGCGCAAATTGCCCAGCACCTCATCGCCGCGCTGCGATGAAGGCAAGCGCCCGCCCTCCGTGGATGCAGTCTGGCACGTGATTTGACAGGCCGCCCCCTGAGTTCAGCCTTGTCGAGCGCACAAGGCCGAGCATGGGGCCGTGGCGAGGCCCCGATGCTCAGGAAACGCGTTGCGGGGCCGCTCCACCCTCGGGAGGGCGAGCGGTCCGAGGTCCCAGGGACTGGCGAGGGCTTGCTCACTCGGGCAGCAGGCCGATTTCCTTGGCCACACTGCCCCAGCGCTCATGCTCGACGCCGAGGAAGGTCGCCAATTGCCGGGGCGTGCCCAGTGCCTCGGCCAACGGCCCCAGGGTCGCCATGCGCTGCGCCACCTCGGCATCGGCCAGGAGCGCATTGATCTCCTTGTTGAGGCGCTGCACCGCAGCCGCAGGGGTACCGGTGGGCGCGACCACGGCGAACCAGCCCACCATCTCGAAACCGGGCAGCAGCTCGGACAAGGCGGGCACGGACTCCCAGCCGGGCACGCGCTTGGCCGAGGTCACCGCCAGCAGGCGCAGGCGGCCTTGGCGCACGAGCTGAGCCGTCGAAGCCAGATCGGCCACCACGGCGTCGGCATGGCCGCCGATCACGTCCTGGACCGCCACGCCCACCGAGGTGTAACCCACGAGATTGATCTGCATCTGGGTGCGTGCGTTGATCAGGCGCGCGATGATGCCGCCAAAGGTACGCCCGCCCTCGTTGGCCAGGGCCAAGGTGCCGGGTTGGGCCTTGGAGCGCGCGATCAGATCCGGCATGGACTGGATGGGCGACTCGGCCTTGACCAACACGGCGAACGGACTCTTGGCGACGAAAGCCACGGGCGTGAAGTCCTTCTGCGCGTCGTAAGGCAGGGTCTTGAACAAGTACTTGTTCGACACCAAAGCCGCCGTGGTCGCGAAGTAGAAGGTGTAGCCGTCAGGCGTGGCCTGGGCGGCCGTCTGCGCCCCGATCACGTTCTGCCCTCCAGGTTTGTTCTCAATCACGATGGGTTGGCCCAGCGAGCGGCTGAGCCTGTCGCCGAGCAAACGCGCCACGTTGTCGGGACCTGAGCCCGGCGGCTGCGAGAGCACGAACTTGATGGGTTTGTCGGGCCATGCGCCAAGGCCTTGAGCCCAGGCCCCAGGCATGGCGGACACCGCCGCGGCCAGCACGATGGCCTGGATGTAGTTTCTGCGTTTCATTCTTTGTCTCCTCGTGGTTATGGTGGTCGAACTCAGCACACTCTCACTACAGCCGCAAGGCGGCCAGCTGTTCACTCAGCGCCATGGCGTTGGCTGCGACGCCATAGACGTAGTGGTCCGGTCGCACAAGCGCCGCGCGCACGCCATGGCGCTGGAACCATGCCGCGAGCACGCCATCGCGCTCGGTGAATTCGGGCGTGCCGAGCTGCACGGTGCGCAGCCCCGGCAACCCAGCCGTGCGCGCGGCCGCCTGCAGCGCGGCATCGGCGTCGGCGGCCAGCACGAGACGCCAGCCGCAGCCCAAGGTGTCGTCCATCCGCACCGGATCGGCGCCCTCCTTGTGCAACCAAGGTTGGGGAAAGATGGTGCCGCGCGCGGCGTGCGCATCGGCGGCGAGCAAGCCCGACTGCAGCGCGGGCTGCACATCTTGCCGAGGCGTGGGCCTGACCACGCCGCCGCACTCGGCCAGCAGGCGTGCATCCCGCTCGCGAGCGCGAACGGGATCGCGCTCGCCGATGATCTTTCCAATCGCCTTGATGCGCGTCGTCAGCTCGGTGACGTGGGCTTTGCGTTCCACGCCATAGCTGTCGAGCACGGCGTCCCCCGCGTCGCCACGCAACACACTCCCGAGCTTCCAGCAGAGATTGGCCGCGTCGCGCGCACCTTGGCACATGCCCTGGCCTAAAAAGGGTGGCTGCTGGTGCGCGGCGTCGCCCGCGACAAAGACACGACCCTTGCGCCATTCGTCCGCCACGAGCGCATGGAACCGGTAGCTGGCCTGACGCCAGAGCGTTCCATCGTCCGGCGTGAGCCAGGGCGCGAGCAAGCGCCAAGCGCCTTCGGGCGTCGCAAGTTCCTTGGGGTCCTCGCCAGGGTTGATGGAAATTTCCCAGCGGCGGTGCTTGCCCGGACAGATCAGGAAGGAACTGGGCCGCTCGGGATTGCAGTACTGCACACTGGTGGTCGGCAGCTTGGCCAGGCCCTGCTCGTTGACCAGCACGTCCACCACCAGCCAGGGCTCGTCAAAGTCCAGATCTTCCAGGGTGATGCCGACTTGCCCCCGCACGACGCTTGACGCGCCGTCGCAGGCGATCACGTAGCGCGCCCGCACGCTGGAGGAACGTCCATCGTCGCCCCGCAGCGCGAGCAGCGCGCCATCCTCGTCCTGCGTCACCTGCGTCAAGGTCAAACCGAGCTCGACCTTCACGCTGGGAAAGGACTGCGCATGCGCGCGCAAGATCCGCTCCACGGGCGGTTGCGTGAAAACGACCGAGGGCGCGTGACTCAAGGGATACGGCGGCGCCACGGTGGACATGCGCTTGATGACTTGTCCATCCACCCCGTAATAGACCGAATCGGTGAAGGGCTCGAGATGGGGCTTGATCTTCTGGGCCACGCCCATCTGCTGGAACAGGCGCGTGATCTCGTGGTCCAGCGCGATCGCACGCGGCTTGTCATAGACATCGTGCAACTTGTCGCAGACATAAGTGGACACACCTTGCGCGCCCAACAAGCCCGCGGCGATGGCGCCCGTGGGGCCAAAGCCGACAATCGCGACGTCATAGACCCCCGCGTCACGCGCGGTCAGCCCGGCCTTGCTCTGTGCGCTCATGTTCAAGCCGCCTCGTCCTCGATGGTGTTGCGCAGCAGGCCTACGCGCTCGATCTCAATCTCGATCTTGTCGCCGTGCTTCATCCAAACGGGCGGAGTGCGCGCTTGGCCCACGCCCGCGGGCGTGCCCATCACGATGAGGTCACCCGGCTCCAGCGTCATGCACTCGCTGAGCAATTGGATCGTTTCGGCCACGCCCCAGATCATGTCGCGGGTGTTGGCGTCTTGCATGACTTGCCCATTGAGACGGGCCTGGATGCGCAGGTCGACCGCGCCGGGCGGCAGCTCGTCGGCCGTGACCAGCGTGGGGCCCAAGGGGCCTGTGCGGTCGAAGTTCTTGCCGATGGTCCACTGCGGCGTCTTCTTCTGGTAATCACGCACCGAAATGTCGTTGAACACCGTGTAACCGAAGACCGCGTCGAGCGCGTTCTCCATCGTGCAATGCTTGACGGTCTTGCCAATCACCACGGCGAGTTCGGCTTCCCAGTCCAGACGCTCGGACACCTTGGGACGCAGGGCCGGCTTGCCGTGGGCCAGCAGCGACGTGGCGCAGCGCAGGAAAAACCAAGGGTAGACCGGCTTCTCACGGCCTCCCTCCTTGGCGTGGTCGTAGTAATTCAGGCCCAGGCAGACGATCTTGCCCGGCTCAGGCAGCAGGGGCGCGAGTTCCAAGTCCTCCAGCTTTCTGCGCGGCGCGGCGGAGGCGATGGCGGCCTTGGCGGCCGCGTCCAGGTTCTGACCGGACTTGAGCGCGGTGCGCAGGTCGGCGCTGATGTGCGGTTGCGCGCGGTTCAGGTCGATGACCTCGTTGTTGTGAACCACGCCAAGACGCGGTTCGCCGTGATCGATGTATGTGGTGTAGCGCATGGTGCTCCTTGGAAAATCTCAGGGATTCGTCGCGAAAAAAATGGCTTTTTGAGCCTGCTTGAGTTGGGTGGTCGGCGAAACACCGATGCCCCACTGGTCGATGCGCCCAGGCGGCCAAGTCCAGTCCGATGGCCCCCCGGCTTGGTAGCTGTCGTCGATCTGTTCGACCTCCGCCGTGTATTCAATGACCACGTCAAAGGGACCCACGAAATAGTTGAACGCGTTGTCGCCGGGGCCGTGGCGCCCTGGACCCCACTGGATGCCGTAGCCTGCGTCCTTCATGCGGCCGCCGCCGCGCATGACCGAGTCCAGGTCGGGCATGAGGAAGGCGATGTGATTGAGGGCGTCGTTGTCGGTGTCGCCCAGCGCGATGCTGTGGTGGTCATTGCCGCAGCGCATGAAGGCCATGATGCGCGTGCGGTCCGACAGAGAGAAGTCCAGGACTTGCTCCAGGAAGGCCCGCGTGGTCTCGACGTCGTGGCAGTTGAGCACCGCGTGGGCCAGGCGCACGGGGCGGTCTTTCTCCTCGCGTGCGTCGGCGTGGCGTGCATCGTCCCAAACCAGGCGGAAGGCACGGCCGTCGGCATCCGCCACGGCCACAGCGATGCCCCCGCCGGGCTCATCGACGGTACCGACCGGGGACAGCACGCGGCCACCTTGCTGCGGCGCCCGTCGGGCCACCTCGTCAAGCGCCTCTCGACTGCGCGCGCGCAGCGTCACATGGCGGATGCGCGCGGCTCCCGCAGCGTGATGCAATGCCAACACATGGTGGTCCGCCCCGGTCGCCCGGAGGTACAAGCCCTCCGAGGTGCGTGCCGCGACGGCCAGATGCCAGATTTCGGTGTAAAACTTCTCGGCCAGCGCGAGGTCGGGAACATTCAGCGCAACGCTGCGCAGGCCGCTGACAAGGGACGAGGCGTGGGTCATGGGAGGGTTCCTTTCGTGAGCCCAAGGAAGCGGCGGGCATTGGTGTGCGTCAGTTGATCGATGACGGCATCGTCAAAGTTGGCCGCGTGGAAACGCTCCAGCGGACGCGCGTCGTGGAAATTGAAGGGGTAATCGGTGCCCACCATGAGTTGTGAGGCGCCGAAGGTCCGCACCAAATGCTGCAGCGTCGGTGCATCGAACACCAAGGTGTCGTAATAGAGTTCGCGCGCCTGCTCGACAGGGGACTTCAGCACACTGTCTTTCAGCGACGGGAAAACACCGATCGCCTGCTGCAGCCGAGGTAGCAGCATGGCCAGCGTGCCGCCACCGTGACTGAAGGCCAGGCGCAGGCCGGGCACACGGGACATCAAATTGCCGGTCAGCACGGAAGCCGCGGCCAAGCCCACGTCGGAGGGATAGGCCAGCACCTGCTGCAAGGGCGGCGGGCCGACCAAGCGGTCCATGCCGACTGGACGCAGCGCGTGCACGAACACCGACAGGTCCAGCGCGGCGCAGGCTTCGAAGAAGGGAAACCAGCGCGGGTCCCCCATGACCACGCCATTGATGTTGCTGCCGATCTCCACCCCCTTCAAGCCAAGCGAGGTTTTGATGTAGCTCAATTCGCGGATGGCCAGATCCAGGTCCGGCAGGGGCACGGTGCCCAGGCCCACCAGCTTGCCCGAAGATTCGGCCACCATGCCCGCGATCTGTTCATTGAGGTAACGCACCAACTGCGCGGCGGCGCTAGTGGGCATCCAATAGGACAGCAACTCGGGCATGGGCGAAATCGCCTGCAAGGCCAGGCCCATTTCCTCGAAATCCGCCAGGCGGCGCGAGGGGGTCCAACTCTTGTCGGACACCGTGCGGTAGTTCTTGCCGTCGATCATCACGTTGCGGTGCTGGCAGTCCTGTGCAGGCGCCATCGACGGCCAGCCCGCGGGCGCGCCGCTGGCGGCACCCAGGTACGCGGGAAATTCGCGTGGAACGACATGGGCGTGCACATCCACGCCTAAGCAGCCGCAAGCGGTCATTGCGTCTCGCCCACGCGAGTCAGCGCATCGAAACCGTAGCGGTTCATGCTGCCGAACACCGGCATCGAGGGATGCGGAACAAAACGGGTACGGCAGTCCAACACCGCAGGCAAGCCCGAAGCCAAGGCGCGCTCCAAGGCGCTGGCGACGGCATCGGCGCGTGTCACGACCTCGCCGTGGCACCCGAAACCGCGTGCGATGGCGGCATAGTCGGTGTCTTCCAGTCCTGTTCCCAGTTCGAAATCAAACTGCTTCTTTTGCCCGATGCGGATGACACCCCAAGCCGCGTTGTTGTGAATGATGGTGACGACGGGAAGGCCATGGCGCCGCGCGGTGTCCAACTCCTGGAGCGTGAAACCGAAGGAGCCATCACCTGTGATGTTGAACACGCGCCGTTGTGGCTGCTGGAGTTGCAGCGCCAGCGCGTAGGGCAAGCCAAAGCCCAGGTGCGACATGCCCGACTCGTGGAAGCGCGTGCGCACCTCGTGCACGGGCGTGATGTCATTGCTCCAGAAAGTGGTGTGCCCCCCGTCGTAGACCGCCAGCGCATCGGACGGGAGCGCTCGCGCCACCGCCTGTGCCAACGCCGCGGGGTGCATGATGGGCTCCCCATCGTCTCGAGCCATCGCGGCCAAGCGGGCCTCGTAGTCCGCCCGCAGCGCGCGCAGCTGCTCCAACCAGCCAGCCTGGACAGCCAGCACCGGTTGATCTCCCAAGGCCAAGAGCAGATCTTGCAAGGTCAGGTGGGCATCGGCGACCAGGCCGATTTCGTGCAGCACGCTCAGACCCAAGGCGCAGGCATCGGTGTTGATGTTGATGTGGTGCCGATCGCGCCGCGCCAAGGCACCTTGTTCATCCCACATCCATGAGGAATACCTGCACCCGAGAGACAGGATGGTGTCGGCCTGCTCGAAGGCCGACTTCACCGCGTCGCCCGCGATGATGCCCCCATGGCCTATCCAGTTCGGTGAATCCGTCGCCACCGCGCCCAGCGCCATCTGCGTTGGCACCACGGGCGCCTGCAGCAGCGCCGCGAGGCGGCGCAGCGCCCCCTGAGCCCCACTTGCCACGACGCCACCACCTGCCACGATCAGCGGACGCCGCGCCGCGCGCAGCAAGGTGGCCGCGCGCTCGATGTCGGCTGCCGCGGGACGCGCGCCGCCAACAGCACGGTAACGCGATGGCGGCAAGTCGAATTCATCATCGGCAAAGCTGCATGCGGCGCTCAAGACATCCTGTGGAATGTCCAGATGCACGGGGCCGGGACGCGGGCCCAGCGCTTCGCGAAAAGCCCGGCGCACCAACTCCGGAATTCGCCGTGGATCGTGCACGACGGCGCTCCAGCGCGTGATCGGTGCCAGCAGGGCACGCGTGTCCAGGTCCATGAACATCCCGTTGTGCGGGTAGGCGGCGGCACGATGCTGGTTGCTGGTGATGGCCAACAAGGGCAAGTGGTTGTTGTACGCCACCCCCAGGCCCGAGGCGAGATTCAGGCTGCCGGGTCCCATCTCCCCCAGGGCCACGGCCACCTGGCCCGAGGCAGCTTGCACGGCCGCGGCCATCATGGGGGCCGCGGCCTCGTGACGCACGCCGACGAAGCGCATGCCCTGCTGCTGCGAAATCGCGTGCAGCACCGGCGCGAGCTTGCCGCCCACGATGCCGAAAACCAAGGTGATCTGCTCGGCCGCCAGTGCGCGCACCAGCGCTTGCGCGCCCGTCATGTGCAGAGCCATCAATCCTCCGCCGTGAAGCCCGTGGCCTTGACGATGCCCGCCCAGCGCGCATGGTCACGGCGCACGAGCTGGACGAATTCCTCAGGTGATTGAGTCAAGGGCTGCAGGCAATTGCGCGCCAGGGACACCCCCAACTCGGGAGCCTGCATGCTCTCGCGCACCAGCGCATTGAGGCGAGCCACAGTATCGGTGGGCGTCTTGGCGGGCACGAACCAGCCCAGCCATTCCTGCACCGCGATGTCCTTGAAACCCAGCTCCACCAGCGTGGGCACACTCGGTAGAAAAGGAGAACGCTGCGGCGTGGTGACGGCCAACGATCGCAGTTTTCCGGACTTGATGTGCGGCTCCACCTCGCCCAGCACATTGATGGCGATCGGAATTTGTCCGCCCAGCAAATCAGCCAGCAGGGGGGCTCCACCGCGGTATGCCACGCTCGTGAGGTCGATGCCGGCGGCACGCGCCAGCATCATCCCCACGAAATGCAATGCGGAGCCATTGGCCGGAACGCCGTAGCTCGCCTGTTTGGGGTTGGCCTTGGCCCATTGCAGGTAATCGCTCAGCGTCTTGATCTCCGCGGGCAGACCCGGTCCGGCGGTGATCGAGAAACCGTAAGTCACCGTCGTGCTGACGGGAATGAAATCCTCCATCGGGTCGTAACTCAGCTTTTTGTAAGTGCTGGGGTAGAGAACGATGGGGGAACTCGGGATCTGCAGAATGGTCATCCCATCGGGCGCGGCCCGCTTGACGTATTCGATGGCCACACGCCCACCGGCACCGGTGCGGGACTCCACCACCACGGTGGCCGCGTAGCGGCCTCGCAGCCGTTCGGCCAGCGGTCGCGCGACATGGTCACCCATGCCACCGGCAGGAAAGCCAGAGACGATGGAGGCCGTGCCCGCGGTCTGGGCACGGGCTGGCGGGAACAGGCTTGCGGTGCAAGCCAGCAGGATGGAACGGCGATCAATCATGGTTGTCTCCTCTGTCGTTGTGTTGTCGCGTGCGGACCGGTCGTGCGCCGGACCCAGGCATCAGTCATGCCGCAGCCCAGCGGACTTGACCCCTGCCATGCAAATCGCCTCGTCCTGGTCACCGGTGCCACCACTCGCACCGACCGCGCCAAGCAACAGCCCCGTGGCGCTCTTGATGAGAACGGCGCCTGTCTGGGGCAAAAAGCGCCCCCCCGATGTCGACGACAGGGAAACAAAGAAGTTCGGGTTTTCCTTGGCACGCTCGCCCAGCACACGGCTGGAAACCCCCATGCCCACCGAACCCCAGGCCTTGGCGCGGGCAATGTCGAAGCGAAACATGCTCGCGCCATCCTCGCCAGCGTATGCCTTGAGATGGCCTGCGGCGTCCAGCACGGCGATGGCCATGGGTTGGTAGCCGGCTGCGTGTGAATGGGCCAATGCGCCAGCAATGATCTGCTGCGCCTGCTCCAGCGTCAGTGTTTCCAAGTAGGTCTCCTCTTTATGTCTGATCGGCGTGGACGCAGATCAGTTCTTTGATCGGCGCAGTCTAGGGAGAGCCCTTCTATTCATCTAGTCGATTTTTTGAATAAATAGAATCCACGCCATGGATATACGTTCCGTCGACCTGAACCTGCTGGTTGTTTTCGAGGCCATGCGCCAGCACCGCAGCGTGACGCGCGCGGCGGAAGCGTTGGGACTGAGCCAGCCCGCCATGAGCGCCGCCCTGGCGCGCCTGCGCACGCTGTTCGACGATGCCCTGTTCGTGCGATCGGGCGCGCAGATGAGCCCAACCCCGCGCGCGGAGAGCCTGGGTAGTGCGATACACCGCGTCGTGCAGGCGATCGAATCAGACATCCTGCTGCCGACGATGTTCGATCCAGCGACAAGCACGCGCACCTTCACGCTGCTCACGCCCGACATCGCCGAGATGAATTTCTTGCCGCGCCTGCTGGCGCATTTGTCGGAACTGGCGCCTGGCGTGAACCTCAAGACCTTGGCCATGCCACGCCACATGGCGGCATCGGCGCTTGAATCAGGCGCGGCCGAACTGGCCATCGGTTACTTCCCCGACCTGCACCGGGCGGGCTTTTACCAACAACGCCTGTTTCGCAGCTCACATGTCTGTCTGCTGCGCAAGCAGCACGGCAGCATCGGCAAGAAGCTGAGCATGAAGCAGTTTCTCTCCGCCTCGCACGCCGTGGTTCACCCCGACGGTCGCGAGCATGTGTTCGAGCGCTTCATCCAGGAAAAGGGCATCCAGCGCCGCGTGGTCGTCGAGTTGTCGCACTTCATGAGCCTGCTGCCCATCGTCGAGAACTCCGACATCATCGCCACCGTGCCCAAGGACCTGGCCGATTTCTTCGTCCACCACGGCGAAGTGCGCTACGTGGACGCGCCCGTCAAGCCCCCCGTCATCGACGTGCATCTGTTCTGGCACCAGCGCTACCAGAAGGACATGGCCCACACCTGGCTGCGCAAGCTGGTCTACGAGAGGTTCCGGAAAGACAAGGTGAGCTGAACCGCGCCGGGCCGCCTCGTCACGACGAACCCCCCGCATTTTTTGACCGCGCGCCGCGTATCCTTCTACAAGGATACGGCAGCGATCCCGCTGCCGAGTCACCAAAAGTCAAAGGCAAGGTCTTGCCGGGGTACCGAGGTCGCAGAAGACTGGAAACTGTCTTTCCTTACAGCGCCTGACTTCTCTGAGACCGTGCAACGGCACGGAGACCATCTCGCAATGCCGCGCACGCTTGCGCGTCACACAACGCATCGCAACACAGTGAGGATGTCCCCGCGGTCGGAGGAGTCCGCCCCCCATAGACAAGGCGGACCAGGCCGAACAAGATCCATCCCCATGCCGATAAGCTGGCCAATTGGCTAGGAAGCGAGGCAAAAAATCGTGAGAACAGCGGGGCAGTCTGAATTGGATCTGCACAGCAACAGACCGTCCTCTATGCGCTCAACGACTTGTCTTCTGCCCATAGCACCACGGCTGTCACTGGTGCAAGTATCAGCAGGCCGAACAACCAAGCTGCGGGGGCAGTCAGGTCCGTCGCGTCAGTCTTTGTTGTCAGGCCGATCAGGTAGCCGCCTGCGGCGGCGCTCATCGTGGTCGCAATCAGCTGCACGGTCATGATGGCACCGGATGCCAAATCGGCCTCTGAGGGCGGTGCAACGTTCAATATGGTGTTCGCTAGTTGCGGCCATGCGAGGCCGACTCCTAGACCGAGCACGATCAGCGCCAGGGCGATGGTCAAGGTGAAACCAAACGATGGCGCTGCACTGGGTTGCGACATGGTGAAGCAAAGTAGCGCCAGAGCCAACGCACACAGCCACGGAGATGATCGAGCAAAGCGGTGCGCGAAGTCAGGCGTCATCGATGCGCTGGACAGTGCCCCGATCGTCCACCCCGCCGATGCCGCAGCCGCGATATAGCCTGCTGCCAGTGGAGAGTAGCCCTGGTTGCGCTGTAGGAACAAGGGAATGAACAGCTCGGTGCAGGTGACCGTGATGGCCATCAGCGCCGAGACCAGGTACAGCGAACCGAGCGCGCTTGCGCGCCCGTAGGCCGCGCGCGGCAACAAACTGGTGGACGCGGATCGATCACGACGGCCCATGACAACCAGCAATGCCAGGGCGCCGACCAGCCCGAGCAGGCCGGCAGACGCTGAGCTGGCCAAGGTGCTGCTAGACGCCGCCAGCGCTGCAGCCACCAGGAGAGCGAGCTGATGGATCGGAGGCGCTGTCGCTGCTGCCTCGAACTTCATGCCCCTGAACACCAAACCCGCCCCGATGGAAAGCAGGAGTGCCACGGGAATAAGCGCACCGAACGCAAGGCGCCAACTGGCGTACTGCGCCAATGCGCCACCCACCGCAGGGCCGAGCAAGGTGGCAACCCCCCACATGCCGGAAAACAGCGCCAGTGCGCGAGGCCACAAGGGCTGCGGCAAGGTCTGCTGAACCAGCACGTAGGGCAGCGCCAGCAACAAACCGCCCGCAAGCCCCTGGAGCAGGCGCCCCAACAACATCACATGCATGCTCGGGGCAAGAGCACATGCCGCGCTACCAGCGGCAAAGCTCACACCCGCAACGATGTAGGCCAAGCATGGACCTGTGCGTTGCAGCACCTGCACGGCCACCGCGGCTCCGACGATGGCCGCTACCACGAACACCGTGGTGTTCCAGGCGTACAGCGGCATGCCACCGATGTTCGCCACCACTGTTGGAAGGATGCTGGTCGTGATGTAGAGGCTGATCGAGTGCAGGGCAATGCCACCTGCCAGCACTGCCATGCGCAGCGCAGCATCGCCTGAGAACAGATCGCGCCAACGCGCACCTGTTGCCACAGACAATGACTGCAGGCCTGTTCGGGTGTCGTTGGCGCCGCTGCTCATTTCAGACCCGCCTTGTCCAACCCGTACGGACGGTCCAGCGAACCCGGTGTCCTGCGAAAAGCGATGTTCAGGCGATTCCAACCGTTGATGGCCATTACTCGAAACGTCAGCTCGACCAGCTCCAGTTCAGAGAAGCATTCACAGACCTGTCGGTAGTCGGCATCGGTCACCCCTTCTACACCCAGACGGGTGAGCACTTCGGCCCAAGCGAGCGCGGCGCGTTCTTTCGGGCTGAACAGCGGCGATTCACGCCAGATGGCCACATGGTGTAGACGCAGTTCACGCTCCCCAGCGATGCGGGCTTGCTTGACGTGCATGTCCAGGCAGAACGCACAACCATTGAGTTGCGAGGCGCGAATGTCCACCAGGAGAGCAAGGCCCTCGTTCAGCGTGAATGTGGTTGCGAAGTCCAAGTACTTCTTGAACAACGCGGGAGCGATGGCGCCGGGGTCTAGGCGCGGTTGCAGGTCAGTTGAGGTCATGGGAATTTCCTTGCTTGATGTGATTGCACCCAGCACCGTGCCGGGTACAACGTCAAGACGGACTGCCATGACCGGTTGTGACATACCCGAGCTTGTCGGGATTGCGCTGCACGTAGACGGCGCCGATACGCCCCATCTCGGTGGAGGACGGTGCCAATGCGATGGTCTGCACCAGTCGACCTCCATCGTGGTCGTTGAAGATCAGGCAGCCTGGCAATCCGTTGACCCGCGCCGCTTGGAGTCGCCAGCCGCTACTGCCGGGCAGTCGGGCAAAACCAATGAAGACACTGGCCACCTGTTCTCGTCCATGCAGCGGCTCCGGCACGGCGGTGACCTTGCCACCGCCGTCTGCCAGCAGAACGACGTCGTCGGCCAGAACCTGGGCAAGCGCGCCGACATCGCGACTGCGCACGGCGTCCGCGAATGCTTCGAATAGTCGCTGCCGCTCCTCCTCGGTAACTTCTCGACGCGCATAGTCTTCCTTGACACGTTTGCGCGCTCGGCTGATCAGCTGGCGACAAGTGGCTTCATTGCGGTCAAGGTGGCGCGCGATCTCGTCGTAGCCAAGATCGAAAACGTCGTGCAACAGGAACCCCGCTCGCTCTAAAGGTGACAGCCGCTCCAGCGCGAGCATGAACGCGATGGAAACGTCCTGCGCGAACTCGGCCTGCTGCTCCGGTCCAGGTGTGTCATCGACGGCGGTCGCGTCATCCAGAAACGGCTCAGGTAACCAAACGCCGATGTACTGCTCGCGCTGCACGGAGATTGAACGAAACCGGTCCAGGCACAGGTGCGTGACCACACGCGACAGGTAGGCCCCCACGTTGACCACTGCGCTTTCATCGACCTCGGCCCAGCGCAGCCAGGCTTCCTGAACGATGTCTTCCGCCTCGGCCCGCGAACCGAGCATGCGATAGGCTAGTGCCCGCAGCTTGCGTGCGTGTTCAGCATCGAACCGCCGCGCCCGCTCGACAGGGCTGAAATTTTGGGACAAATTGTCAAGTGGTGTCATGGCCTCTGTATACGAGTTTGGTGCATGACGAACAACCAGCCTTGTTTGTGACATGCCTTTTCTTCCTCGGTGGTTTTTGGCGCGACCGCACGCGGAGATGCAGCTTGTCGGACAACCTCGAGATGCGGGAAGCGGAATCGGGTTTCAGCGGCGGCCGAGCTGCGTCTGTGATGAGGGCCCATGGACCTGCTCCTTCTTTGAAGGAGCGGCTAGAGTATCCGGTCATCCTCACCCCTTGGCCCAGTCTGAAGTGCTCACCTCGAAACTCACTGAAACTGTCAAATTTCACAGAAAGCTGACCTCGGTTTTTTTCAAAATCAATGAGTTAGAGACGAGACGCCAGATCAAAACTGATCTCGTTTTTCACCTAACTTTGAATTTCCGGTGTTGAACTCCGCCAGCGAGATCTCCAAGCAAACAGGTCTGACTCGCAACACGGTGAAGAAGTACCTGCGGTCGGAGGAGTCCCCCCATAGACAAGGCGGACCAAACCGAACTAGCTCCATCCCCATGCCGAGAAGCTGGTCACCTGGCTAGGAGTCCAGGCAACCCCATCGCATTCACAGTGGCGCCACCTGAAGCCGATCTGCGCACGCTGGCGTGGCTAGAACCGCTCGCCCGCTGGCAGATAACGCCACTGCCCCAGCGGTAGGCCCGCCATGGCGATGCGCCCGATGCGGATGCGCCGCAGCGCGCGCAGCTCAAGGCCGACCTGCGCGCACATCCACGCGGTCCATTCCGGGGCGATGCCTTTCAGCGCGAAGCGCAGGCGCGTCTCGCTCTGCCAGCTCACGCGCGCTGGCGGCAGCGGCCGCCCGTCCCGCGACAGGCCATGGCCAAGGCGCGCCAAGCCATCGGGCGCGATCACGCCTTGCACTTCGGCGACGAGTTCCTGCTCTACGAAGGCTGCGTCTTCGGTGAGCTTGCGCACCACGCGAAAGTCCTGGCTGAAGACGCACAGGCCACTCGCCTCTACCGGCAAGGTCAGCAGCGTCTTGAGCCCGACATGATGGGCCTTGCTGCGGCGGATGCCCGAGGCATCCCCGCTCCAGTGAGCGCTCTCGACGAGCAGATCCATCGCCGCTTCGGTCGCCATGCCCGCCGGCTTGTGGACCAGGAAGGTCGCGGCCACAACGGGCTGCAGGCGCGCCTGCGGATCGATATCGACACGCTGGCTGGCGGTGACGCGCACCTGCGGCGAGTCGACACACTGCCCGTCCACGCGCACCCATCCTTCCACGATGTACTGCTCCGCCTCGCGGCGCGAACAGGGCACCAGCCCAGCGACCACCTTGGCAAGGCGCCGTGCATCACCAGCACCCGGCATTGGCTGACTCGAAGCGGGTGTGCCCATGCTATGCCCCGTCCGTCAGCAGCCGCGCCTTCACGGTACGGCCCTTGATGCGCCCGCTGTTCAGGCGCGCCACCGCTTCGTGCGCGATGCCGCGTTCCACCGCCACGTAGGTGGCGAACTCGTTGATGTCGATCTTGCCCACTTGCTCGCGCGTGTAGCCCAGGTCGGCGGTGAGCGCGCCCAGCACGTCGCCCGGACGTATCTTTTCCTTGCGCCCAGCCTGGATGTGCAAGGTCGCCATCGCCGGCAGCAAGCGCCCACCCGAGGCCGGCGTGAGTTCGGAGAGCGCATGCCAGACGGAAGGCCGGCCCTGCAGCTGTTCGATGTGCCCGACCGCCCCCATCTCGTCGAGGGACGCCAGGCTCAGCGCGAGCCCAGTCTCTCCGGCGCGACCGGTGCGGCCGATCCGGTGCACATGCGCTTGCGGATCGGGCGAAATGTCCACGTTGATGACGGCGGCAAGACCGGCAATGTCGAGGCCGCGCGCAGCGACGTCGGTGGCAACCAGCACCGAGCAGCTGCTGTTGGCGAAACGCACCAGTACCTGGTCGCGCTCGCGCTGCTCCAAGTCGCCGTGCAGCGCGAGCGCGCTGTAGCCCTGGGCCTGCAGCAGCTCGGCCAGTTCGCGGCAGCGCGCCTTGGTGTTGCAGAAGGCCAGGGTGCTGACCGGGCGAAAGTGCTCCAGCAGGCGCGCCACCGCGGGCAGCCGTTGGTCCTCGCGCACCTCGTACCAACGCTGCTCGATCTGCCCACTGCCGTGCTGCGCTTCCACCTTGACCGTGACGGGCTCGCGCAGGAACTGCGCGGCGAGCCTGGCAATGCCTTCCGGGTAAGTCGCCGAGAACAGCAGGGTCTGCCGCTACGCGGGGCAACGACGGGCCACCTTCACCATGTCCTCGGCGAAGCCCATGTCCAGCATGCGGTCGGCTTCGTCAAGCACCAGTGTCGCGAGCGAATCGAGGTCGAGATTGCCGCGTTCGAGATGGTCGATCACACGCCCGGGGGTGCCGACGACGACGTGGGCGCCGTGCTCCAGGCTGGAAGCCTGTCCACGCAGCGGCACGCCACCGGCGAGCGTGACGACTTTGATGTTGTCCTCGGCGCGCGCCAGCCGTCTGATCTCGGTCGTCACCTGGTCGGCCAGCTCACGGGTGGGGCACAGCACCAGGGACTGAACCGCGAAGCGACGCGCATCAAGCTTGGCCAGCAAGGCCAAGGCGAACGCCGCGGTCTTGCCGCTGCCCGTCTTGGCCTGGGCGATCAGGTCTCGGCCTTGCAGCGCAGCGGGCAGGCTGGCCGCCTGGATGGCCGTCATTTCGAGGTAGCCGAGTCGGCGAAGGTTCTCCTGAGCTGCGGCAGAAAGGGGAAGTGTGTCGAAACTGTTGGAGACTGAAGGAGAAAAGGTCATGCATGCATCTTACGCAGTAAGCCGGCCCACAGGCGTCGTGTCATATCACCAGAGCCCACTGCCGATGCAACCAGATGCTGGGGTGCCAAAGTGAAAGACGGCCACCGCTGCAAAGGAGAAATCGGTGCGTCATCTGGATGACGTGTGTCTAGCGTCGATGGTGACTACCTGCTCGTCTACTTTTCCCTGATTGCGGCGAGCCCTGCGCAGAGTCGACCGGAGTCCAAGGGCCTTGCTGCCAAGGCATACCGTCCTCCAAGAAGTTCGATGGGTCGGGAGGTTCGCGAAGGTGGGTGACGCATTCATGCGATTTCACTCGCGGGATTTTGCAAGTGTTTGCGCCAGCGTCACGGAGTTGAGGTTGGAAGCAGCTCGGTTTCAGCGGGCAGAACCGGCGTTGCTTTACGTTGTGCCTTTTCCTGCTTCTTCTTCAACTTCGCGGCCTCTCTCTGGCGCTTTTCGTATTGGTAGTTGGGTTTTGCCATCATGGACTCCTAGACAGTGAAGAATTCAATTTGCCGGTATGCACGCGGAGCGTAAAAAAAGCGGGCTCACGAGCCCGCTTCAGAGGAACAACCTTGTATCAGTACGAACGACGTTGTTCTCGTTGGCGGTCACCATAGCCCGAAATGGTCTCTTTGGGACGCGCGATATTGACGACGATTTCACGACCACCAACCGACATGCCATTGAGTCCATGGATGGCCGCTTGAGCTTGATCCGCGTTGTTCATTTCTACAAAGCCAAAGCCTTTGGAGCGGCCAGAGTCGCGGTCCTGCATGACCTTCGCGGAGGTGACGCTTCCGTACTCCGAGAAGTTTTGAACCAAGGAATCATCGTTGATCGAGTAAGGCAGATTGCCGACGTAAATTTTGTTGCTCATTGGAATGCTTTCAGAGAGTGCCTGCTCTAATGAGCCAGGCGAGCTGGCGCATGAATCGAATTCGGCCAGAAGATGCGCGTCGACCAGTCATGGTTGGGACGCAGGATTAGCGCGGCTTTAGGCTGCGGTGAGTCAGGCCGGTGTCGCCAAGCCGATGGACTCGTGATTGCCCATCGCCCGCGCATACAGCAGTGCCCCTTCAACGCTGGTGAATGTGGGCACATAGACGCTGACGCGGTCATGGGTGGAGAAACCTTGCCCTCGCTTGATCGACAGACCGGCTTTGTACCGGCCATCTTCTGCGAGGCGACAAAAAGGGGTGAATAGGAGTTTTCCGATGCGGAAAGACTCTTGTGTCTTAGACGACATGAATGCCAACTTTCTCGTGGTCACGCGCCAAACACCTGCCATCGTGCCCATTGAGCGGACGACGACTGCGGCAGTGAGGCGCACTACCTGTTGAGCTTGGATATGGGAGCGTGACCACCAGAACAACCCGTGCAAGTTGCCGGGTCGGTGGCTAAAAAGAGGACGGCTGATCAGTGCCGAGAGCTAAAGTCAAACTGCTTACAGACATCAAGCGGAATCTGCAAGCGGGCGGACTATAGCATCCATTTGGCGATCCCGGTCGATATGGCCCCTACCCGCTATCCGATTCGGGCAGAGGCGAAACCCGACAAAAAAGTCGACAACCAGCACGAAACCCGTCCTAAAAAGCGCCCACAAACCGTCCGCTCTCTCTTGAAACCCCAGCAAAAAGCCTTATGATTAGCACTCGCTGGAGATGAGTGCTAACAAGCTTGTCGGTGCTCATCGGCGTGCAGACGAATGCGCGCCCAGCCAAGTCAAAAGCGCCAACCCGTGCAACGGGAAAGCGCAGTTCGCTGTTCCTTTTTCTGTTTCAACTTTTAGGAGATTCCTGATGAAACTGCGTCCTCTGGCCGATCGCGTGATCGTCAAGCGCGTCGAAAACGAGACCAAGACCGCCTCCGGCATCGTCATCCCTGACAGCGCCGCCGAGAAGCCCGACCAGGGCGAGGTGCTGGCCGTGGGCCCGGGCAAGAAGAACGACAAGGGCGAACTGGCCACCATGAACGTCAAGGTCGGTGACCGCGTTCTGTTCGGCAAGTACAGCGGCCAGACCGTCAAGGTCGATGGCGACGAGCTGTTGGTCATGAAGGAAGACGATCTGTTTGCAGTCGTTGAGAAGTAATCACTTCTTCGCACGCAACCCATCCTCTCATTCGCACTTAATTCATTCGGAGAATTCAAATGGCAGCTAAAGACGTTGTTTTCGGTGGCGACGCACGCGCTCGCATGGTCGAAGGCGTGAACATCCTGGCCAACGCGGTCAAGGTGACCCTGGGCCCCAAGGGCCGCAACGTGGTGCTCGAGCGCTCCTTCGGCGCCCCCACCGTGACCAAGGACGGCGTGTCCGTGGCCAAGGAAATCGAACTCAAGGACAAGATCCAGAACATGGGCGCCCAGCTCGTGAAGGAAGTCGCGTCCAAGACCAGCGACAACGCCGGTGACGGCACCACCACCGCCACCGTGCTGGCCCAAGCCATCGTGCGCGAAGGCAGCAAGTACGTGGCCGCCGGTCTGAACCCCATGGACCTGAAGCGCGGCATCGACAAGGCCGTCGCCGCCCTGGTTGAGCAGCTGAAGAAGGCTTCCAAGCCCACCACCACCAGCAAGGAAATCGCGCAAGTTGGCTCCATCTCCGCCAACAGCGACGAGTCCATCGGCAAGATCATTGCCGACGCCATGGACAAGGTCGGCAAGGAAGGCGTGATCACCGTGGAAGACGGCAAGAGCCTGAACAATGAACTCGACGTTGTCGAGGGCATGCAGTTCGACCGCGGCTACCTGTCGCCCTACTTCATCAACAACCCCGACAAGCAAGTTGCCCTGCTGGACAACCCCTTCGTGCTGCTGTTCGACAAAAAGATCAGCAACATCCGTGACCTGCTGCCCACGCTGGAGCAAGTCGCGAAGTCGGGCCGTCCGCTGCTGATCATCGCCGAAGAAGTCGAAGGCGAAGCCCTGGCGACCCTGGTGGTCAACACCATCCGCGGCATCCTGAAGGTCGTGGCCGTCAAGGCTCCGGGCTTCGGTGACCGTCGCAAGGCCATGCTGGAAGACATCGCCATCCTGACGGGCGGCAAGGTGATCGCCGAGGAAGTCGGCCTGTCGCTGGAAAAAGTGACGCTGGCCGACCTGGGCCAAGCCAAGCGCATCGAAGTGGGCAAGGAAAACACCACCATCATCGACGGCAACGGCGCTGCCGCTGACATCGAAGCGCGCGTCAAGCAGATCCGCATCCAGATCGAAGAAGCCACCAGCGACTACGACCGCGAAAAGCTGCAAGAGCGCGTGGCCAAGCTGGCGGGCGGCGTGGCCGTCATCAAGGTCGGTGCCGCCACCGAAGTCGAGATGAAGGAAAAGAAGGCCCGCGTCGAAGACGCCCTGCACGCCACGCGTGCCGCGGTGGAAGAAGGCGTGGTCGCTGGTGGTGGCGTGGCCCTGCTGCGCGCCAAGCAAGCGATCGGCACCATCAAGGGTGACAACCCCGACCAAGACGCCGGCATCAAGCTGGTGCTCAAGGCCATCGAAGCGCCCCTGCGCGAAATCGTGTTCAACGCCGGTGGCGAAGCCTCCGTCGTGGTGAACAAGGTGCTGGAAGGCAAGGGCAACTTCGGCTTCAACGCCGCCAACGACACCTACGGCGACATGATCGAGATGGGCATTCTGGACCCGACCAAGGTCACGCGCACCGCGCTGCAGAACGCCGCTTCCGTGGCTTCGCTGCTGCTGACGACCGAAGCCATGGTCGCCGAAGCGCCGAAGGAAGACGCTCCCGCGATGCCCGGTGGTGGCATGGGCGGCATGGGTGGCATGGGCGACATGGGCATGTGATGCCCAGCCTCACGGCCTGAAACAAAAAACCCGCGGTGGTGACACCGCGGGTTTTTTTATGGGGCTTGATTGGGGGGGGGAATCAGGAAATCTGGAAAGAAGTCGTGCTGTTAACCTAAGCATCGTCAGCAATGACAAGCGCATAAATGGAGAGTGTCTTGAACAGATGTCCTCTCGGAGAGAAAAATGCCATTTGACGATGACGACGCAAAAATTCGGCGGAACTTGGTGGTCTATAGCACCATAGTCTTAGCACTTGCCTGGTTCGGACTACCAGCGGGGCTCTTATTAGAGGCAGCTCTACCAAAGTCTTTCATCAACCCTCCTGATTACAAGTTTTGGGCCTTTGGTTTTGCCATCCTCGCGTACCTAGGTATCCGTTATTCATTTTCTAAGGAAGGGAGCAGTTATCGCGACTCGATAGAACGAGACTACAAGAACCTGGAGTTCGAAAAATCCAAGAAGTTCGCCGAGTATGCAGCCCATCTGTACGCTCGGTTTGGCTTCCATTCAAGAATTTTTCAAAGCAATATTGAAGATTGTCTCAAGGATCTTTTAGGAAACGTAAGTTCTGCTGAACTCGCTGAAATGGGCCGACCGAGATTTTTTCCTGTGTTTTCAAGCGCAGAGAAAACTCCGTGGGAGTTTTATATACATCTAGATCCGAAGTGGGAAATGAGCGGCCATACGCGCATTTCGGTTAATGGCGGTAAAAGGATATTGGTTCAAATCAATGGAGTTCCAAAGCTTGTCGTTGTTTCGTGGGCCAAGGTGCATGCTTGGACTTACTCGAAAAGCTCCATTCAACACCTGATGCCAGCTTTGCTAGGAGTAGCAGCCTCATCTGTACTCTGGACTAGAGTCATGCAAGCCTACTGGGCAGTTTGGTAGGGCGGCAGGTGACATGGCGTAAATCGTCTATGGCCCTGTCGATTAGGATTAGTTCTCACAGCATCGCCGCCGTACGACGTATTTCGTGAACATCGGTTGTTTGCGATGGATCGATTGCAATCATTAACGAATTTATTCAGTGTTGAAATGAATCTGGCAGACCGAATTTTTGGGTGGCTCATGGTGATCAGCGCACTGCTGCATGGCTTCGGAAGCTTGCAGCTTTTGCCCTTGCTGTCTGAGCTGCAGATTTGGTCTCTTAGCGGCGCACTCGCTGCGTTGTTGCTCGGGGCATTGCATTTGATGCGCGTGGGACGTCCTCATGACCGCACGTTGACGCTCGTCGCGCTCGCAGGCTCTGTTACCTGGGTGATCATTGCGCTCAGTTTTGGCGTTGCCATCGGCAATGTTCTCGATCCGCGCGCTTTGACCCATGCCACCGTGGCATTTGTGCTTGGGGTGTTTGCAGTGCGCAGCCTCTGGGTGAGTCGTGCAGCGGGGACTTGATCACTCATAGAACGGGTCGATCCCTGCCAGCAGCTGAGATCGATCAGGCTGCCCACAGCCCAAATGCCCATGAAAAAACGCCACGGTCCCCCGTGGCGTTTTGCATGAGGTTGGCGAACTTCAGGCCACCGGCTTGAAGTCGTAGCCCTGGCCCAGGGCCTCGATGCGGCCGAAGGCCGGGAAGGGGAAGTGGAAGCCGCCCGCCAGGGTTTTGTCCTTCACAACCGCCTCGAACACGCGGCGGCGGGTCTGGCGTGCTTCCTCGGGGTTCATGTCGAACACCACGGCCCAGTCGGGGTTGCGGGCGAAGAGCTGGGGCACATTGGTCAGATCGGCGAGGTACATGAACTTCTGGCCCTTGCTCTGCGCGGTGACCGTGACCATGCCTGGCGTGTGGCCGTAGGCCGCGTCGGTGCGGATGCCGGGCAGCAGTTCTTGACCCGCCTGGAACTGGATCAGCTGATCCGGCCCCAGCCCGCCGAAGACACGGCGCACGTTCTGGAAGGCGCCCTTGGCCGCGGCCGGTGCAGCTTCCATCTTGGCGTCGTCCATCCAGAAGGCATGCTCCACGGCCGGGACCATGATCTTGGCCTTGGGAAAGACCAGTTGACCCGCCTTGTTGCGCAGGCCGTTGATGTGGTCACCATGGTGGTGGCTGATGAGCACCGTGTCGATGTCTTCGACCTTGAAACCCGCGTCGTTCAGGTTGGCGACCAGGCGTCCGGTGGTCGGCGGACCGTTGTCGGCAAAACCGGTGTCGATCAACACACGACGCCCGCCTGCCACGATCAGGAAGGCGGTGTACGGCACGTCCACATACTCGGTCGGCAGGTTTTGCGACTTCAGCAGTTCCTGCACTTCGGCCAGCGGCGCGTTGCGCACGAACTCGGCCTGCAGGGCGCGGCGCACCACGCCGTCGTTGAGGGCGATGATTTCCATGTCACCGACCTTCTGCTTGCGATAACCCACCTGAACCACGCTGGGCGCGCCGAAGTTCTGGGCCTGCACATGCAGGGGCAGCAGGGAGACACCGAGGTAGGTGGCCACGGAGGCCGCGGCGGCGGCGCCTCCTCCGACCAGCAGATCACGTCGATTCATCTTGATGGGCATGACTCCTGAACTCCTTGAGGTGGTTGAATGAAAACAAACCGCCGCATGCTGGGGCAAGAGCCGCCGCCGCGCAAGCTTCGCCCCCCCAAAGGCCCGCGCGGCGTGGGGAGACTTGGCTTGGGGCGGGCCCGTGAGTGGCAACAGCGTCCGCAGTTGCGCGTCGAGACGCTCGGGCTCGGTGCAATGGGTGGCCTCCCAGCACAGGCCAGCACAGGCCAGCACAGGCAGTGTTCCAGCCCCGGCGCTCAAGGCGCACGCACTGCACGCCGCCAGATGGGCCTTGCTAGACTGCGCGCCTTTTCAAGAGAGGTGCCATGCCCCTGCATTTGCGCTTGCTGTTCCCCACGCTCACGCTCGCCCTGGGCACCGGCCTGGGCTTCATACAGCCCATCGGCCTGCTGCTAGGCAGTGCATTCGTCATCGTCCTTCTGGCCGGACAACCGCGTCTGCCGAACTGGCTATGGCTGCCGCTGATCCTGCTCGGCGCAGTCGCCCTGGCAGCGCACCTCGTCCCCGGTTTCAGCCCCTGGCAACTGTGGGAGCCACGCCTGATCAGCGCGGATGCTCCGCCTTACGCTCTGCGCCTGTCCTGGGACAAGCTGCTGGTGGGCACGGCCCTGCTGGCCTGGTGGTTGGGGCAAGCACACAGGCCGGTCATTTCGCTGAAGAAGGCCGGGCTGGCCTGCATCGCCACCTTGCTGCTGATGCCTCTGCTCTCCATGGCGCTGGGCCTGGTCGCTTGGCAACCCAAATGGCCGCAAGGCCTGCTCCTGTGGCTGGCGGTCAATCTCGGCGTCACCGTGCTGGCGGAGGAATTGCTGTTTCGCGGTCTGTTGCAGACGGCCCTGATCAAGCGCCTGGGCGTCTGGCCTGGATTGCTGTTGGCGGCAGGCCTGTTCGGTGCGGCGCACCTGCCTTTCAGCCCCCTATTCGCCGTGGTGGCGACCTGCGCCGGCCTCGGTTATGGCGTGGCCTTGCACTACAGCGGCCGTCTGAGTTTGGCCATCGGGCTGCATGCGGCGGTCAATCTTCTGCACATCGTGCTGCTGAGCTATCCGCTGCGCCTGGCGTGACGGCGATGCGCTAAGGCGCTAAGGCGCTGAGGCGTCCAGCCTCACACCGATGGCCCAGCGTCAAGAGAGAGAGAAAGATACAGCCCGCGACGCCCCTCGCGGGCATCCGCTAAGGCAGCAAGGACTGCAATTGCGCACCGAGAAGGTCGGGCGCCGTGCAATGGATGGCCTGCCAGCCCAGGCCACGCGCGGCCTCGACGTTGGCGGGCATGTCGTCGATGAAGACGGTGCGGGCGGGCTCCAGGCCGTAGCGGGTTTCCAGCAGGCGGTAGATCTCCGGCTGCGGCTTGGCCAGTTGCACGTCGCCCGAGAAAATGCCGCCGTCGAACCAGCCGATGAAGTCGTGCCGCTGTTCCAACACCCGCGCGTAGGGCGCGGGCATGTTCGACAGAAAGTACAGCCGCAAGTCGCCCTGGGCGTCGCGTTGTTCGCGCAGGCGCGCCAGCAACGCCACCGTGGCGTCGATGGGAGCCAGTCGCTCGCCGATGGGCGCCAGCAGTTCATGCAGCGCGTCACCCGGCAGGGACAGACGCGTCGCGATGCGTGCGATGGCTTCATCCAGCGCGTGGTCGCCGCGGTCAAAGCCCTGCCAGTCTTCGTGATGGAACAGATCGCGCGCCAGCTGCTCTGCGGCCTGTGCCGTGGGCGTAAGGTGCGGAAACTGGCGCCGCACCAGTTCGGCCGGCTGCCAAGTGAACAGCACGGCGCCGAAATCGAAGACGACGTTCATGCGCGCAACCGCGCCAGCAAGCCCGCGGTGGAGCCATCCAACCCGCTCGCGTCGCCGCTGGCCAAGCGCGGTTCGATGTCCAGGGCCAGCACCTTGCCCAGCTCGACGCCGTACTGGTCGAAGCTGTTGATGCCCCAGAGCGCGCCCGCCGCGAACACGCGGTGTTCGTACAGCGCGATCAAGGCGCCCAGACTTTCCGGCGTCAGCGACTCCAGCAGCAGGAAGGTGCTGGGCCGATTGCCCGGCATGTGGCGGTGACCATCCTCGGTGCGGCGGCCCTGCATGAAGGCTTGCGCTTGCGCCAAGGCGTTGGCCAGCAACTTGACGTGGTGGCCCGGCAGGTCATGCAAGGCGTGCTTGACGGCCACGAACTCCATCGGGATCACGTCGCTGCCCTGGTGCAGCATCTGGAAATAGGCGTGCTGGCCGTTGGCCGCGGGCTCGCCCCAGACCACGGGCGCGGTGGCGTAAGGCAGGGTCTGCCCGGCCATGTCCACGCGCTTGCCATTGCTCTCCATCGCCAATTGCTGCAGGTAGGCGGGCAGGCGGCGCAGGCCGCTGTGGTACGGCGCGATGTTGCGGCTGCCGAAGCCATGGAAGTTGCGGTGCCAGACATCTAGCAAGGCCATGCGCACCGGCAAATTGCTCTCAAGCGGCGCCTCGCGAAAGTGCTGGTCCATGGCATGCGCGCCCGCCAGCAAGGCGCGGAAGCGCTCGGCACCGACGGCGATGGCGATCATCAGGCCGATGGACGACCACATGGAATAACGCCCGCCCACCCAGTCCCAGAAGGGGAAGGTGCGCGTGGCGCCGAACTCCGCCGCCGCCGCCGCGTTGCTGGTCAGGGCGCAGAAGTGACGCTCCATGTAGCGCGCGACGTCGGCCGGGTTGCGCGGCTCGTCGTGGTAACCGATCTTGCTCAGGAACCAGTCTCGCGCCGTGCAGGCGTTGGTCAGGGTCTCCATGGTCGTGAAGGTCTTGGACGCCACGAGGAACAGCGTGCGCTCGGGCCGCAGGCCGCGCAACACGGCGCTCAACTCATGCCCGTCCACGCTGGAGACGAAGTGGTAACGCTTGCGGTGGTCGACATACGGGTCCAGCGCCTGCACGGCCAGCAGGGGGCCGAGGTCCGAGCCGCCGATGCCGATGTTCACCACGTCGGTGATGTCGGCGTCGGTGCGCACCGTCTCGGCGTAGGCCAGCATGGCGTCCAGCACGGTGTGCACCTCGGCCAGGGCGGGTTGCAGGCTGGCGGGCAAGGCCGAGGCGGCGCCACGGGGGTAACGCAGCAGCCAGTGCATGGCGGCGCGGTCCTCGGTGCGGTTGACATGCTCCCCAGTGAACATGGCGTCGCGCTGGGCTTCGAGCCCACATTGGCGCGCGAGCAAGGTCAGCGCGTCGTTGATCTCGACGTCCACCAGGTTCTTGGACAGATCGGCGAAAACCTGGGGCGCCTGCAGGCTGAAGCGGTCGAAACGCCCCGCGTCGCGGGCGAAGGCGTCACGCAGATCCAGGGCGCGGCCCCGGCGTTCGTACAGGTCTTGCAGCAGGCTCCAGGCGGGCGCTTGGTCACAGCGCGGGGTGTGCGTCGTCAATGCGAAGTCCCTTCTCTCGTTCTTGCGTCAATCCGTCTTGCTTCAAACGGCCTGGATCAGTTGCTCGAGCTTCACCGCGTCAACGGCGAAGGCGCGGATGCCCTCGGCCAGTTTCTCCGTGGCCATCGCGTCGTCGTTGAGCGCATAGCGGAAACCCGCTTCGTCGTACTGCACGGGCGGCAGGTCCATGGCCTGGGCTACCGTCGCGTCGAGCTGGCGGGTCACCGGGGCCTGGCTGGCCGCGAGTTGCGCCAGCAGCTCGGGCGCGATGGTCAGCAGGTCACACCCGGCCAGCGCCGTGATCTGGCCGACATTGCGAAAGCTCGCGCCCATGATCTCGGTGGCGATGCCGAAGCGCTTGTAGTGCTCGAAGATGCGGCGCACCGAGCGCACGCCGGGATCGTTGGGCCCCGCGTTCGCCGCCTCGTCCCAAGCAGTGCCAGCGCTCTTCTTGTACCAGTCGTAGATGCGCCCCACAAAGGGCGAGATCAGCCGCACGCCGGCCTGCCCGCAGGCCACGGCCTGGGCGAAGGAAAACAGCAGGGTCAGGTTGGTATGGACGCCCTCGCGCTCCAGCGCGGCGGCGGCCTGGATGCCTTCCCAAGTGGCGGCGACCTTGATCAGCACCCGCCGCGTGTCCACGCCCTCGGCGCGGTACAGGGCGAGGATGCGCTGGGCACGGGCCACGGTGGCGGCGGCGTCAAAGCTGAGGCGGGCGTCCACCTCGGTCGACACCCGGCCCGGGATCAGGGCCAGGATTTCCCGCCCGAAGCGCACCAACAGGCGATCGACGATCTCGTCCATCGGCCGACCGGGGTGCCGCGTCACGGTGTCCTTGAGCAGCGGCGCGTAGTCAGGCTTTTGCACCGCCTTGAGGATGAGGGAGGGGTTGGTGGTCGCGTCCTGGGGCGCGTAGGCGGCGAGCTGGCGGAAGTCTCCGGTGTCGGCCACCACCACGGTGTACTGTCGCAGGGCTTCGAGTTGGTTCATGGCGGGGCTCATTATGGCCTCGGCGCGTGACCCTTGGACACGGGCATGGTTCCCTCGCTGCTCCCAGAAACGAAAACAGGCGCCCCATGGGCCACGGGGCGCCCGTTCGGGGGATGGCATGCGGGCCATCCCAGCTTCATGCGTTCAGGCTCTCAGGCCGTCTTCAGCGCGGTGGCACCCCTGCTCACGGCGCCACCGCTGTGCTGCACGACCTCGGCCACCATGTCGGCCGTCACGGCGCAGAGGGTCCAACCCAGGTGACCGTGGCCTGTGTTGTAGAACACATTGGCGCGGCGGCCGCGGCCCACGCGGGGCATCATGTCCGGCATCATGGGACGCAGACCGGCCCAGGGCGTGACCTGGCGCGTGCTGACGCCGGGGAAGCATTGGTTCACCCAGTCCACCAGCGGACGGATGCGATCGGCGCGGATGTCCTTGTTGTAGCCGTTGTACTCGGCCGTGCCCGCCACGCGCAGGCGGTCCGCACCCAGACGGCTGGTCACCAGCTTGGCAGCGTCGTCCAACAGACTGACGTTGGGCGCGGCGGCCTGGCTCGCTGCGTCCTGCAGGTTCACGGTGATAGAGTAACCCTTGACCGGGTAGATGTTGACCCGGTCGCCCAGTTGAGCAGCGAAGGCGCGGCTCTTGACGCCCGCGCACACCACCAAGCTGTCAAAGGTCAAGGTTTCCTGGCCCTCGCCCGCGCGCACCGTCACGCGAGCCCGCTGTCCGTCGCTGTCCAGGCGCAGCACTTCCTGGCCGTAGAGGGTCTTCACCCCCCGGCGCTCGGCGGCGGCGGCCAGGCCGTTGGTGAACTTGTGAATGTCACCCGTGGAGTCACTCTCGGTGAAGTAGCCACCGTGGTAGTCACCCGCGAGCGTGGGCTCGATGGCGCGCATTTCCTCGGGGGTCACGGGGCGGCGTTCCAGCCCACCGGCAGCCAACAGCTTGGACACCTTGGCCGCGTTGTCGAATTCCTTCTTGCTGCGGTAGATGTGCAGGATGCCTTGTTTCTTCAGGTCGAAGTCCAGGCCCTCGGCTTCGGCCCAGGCGAACATGTGCTGGCGCGCGGCGATGGCCAGGCGCGTCGTTTCGATCGTGTTCTGTTGGTACTTGCCCAGGTTGAAGAGGAACTCGGCGAACCAGCTGAACTTGTGCCAGCTCGGCTTGGGATTGACCAGCAGGGGCGCGTCGGCCTTGAGCATCCACTTCAACCCCTTGAGGATGGTCGAAGGATGGTTCCACACCTCGGCGTTGGAGGCAGAGAGCTGCCCGCCGTTGGCGTAGGACGTCTCCATGGCCGCGTAGCGGTTTTGTTCGAACAGGGTGACTGAGTAGCCACGCAGCGACAGGGCGTAGGCGGTGGTGACGCCGGTGATGCCGGCGCCAATGACGGCGATGGTTTTCATGGAATGCACTCCAAACGTCGTTGAGAAAGGCGCCGACACATGCCCATGCTTGGAACGCATGCGCCATGCGCGCCCCCTCTGTTTGGAACCTGAGAGATTCACGCCGCCTGGCGTTCAAGGACGCTGGGGCGCTTGCTCCTGCGGTGCACCGCGTTGACGAAACGCGGTGGCTCTTCAGAGTGCGAAAAATACCGGACCGGTCCTTTTGCCTGAGAGTTTCCGGGGCGGTTGCTCCTTCGGCGCCGTCGCACGATGTGGCGACAGTCTCTCCCGATCAAGTGCGCCGCGGGTGCGGCTGGGGCGAATTCTAGCCTCAAAGCCCCCATCGATGCCGCGATCGGGCACTTAATTCGCGCTTAAGGCACGGCCGCCAACATCACGCCATCCCAACAACGCGCCTTGCGCGAAGGATTGCACATGCTGGCCCAGGCTTCCCACCCCCCGTTCACCGGTCTCTCGGTCGCCGCCCTGCCCCCGGGCCGCCGCCACCTCGCCGTCCATCCGGTGGACGACGAGGAACGCCCGCAGGTCGAGCGCTTCATCCATGACGTCTATCGGGATCGTTATGGCGCCCGCGTCCAGCATTTCGCGCCCACGCTGATCAGCCTGCGCGACGAGGCCGGCGAGATCAGCGCCGCCGCGGGTTACCGCGTCGCGGACAGCGGCCCCTTGTTCCTGGAACGCTACCTGTCCGAGCCGGTGGAAGCACTGCTGGGCCGGGATGCCTGCGCAAGCGTCTCGCGCGCGCGCATCGTCGAGGTGGGTCACCTCTCGGCCGTGCAGCCCGGCGCCGGCAAGCGCCTGATCCACCTGATGGGGCCGCACTTGGCCAGCCTGGACCTCGAATGGGTGGTGAGCACCCTCACGCAGGAACTGCAGCACCTCTTCGTGCGCCTGGGCATCACGCCGCTGGCCCTGGGGCTGGCCGATCCGGCCCTGCTGGGCGCGGACGCCGCCGATTGGGGCAGCTACTACGACCACCGCCCGGTGGTCGTGGCAGGCCGCCTGGACCTGGGCCTGCGCGCGCTCGCGCGCCGCTGGAGCCTGTCATGAATGGCATCGTTCTTCATGACGGCCAGCGCGCCTGGAGCGCTGGCGAGCTGAGCACGGCCGTGCGCACGACACAGCTGGCGCTGCGCTACACCGGCACCCGGGTGCTGGCCACGCTGCTGGACAACGGCGCCGCCGTCACAGTGCTGGACGAAGCCGCCGCAGGGGCGGGCATCGTGCACGTGCCGCTACCGCCCTTCTTCACGCCCGAGCAAATCCGGCACGCGCTGCAAACCGCCGGGGTGGACACCCTGGTGGCTGCGCCCGCCGCGGCCGCGGCGTGGCCCGTCCTGCCTTGGCAGGACATGGAGGTGGCTGGCTCATCCTTGAACGTGGCGCACTTGCCCGCGCACGGCCTGCCCATGCCCACAGGCACGGCCAAGATCACCTACACCTCGGGCAGCACTGGCGCGCCCAAGGGCGTCTGTCTGCGCCTGGCCGCCATGGAACGCGTGGCCGATGGCGTGGTTCAGGCTCTGGGCCCGCTGGGCATCACGCGCCACTTGAGCGTGCTGCCCTTCGCCGTGCTGCTGGAAAACGTGGCGGGCCAGATGGCGGCGCGCCGCCAAGGGGCGCTGTTGATCACGCCACCGCTGGCCGAGCTGGGCTGGCAAGGCTCCTCGCAGTTCGATGTGGCGACCTTCCACGCGTCGGTGCTGCGCCACGCGCCCGACAGCATGATCTTGCTGCCGCAGATGCTGCGGGCCTGGGTCGGCTTGCTGCGCCAGACCGGCCAGCGCGCGCCCGCCAACCTGAAGTTCGTCGCCGTGGGCGGTGCCGCTGTCGGCGCCCCCCTGATCGCCGCCGCCCAGGCCCTGGGCATCCCCGCCTACGAGGGCTATGGCCTGTCCGAAGGCGCGTCGGTGCAAACCTTGAATCTGCCCGGTGCCCAGGAAGCGGGCAGCGTGGGCCGCCCCCTGCCCCATGCGCGGCTGCGCGTGGCCGCCGACGGCGAGATCGAAGTCGCGGGCAGCCTGTTCGCGGGTTACCTGGGTGATGCCCATCCGGCGCCCGAGTGGTGGCCCAGCGGCGACCTGGGCCACATCGACGCGAACGGCCACGTGCACATCCAGGGTCGCAAGAAGAACCTGCTGATCAGTGCCTACGGACGCAACATTTCCCCGGAGTGGGTGGAAACGGCGCTGGGCAGCCAGCCCGTGATCCGCCAAGCCGTGGTCTTTGGCGACGGCGAACCCAGCCTGTGGGCCTTGATTTGGCCACTGCAAGAAGACCTGCCGGACGCCGCGCTGCAGGCCGCGGTCGATGCGGCCAACGCCTCCTTGCCCGACTACGCGCGGGTGGCGCGCTGGACCCGGGGCCGTGGCGCCTTCAGCGCGCAAACCGGTTACGCCACCGCCAACGGACGCCCCCAACGCGCCGCCATCCTGAACGCGCATGGCGACATGCGCGCCCTCCATCCCGAAACCCTGACTTCCTGAGGACCTCCACCATGAGCTTTCACAACCGTCTCCTGAACGACACCGCCCACGCCCGCCTGGGTCTGCTGGCCGCCCCCATCATCCAGGGCGTGCTGCTGCGCGGCGAAGTATCCCTGGCCAGCTATATCGCCTTCCTGACCGAGGCCTACCACCACGTCAAGCACACCGTGCCGCTGCTGCGCGCGGCCAAGGCGGCCTTGCCCGCGCACCACGCCTGGCTCAACGACGCGATGGACGAATACATCGAGGAAGAAGTCGGCCACGACGAATGGATCCTCAACGACATCCGCGCCTGCGGCGGTGACGCCGAGGCAGTGCGCCACGGTCAACCCTCGCATGCCACGGAGGTGATGGTCGCCTACGCCTACGACACCATCGCGCGCCGCAATCCCCTGGGCTTCTTCGGCATGGTGCACGTGCTGGAAGGCACCAGCGTGGCCCTGGCGCTGCAAGCAGCCGACGCCATTCAGAAACCGCTGGGCCTGCCCGACAGTGCTTTCAGTTACCTGCGCTCGCACGGCACGCTGGATCAGGAGCACACGGCGCATTTCGCGCTGCTGATGGACCAGATCGAAGACCCGGCCGATCAAGCCGACATCGTGCACGCCGCACGGGCCTTCTTCAAACTCTACGGTGACGTGTTCCGCGGCCTGCCCCTGCCGCAAGCGGCGGCGGGCGCGGCCACCAAGACGGCGCAACACGCGCAAGGAGTGCTGGCATGAAGCTCCAGAATGCACGCGTGCTGCTGACCGGCGCCAGCGGCGGCATCGGCGCGACCATGGACCAAGCCTTGCGCCAAGCTGGCGCCCAAGTGCTGGGCGTGAGCCGCGCGCCGCAAGCCAGTGCCCCCGGTCAACACTGGGTCCGGGCGGACTTGAACGATCCGAGCGACATCGAACAGGTGGCCAAGCGCTGCGCAGCGCTCGACATCAACGTGGTCGTGCACGCAGCGGGCGAGGCGGGCTTCGGCGCGCTACGGACGCTGGACGCCACGCGCATGCAGCAGGTGCTGCAGACCAATCTGCTGGCGCCCATGCTGCTGACCCAGGCCTTGCTGCCGCAGTTGCAACGCCAGCCCCAGGCGCAAATCGTCTTCGTCGGCTCGGCCCTGGGCGCCATCGGTCTGCCGGGCTTCAGCCTCTACGGGACGAGCAAGGCTGGCGTGCACCGCTTCGCGGAATCGCTGCGGCGTGAGCTGTCGGACACCTCGGTCCGCGTCCAGTTGCTGGCCCCGCGCAGCACGCGCACGGCCTTCAACAGCGGCGAGGCCGAGGCCTACAACCGCGCGACCGGCACCGCCAGCGACAGCCCCGAGACTGTGGCGCAGGCCTTGATCAGACTGATCCGTGACGAGGCCGCCGAACGCTACATCGGCTGGCCCGAACGGCTGGCCGCGCGACTGAACGGCGCCGTCGGCCCCCTGCTCGACGGCAGCTTCGAGAAACACCGCCGACATCTCAATCAAACCCAGACCCAAACACAACCCATCCAAGGAGCCACCTCGTGAACACCCAACCGAACATGGAGCGCCTCGCCCCTCGCCTTGGCGTCAACCGCGCCGCGCTCGCGGCAGTCTTCTTCCCTCTGCTCGCGACCTTCGTGCTGCTGTTCCTGGGCACAGCGCGGGCGGCGACGGTGGACGAGGCCGTCGCCGACCTGCAACGTGACTGGGAAGTGATCCGCTACCAGACGCCGGTCTCGGAACGTGCCAAGCTTTTTGAGACTTTGGCCCAGAAAGCCCACCAAGTCAGTGCGAGCTTCGCCGGTCGCAGCGAACCGCTGATATGGGAAGGCATCATCGTGAGCTCGCTGGCCGGAGAAAAAGGCGGTCTGGGTGCGCTCAGCCTGGTCAAGCAGGCCAAAGCGCTCTACGAACAGGCCATCGCCATCGACGGACAAGTACTCGATGGCTCCGCCTACGGCAGCCTGGGCGTGCTGTACTACAAGGTGCCGGGCTGGCCCCTGGGTTTTGGTGACAAAGCCAAGGCCGAGACCCTGCTGAAGAAGGCCTTGGAAATCAACCCGACGGCCATCGACGCGAACTTCTTCTACGGTGAATTCCTCATCGAGAACAAGCGCAAGGTCGAGGGCATCAGCTATCTGGAGCGTGCCTTGCAGGCGCCGGCCCGCCCTGGCCGTCAGATTGCTGACACTGGCCGCCGCGAAGAAATCCGCGCCCTGATGATCAAGGCTCGGGCCAACTGACCCGAGGCGGGTTTGCTTCCCGCTCCGCCCTTGATCAGGCCTCATCCACCCTGGTGGTCGGTGGTCCACCTCAAGTCCGGGCCAGCACGACCTCCACGCCGGTGCCATCGGCAAGCGCGCCGTAGCTCAGGGTCAAGCCATGCAGCTCAGCGATGCGCCGGGCGATCGAGACGCCCAGCCCACTGCCACTCTCGGCCTGACCCTCGGGACGATGGAAACGTTCGCCCAGGCGGGCCAGCAGCTCGTGCGACAGCGCCGGACCTGCGTTGCTCACGCGCAGCCGGTCCACTTCAAAGCCCAGGCTGACCGTGCTGCCTTGCGGGGCATACCGGGTGGCGTTGTCCAACAGATTGCGCAGCAGCACAGTCATCAGGTTCGGATCGCCTGGCCAGCTCGGCGGCTCTTGGGGGGGCTCGGGCCACAAGCAATCGAGTTGAATTTGTCTGCGTTCGGCCAAGGGCAGCACTTCGCTCATGGCCTGACGCGCGATCTCCGGCCAATCCAACTCACCTGAGTGCGGCAAGCCCTGGGCGGCCTCCAGCCTCGACAGCCGCAAGAGCTGATCCACCAAGCGAGCCATGCGGTCGATGCCGGCGCGCAAAGCATGCATGGCGTATTCGCGCTCATCGCTTTCACGCGCACCGCGCAAACGATCCCACTGAGCGCTGAGCACGGCCAGAGGCGTGCGCAATTCGTGCGCGGCGTCGGCCGTGAAGCGGCGCTCGCGCGCCAAGGTCGCGGTGATGCGCTCGAACAGGCCATTCATGGCCTCCAGCATCGGACGCAGCTCCACGGGCGCGTCCCGCGCGGGCAAGGGCTTCAGTTCGTCGGCGCCGCGCCGTCCCAGCTCGTCGGTCAAGGCGCGCACGGGCGCCAGCGCCTGGCGCACGGCCCAGCCCATGGCCACCAAGAGAATGGGCAGCATCACCAGCCAAGGCAGCAACTGGCTACCGATCAGGCCATAGACCAACTCATCGCGCTCGTGCAGGCTCTGGCCCGCAGCCACCAGCCAGCGGCCGTCCGCCGACTGCAAGTAATACGCTCGCCACGCTTCCTGGTTCAGCTCCAGATCAATGAACCCCGCGCCGTCGGGCCGCAAGGGCAATTGCGCGCCCTCGCGATCGGCCAGCAAGACTTGACCGTCACGGTCCCAGACCACGATGGCCAGGGAATCCAAATCCGCTTGTCCGCGCACGGGCGAATCCGGCATGGTCCCCGTGCCCCCACTGGCGTTGACACCGATCAAGGTGAGCTGCACCTGCCGCGTGAAACGGATCAACTCGGTGTCATAGAGTTCGTTGACTTCGCTGCGGGCCTGCAAGAACGACGCCGTCAGCGCAAGCAGCCATACCACGGGCGCGCAAATCAGCAAGTAAAGCAGCAGGCGACGGCGCAGACTCATGCCTCACCCTCCGCGGCGCCCAAGGCGTAGCCGAGACCCCGAACGGTGCGCACCACGCCGGGCGCGATCTTGCGGCGCAGGTGGTGGATGTGCACCTCCAAGGCATTGCTCTCGGGTTCACCGCCGCCCCAGTCGTAGAGTTGCTCCAGCAACTGGTTCTTGGACAGCACGCGCTGCGGGTTCTTGAGCAGCACTTCCAGCAGCGCGATCTCACGGCCCGTCAGTTCAACGGGCTTGTCTTTCCAGCGCACCTGCTTGCTGGCGGGGTCGTAGCGCAAATCACCATGCACCCATTCAGCCTGGGTGGCGCGACCGGTGGCGCGGCGCAGCATGGCGCGCAAGCGCGCAGCCAATTCGTCGAGCGCGATCGGCTTGATGAGGTAATCGTCCGCGCCCAGATCCAGTCCTTCGATGCGTTGCTCCAGCGTGTCGCGCGCGGTCAGCACCAACACGGGAAGGGCCAAGCCGCCCTGGCGCCAGCGGCGCAGCCACACCAGGCCATCGGTGCCAGGAAGCCCCAAGTCCAGCACCAGGGCGTCGTAGGCCGTGTCGCGCAAGGCCGCGTCGGCGGGCGGACCGGAGGTGAACCAGTCCACCACGTGGCCCTGCTGACGCAAGCCGCCGCTGAGGGCCTCGCCCAATTGAGGATCGTCTTCCAGAATGAGCAGACGCACGGTCAACCTTTCGGAGGGTTCAGGTCGGCGTTGCGCCGGTCGGAGGCTGGGACCGCAGGCGCCGTAGATCGGCCACCACCTGGGCCGAATGCTGTTCGGCATCGACCGTGCGGTAGATGCGGGCGATGCGCCCCTGGGGGTCGATGATGAAGGTTTGACGCTTGGCCATCTTGACGACCATCCAGTCGGACAGCGCGCCGTAGCGGGCCGCGACCTCGCCGCGCGCATCGGCGAGCAAGGGGAACGGCAGCTTGTACTTCTGCGCGAAGGCCGCGTGCGAGGCGCTGGTGTCCACGCTCACCCCCACGACCTGGGCGCCCAGCTCTTGCAGCTGCAGCCAATCGTCACGGAAGTTGCAGGCCTCCGTGGTGCAACCCGGCGTGTCGTTCTTGGGGTAGAAGTACAGCACCAGCCATTTGCCGCGCCACTCCGCCAGGCGGCGGGTCTGACCGTCCTGGTCTGGCAAGGAGAAATCCGGCGCCGGCTGACCGGGGGCCAAGGTGTCGGCTGCTGTGGCGGCGCGCGCCAGCAGCAGGGACGGCGCAGCGAAACAGAGGCTGCGACGCAGTCGTGAGTTCATGGTGGCGCTCCTTCGGCCTGGGACCGGTTGGTCCGCTTTATACCGGAGCGCAAGACACTGGGCACACAGCCCGCTGCGCTTACCTTCGCTGCACGAAGTGAGCCTGCACTGAAATCATCAACGCTCTGTCGGCGCAAGCACCGACACTCCGCCCATGTAAGGGCGGAGTGCGTCCGGCACCTCGACGGTGCCGTCTGGATGGGGGGTTTTAGTTCCGGCCCGCTGCGCTTCACTTCGCTGCGCGAAGTGAGCCTGCACTGAAATCATCAACGCTCTGTCGGTGCAAGCACCGACACTCCGCCCATGTAAGGGCGGAGTGCGTCCGGCACCTCGACGGTGCCGTCCGCGCGTTGATAATTTTCCAGGACGGCGACGAGGGCGCGGCCAACGGCGAGGCCAGAGCCGTTGAGGGTGTGCAAGAGCTCGTTCTTGCCCTGGGCGTTTTTGTAGCGGGCCTGCAGGCGACGGGCCTGGAAGGCTTCGCAGTTGGAAACCGAGCTGATCTCGCGGTAGGTGTTCTGCGCGGGCAACCACACTTCCAAGTCATAGGTCTTGGCAGCGCCAAAGCCCATGTCGCCCGTGCACAGGCTCATCACGCGGTAGGGCAGGCCCAGCTTTTGCAGGATGGCCTCGGCATGGCGGGTCATTTCTTCCAGCGCTTCATAGCTCTTGTCGGGATGCACGATCTGCACCATCTCGACCTTGTCGAACTGGTGCTGGCGGATCATGCCGCGGGTGTCGCGGCCATAGCTGCCCGCTTCCGAGCGGAAGCAAGGGGTGTGGGCGGTCAGCTTGATGGGCAGGTCCGCCTCGGCCACGATCTCGTCGCGCACGAAGTTGGTCAGCGTCACTTCGCTGGTGGGGATGAGGTAGAGCGACACGTTCTCGGCCTCGCCCTCCTGCCCGCCTTTCTTGGCGGCGAAGAGGTCTTCCTCGAACTTGGGCAACTGGCCCGTGCCGCGCAGCGTGTCGCCGTTGACGATGTAAGGCGTGTAGCACTCCGTATAGCCGTGCTGCTGCGTCTGCACGTCGAGCATGAACTGAGCGAGCGCGCGGTGCAAGCGGGCGATCTGGCCTTTCATGACCGTGAAGCGCGCGCCAGTCAGCTTGGCGCCCGTGTCGAAGTCCAGGCCCAGCGGTTCACCCAGGTCCACGTGGTCCTTGACGGCGAAGTCGTACTTCTTCGGTTCGCCCCAAGTGCGCACGACCACATTGCCGTGCTCGTCGGAACCCACGGGCACGCTCTCGTGCGGCAGGTTGGGCACGGCCAGCAGCAGGGCCTGCATCTGTTCCTGGATCTGTTCCAGCCGCGCGGCGGAGGTGTCAAGCTCGCCCTTGAGCGCGTTGACCTCGGCCTTCGCAGCCTCGGCCTCGTCCTTCTTGCCCTGCCCCATGAGGGCGCCGATCTGCTTGCTCAGGCTGTTGCGCTTGCCTTGCAGTTCCTCGGTGCGGGTCTGCAAGGTCTTGCGCTCGGCTTCGAGGGCGCGGAACTGGGCGGCGTCCAGGTAGGGCTGCGGCTTCTTGCGGGTTTCCAGACGGGCCAGCACGCCGTCGAGGTCTTTGCGGAGCAGGTTGAGGTCTAGCATGATGGGGGTGGATTGTAGGGGGGCGCGTTCACTCACGATCAGATTGCTGGGATGCGCTTTTGGCGACCGCAGGCGCACGGGCAGGGGGCGACCACGCCTCATGTGATTTTGCTGAACGCAAAATCGAAATCGGCGGGTTCGCCCCCTGCCCGCACGCCTGCTCGATCCCGATGCTTGGCACTCGACGAATAGGCCACCAACCCTGCTGCCCTAGCGAGTTGGGCCTGGGGGCCGGGGCGCGATTTCGGGGGTGGCATCGGCCAGGTCTTGAAGGCCGTTGCGACGCTACACGAAGTGAGCGTCGCTTCGTGATCTGATTTCCGGCATCGTGTCTGAGCGAAGCGCCAACGGCGCGCAGCGAGTTATGCCGGACAGGACTTCAAGGCCTGGCCAATGCGAAGTCGGCGCAGCCGACCACCCCCGCATGAGCGCCCCGGCCCCCAGGCCCAACTCGCGTGCCGCCGCCACCCACGAAGACGGCAACACAAAAAATCAGGCCTTCAACCCCTTAGGCAAAGGAAACTTCACCGTCTCCTCCACCCCCTCCATCTTGCGCACCGACACCGCGCCCAAAGCCTTGATGCGCTCGATCACCTGCTGCACCAGGATTTCCGGCGCAGACGCACCCGCCGTCAGGCCGACACGACTTTTGCCTTCGAACCAAGCGGCCTGCAGTTCATCGGCGTTGTCCACCATGTAGGCGGCCACGCCGCGCTTGTGCGCCACCTCGCGCAGGCGATTGCTGTTGGAACTGGTCGGACTGCCCACCACCACCAGCACGTCCACCTGGCCGCTGAGCACCTTCACCGCATCCTGCCGGTTCTGGGTCGCGTAGCAGATGTCCTGCTGCTTGGGTTCACGCACCTGCGGGAAGCGCGCCTTCACCGCCGCCAGGATGCCCGCCGCATCGTCCACCGACAGCGTGGTCTGCGTCACCACCGCAAGCTTCTCGCTCTGCGCAGGCTGCACGCGTGCCACGTCGGCCTCGTCCTCCACCAAGTGGATGCCACTGTCGAGCTGCCCCATCGTGCCTTCGACCTCGGGGTGCCCCTTGTGGCCGATCATGATGAACTCGTAGCCTTCCTTGTGCAGCTTGGCCACCTCCACATGCACCTTGGTCACCAGCGGACAGGTGGCGTCGAAGATCTGGAAACCCCGCCGCTCGGCCTCACGCTGCACGGCCCGGCTGACCCCGTGAGCGGAAAACACCAGAGTGGCGCCCGGCGGCACATCGTCAAGCTCTTCGATGAAGATCGCGCCCTTGGCCTTGAGGTCGTTCACGACATAGGTGTTGTGCACGATCTCATGCCGCACGTAGATCGGCCGACCGAACTTGGCCAATGCCCGCTCCACGATTTCGATGGCTCGGTCCACGCCGGCGCAGAAACCACGGGGCTCGGCCAAAAGGATTTGCGCATTCGCGTCCATGAAAGTTCCCACGTTCATTGCACCCATCACAACACACCAATCAGTTGCACTTCGAACGTCACCGGCTGGCCCGCCAGCGGATGGTTGAAGTCGAACAGCACAGCCTGCTCACCCGTCTGCACCACCACACCGCCGAACTGCCCCTGCCGATCGGGCGTGGGGAACTGCACCACATCGCCCACGCGGTATTCCTCGTTCGGGTCCCCCAACTCGCGCAACTCCTTGCGTGACAGCCATTGCTGCATGTCTGGGTTCTTCTCGCCATACACACCGGCTGGAAGATTCAACTGCGTGTGCACGCCCTCCTCCAGCCCCATCAGCGCTTCCTCAATGGCAGGCGCAAGCTCACCGGAGCCAATGGTCAGCGTGGCGGGCTTGCCGCCGAAGGTGTTGACGACATCACCCGCCGGACCCGCCAGACGGTAATGCAACGTCAAAAAGGAGCCGGGGACAACCCGCGCGGGCGTGGCGCTCATGAAAAAACCTGCCGGTTGAAAAGTGGAAGACTGAAAAGGCGGGGACGCAAAAGGTCAAGCCCCTGGCCGCGCCCAACCCGACATTGTAGAAAGCGAACGCCCTCACAGCCTCACCCGCCCCCGAATACCCACCCCATGGTCAAAGACTTGCCGACCGAATCCCGCCCACGCGAAAAACTCCTGGCGCGCGGGCCTGGCGCTCTCTCCGACACCGAATTGCTGGCCCTGCTGCTGCGCACCGGCATCGCGGGCAAGGGCGTTCTGCAACTCGCGCAGGATTTGCTGGACGCTTTTGACGGCGTCGCCGGTCTGCTGCAAAGCGGGGGGGAGTCCTTGCAGCAGGTCAAGGGCCTGGGGCCGGCCAAGCGCGCCGAGCTGCAAGCGGTGCTGGAGCTGGCCCGCCGCGCGCTGGCGCAGCAACTGCGGGCCCGCTCGACGCTGGACACGCCCGAGGCCGTCAAGCATTACCTGCAACTGCACCTCGCGGCCAAGCCCCACGAATGCTTCGCCGTGCTCATGCTGGACAGCCAGCACCGCCTGCTCGCGTTGGAAGAGCTGTTTCGCGGCACCCTGGCGCAAACCAGCGTCTACCCCCGCGAGGTGGTGCTGCGCGCCCTGCACCACCATGCCGCGGCCGTGGTGCTGGCGCACAACCACCCCAGCGGCAGCGTGTTGCCCTCGCGCGCGGACGAACTGCTGACGCGCAGCTTGCAAAACGCCCTGGCCCTGGTGGATGTGCGCGTGCTGGACCACGTGATCGTCGCGCCCGGGCAGGCGCTGTCGATGGCGGAGCGAGGGCTGCTGTAACACCAGCGGCCTGGGTGTACCTGCAATCACGCCAGCGGCGCTGGTGTACAACCAGGGCCATGAAGGCGAAGTTCAATACCCTGGCCGACCTCAAGCAGGTCAAGAAAGCGCTGGAAACCCAGGCCCGGCAAGAAGCCGAGCGACTGGCCGAGGAAAAAAAGCGCGCGCGCCAGAGCCAAAGCGACGGCGACTTGTTCCGCCGCGCCGCCGGGGCCGTGCAGTCGCTGCCGCCCAAGCTCGCCGCCAAGCATGGCGGCACCCGGCGGGCGGAGCTGCAAACCGACAAACCTGCCCCCATCCCCTTCCAACGTCAACGCGACGAAGCCGCCGTGCTGGGTGAATCCATCAGCGACGAATTCGACGTCTCCACCTTGCTCGACACCGACGAGCACCTGAGCTACCGGGCCAGCGGCATCGGCCCTGACGTGACGCGCAAACTGCGCAAAGGCGACTGGGCCATCCAGGCCCAGGTCGATCTGCATGGCCTGCGCACCGAGGAAGCGCGCGAACAACTCGCCGCCTTCATCCGCGAGGCCCGCAAACAAGGCCTGCGCTGCGTGCGCGTGGTCCATGGCAAGGGCCTGGGCTCACCCGGCAAGACCCCCGTGCTCAAGGGCCGCGTGCAGGGCTGGCTGGCGCAGAAAAAGGACGTGCTGGCCTTCGTTCAAGCGCGACCGGCCGAGGGGGGGGCGGGGGCATTGGTGGTTTTGCTGCAAGCGGGATGATGCGCTTTGACGTTGCCCTAGACACGCACATGAAAAGGCCGCTAGCCCCAACACTTAGGCAGCGGCCTTTTTTTGATCAGCAGCGGTGCTTGCGGCCGATGCCTAGTTTCAGAATCTATAGAAATATCCAACGCCCAGGATATTGAGGGAATCGTCCTCGAGACCTGCAACATTGCCGTAGTGCGTGAACGATAGGCGCAACGCGTGGTGTGCACGGCTTTCGCCAAAGAACCAGTCGTAGCCCAGGCCAAAGAGTGCGCCAGATTTGGTTTCCGAATTGTTCTCCCTGCCTCCCAATGAACTCTTGAATTCATAAGTGGATTTCGTGGAATGCCCACCGATCCGGGCAAAAAGTCCATGCAATTGGGAATCGGCAGCCGGGCGAAGCAGCGCGGAAAAATCGACGGTTCGCCATGCCCTTTCCCAAGACTCCTTGTAAAAGCCACCAGAGTAAGAGCCCTCTACCGAGGTGTCCTGCGAGAAGCTCATCAAACCGAACTCCAACGCGATGTTCTCTGTGAACTCGACACCAACAAATGGCCGCAACGCCACGGTCCCGGCATCCTGCTCGACACTGGCACTGTAGGCGTTGTAATCATTGACATATGTATTAGCTATGTCGTCGGTTTCATCTTTAAAAGCAACTGCCCCCCCTTCAACGCCAACATAGACGGCTTGGGCAAATGCAGAGCAGGTCAGCGTCATGCTGATCATGACCCCAGTAAAAATCTTCTTCATTCTGTTCTCTATACCTGAATTAAAAGGACGGTCTGGCTCAAAGACCCAAAACGAGAGCCGGATTGCCTAACGAGCCCAACACAGCAATTTCTTCTTGACTAACGCAACGAAAAGCGCCAAGTCCTAAGGACCGAGCGCAAATATTCTATCGATCGACTATCGCTGAGACGCTGCCACGTGTGGTCTGACCGGGAAACTTCAGCCCCCATGGGACAATCCCCCCATGTTTGCATTGTTCGACGAAGCCGGAAAGTTCCTCGCCGGTCGCATCCTCTCCGAAGCCGACGCCTCGCTCCAGGTGGAACTGGACTCCGGCAAGCGGGTCAAGGTCAAGGCGGCCAATGTGCTGCTGAAGTTCGAGAAACCTGCCCCGGCCGCGTTGCTGGCCGAGGCCCAACCCCTGGCCGAGGGCATTGAACTGGACCTGGCTTGGGAATTCGCACCCGAAGACGATTTCGGTTTTGCTGAACTGGCCGCCCTCTACTTTCAAGACCCGCCCACGTTGACGCAGCAAACTGCTGCGCTGCTGCGGCTGCACGAGGCACCGCATTACTTCCGCCGCGCGGGCAAGGGACGCTACAAGAAGGCCCCGGCAGAGATCATCCAACAGGCCCTGGCCGCCATCGAAAAGAAGCGCCTGCTCTTGATCCAGATCGGCGAGTGGGCGCAGCAGCTCGCCCAGGGCTGTTGCCCCGATCCGATCCGCGAACAGCTCTACAAGATCCTCTTCAAGCCAGACAAGAACGCGCCGGAGTACAAGGCCGTGGTCGAGGCGGCGCGCGCCACGCAGAAGGCGCCGCTGGACCTGCTGCAAGCGGCGGGCGCCATCGATTCGCCCTACCAGTTCCACTGGCGGCGCTTCTTGTTCGACAACTTCCCCAAGGGCTACGGCTTCCCCGCGAACCTCGTCGCGCCCGAGATCAAGGACGAACTGCCCACGGCCAGCGTCCAGGCCTATTCCATTGACGACTCGCAAACCACTGAAATCGACGACGCGCTGTCGGTGCAAGGCCTGGGCTCGGGCACGGTGACGGTGGGCGTGCACATCGCCGCGCCAGGCTTGGCTGTGCAACGCGGCGACGCCATCGACAAGCTGGGCCGCGACCGCTTGTCCACCGTCTACATGCCGGGCTACAAGATCACCATGCTGCCCGACGAGGTGGTGCAGCGCTACACCTTGCAGGAAGGCCAAGCCTGCCCGGCCGTGTCGCTCTATGCGCGCTTCAAGGAAGACTCGCTGGAATTCGTCGACAGCGAAACCAAGCTGGAGCGCGTGCCCATCGTCCACAACCTGCGCCATGACCAACTGGATGGCGTGGTGACCGAGCAATGGCTGAGCGACCCCAGCCACACGCCCGCGACAGTCCCCGAGGCCAACTCGCATGCAGCCCTCTTGACGCCTGCATTGCGCGCGGAATTGGGCTTTTTGCACCGTTTGGCCAAGCACTTGAAGGCCGGACGCGAAGTCGTCCGTGGCAAACCTGAGACCTTCAACCGGCCGGACTACAACTTCCGGCTGCTGGGCAACACGGGCGAACCGCAAGGTCAGGAGCAAGTGCAGATCAGCGTGCGCCAGCGCGGCGCGGCACTCGACCTGATCGTCGCGGAAGCGATGATCCTGGCCAACAGCAGCTGGGGCCAGTGGCTGGCCGAGCTGGGTGTGCCCGCCATCTACCGCAGCCAGGCCAGCCTGGCGCCAGGAGTCAAGGTGCGCATGGGCGTAAAGGCCCTGCCGCACGCGGGCATCGGCGTGCCCAGCTATGCCTGGAGTACCTCGCCGCTGCGCCGCTACACGGACCTGGTGAACCAGTGGCAAATCATCGCTTGCGCCCGTCACGGCCGCACAGCCGCGCTGGCCGCGCCCTTCAAGCCCAAGGACGCGGAGCTGTTCGCCATCATCAGCGCCTTTGACGCGGCCTACACCGCCTACAACGGCTACCAGGCCACCATCGAGCGCTACTGGACGCTGAAGTACCTCGCGCAACAAGGCATCACCGAATTGGACGCCACGGTGTTCAAGGACAACCTGGCGCGCGCAGACACCCTGCCCCTGGTGCTGCCCGTGCTGGGCACGCAAGGCCTGCCCCGCGGCGCGCGGGTGCGGGTGAAACTCGGCGCGATCGACGAGGTGGCGCTAGACGTCAGCGGCACCGTGATCGCGCGGCTGGATTCCGATGCCACCGGCAGCGCCGACGACTCCACCGATGCGGTGGAAGGCGAGGACGACGACACCCTGGCCGCGGGCCCCATCGCCATCGCGGTGGACGTCAACGAGGCGCCCGCCGCGGAGGATGCGACTCCCCAGGCTGGCGGGGGCTAACACCGCCTGCCGCCAAGCCACTGCAGCGATAATCCGGCCCCGTGAATTTGCGCCTGACCTAACCCATGCGGCTGCCGACCTTTCAGCTCAATACCCTGCAATGGGCGCTGGGTGTGTCCCTGGGCCTGCACGCGGTCCTGCTGACCGTGCGTTTTGTCGCGCCCGACGCGTTTGATCGCGCCTTCCGCGACACGCCGCTGGAAGTGATTTTGGTCAACGCCCGCAGTGAAGAAGAGGACACCCGCGACGAAGACGCCAAGGCGATCGCCCAAAGCAAGCTCGCGGGCGGTGGCGAACTCGAAGCCGGGCGCGCGACCAGCCCCCTGCCTGCGACGCAAATTGATCTGCAAGGCGACACCCTGGACCAGGAAACCAACGAGCAACTCCAGCGCCTGCAGGCGCAGCAGAACCTGCTGCTGGCCCAGGTGCGGGAGCAGCTCGCGAGCCTGCCCGCGCCATCGCCCCAGAGCGAGGCGGCAGGCAGCGCCAACACCGCCCAGGAAGAAAAGCGCCGCTTGCTGCTCAAGCAGTTGGCGGAGATTGAGCGCCGCATCCAACAAGACAGCGCCCGGCCACGCAAGCATTACATCGGCCCCGCCACGCGCGAGGCGGCCTACGCCCAGTACTACGACCGCCTGCGCCGCGCCATCGAAGCCAAGGGCACGGCCAACTTCCCGAACGTGGCAGGGCGCAAGCTGTACGGCGAGCTGACCATGGCGCTCACCGTGGATGCCCAAGGTCGCATCGTCACGGCCGAGGTGGCGCAAAGTTCAGGCAACCGTGAACTGGACCGGCGCGCCCAGGCCATTGCCCAAGCGGCGTCACCGTTTGGCGCGTTCACGCCAGCCATGCGCAAGCAGGCCGACCAAATCGTGGTCGTGTCGCGCTTCCGTTTTGAGCACGATGCCACGCTGCAAACTCAGGTGAGCAACGCCCCCACGCGTTGATGGCCTCGGCGCCCAGCAGGACCCCAAGGATGCTGAAACGACTGTCGCGATGGCTGTTTCCTGGTCGCAAGCGCATGGACACGCGCGGCAACGAAGCAGATTTCGACGACAGCCGCTATGACCTGCATCCAGAAGCCAGTCCGTCCCTGCTGCACGCCCTGGACGAATTGCCCGAGGATCAGGCCGCGATGCCCGCGCCAGCGCTCGGCGCTTATGACAAGCGGACCGGCCACTCTGCTTACCGCCAACACGCCATTCATCGTCCGCCCGTTTCTGCTTCTTCTCACCGGTCACGTTCCATGCGCGGTCCCCTGTCCTCGCCCTTGCGGGCTCTCTGGCGCTGGTTGCTCCTGCTGCTGATCGCGGGGCTAGCGCTGCAGCTGTTTTTTCTTGCGCGCGTCGCTTTGATGACGCGCGTCGATCCGCAATCCACTGCGTTTGAGCGTTCCGAGCTGTTTCGCCTCTGGCAAGAAAGCCGCGTGGACCCGCCTGCGCCCGTGACAGCGAGTGGAAAGAAAGCCGTGGTGCGCAAGCCCAAGCCGCTGCGCTGGCGCCAGCAATGGGTGAACTACGAGCGGATTTCATCGCACCTCAAGCGCGCGGTGATCGCCTCCGAAGACGACGGTTTCGTGAACCACCCTGGCGTGGACTGGGTGGCCTTGCAAGAGGCCTGGACGCGCAACGCGGCGGCCCAGGCCCGCGCCGAGATGCAGGCCCAACGCTCCGCCGCACAGCGCACCACCCAGCAAGCGGTGCGGCAACCCAAGGTGGTGGGGGGCTCCACCATCACCCAGCAACTGGCGAAAAACCTGTTTCTGTCAGGCGAGCGCACCTTGCTGCGCAAGGGGCAGGAACTGGTGCTGACGCTGATGCTCGAAACCGTGCTGGACAAGCGCCGCATCTTGGAGATCTACCTGAACCATGTCGAATGGGGCGAAGGGGTGTTCGGCGCGCAAGCCGCTGCCCAGCGCTACTACGGCAAGAATGCCTGGCAGCTGGGGCCGGATGAAGCCGCCCGCTTGGCGGTGATGCTGCCGCGCCCGCGCTTCTTTGAGAAGCTGCCCAACTCCAGCTACCTCGCCGACCGCGCAGGTGTCATCGAGTCGCGGCTGTGGTTCGCGCAACTGCCGCCCTGACCCCCCGCTGCCCGCAGTTCACATGAGCACCCTCACACCCACGCCAACACCGCTGCGCATCTTGGGCATCGACCCGGGGCTGCGCACCACGGGTTTCGGCGTGATTGAGGCGCGCGGTCATCGCTTGCACTATGTCGCCAGCGGCACGATCAGCACGGCCAAGGAAGAACAGGGCAATCTGCCCGCTCGCTTGAAGGTGCTGTTCGATGGCATCCACGAGGTGGTGGCGCGCTACCAACCCGCGCAGGCGGCGGTGGAAATCGTCTTCGTGAACGTCAACCCGCAGTCCACCCTGCTGCTGGGCCAGGCGCGGGGCGCCTGCCTCACGGCCCTGGTCGCCTGCAATCTGCCGGTGGCCGAGTACACCGCGCTGCAAATGAAGCAGGCCGTGGCCGGACATGGCCGTGCCGCCAAGGCGGAGGTCCAAGCGATGGTGCAGCGCCTGCTCCAACTGCCGGGTCTTCCCGGGCCAGACGCGGCGGATGCCTTGGGGTTGGCGATCACGCAAGCCCATGCGGGGTTGACGTTGGCGCGGCTGGGCGAGGCGTCACCGCTGTTGCGCAAGACGAGTGGGCGCTATCGGGAAGGGCGAGGGCACTAGAAGCCCAAACTTCACGAGCCTGCACGCGCATTGAAGGCGGCCCAGCCGTCCGCCTCATAGAGCGCTGCGCGCTCCGAAATCGGCGGCGCGACTGGCCCACCTACAACGCGCTAGTCGCTGATGCGCGGGTGTTTGCTGGGACGCACAGCACCCGAGCAAGCCCACACGCCCCGCGCTTGAGGCGAGATCAACTCAGGCTCGCCACCATCCGACGGTCCTCCTGGGTTCGAGCAGGCCCACGGGCTGGGGTGAACCCGACGATTTCGGAGACGCGCAGCGTCTCATGAGGAGCGGTCACCCCAGCCCGTGGGCCTGCGGAGCGCAAACCAAGAAGAGCAAGAAAAGGGTGAAACATCAAGCGCGACGCGCTACGAAATCGGCGGCTCGGCTTGCCCACACACCCTGCGCTTGAGCTGAGGCACACTGAGGTTTGACACCGCCCCACGATCACCCAAGGTTCGAGCAGGCCCGCAGGCTGGGGTGAACCCGACGATTTCAGAGACGCGCAGCGTCTCATGAGGAGCGGTCGCCCCAGCCTGCGGGCCTGCGGAGCGACAGCAACGCGCCGAGAGTTCAGGCTTCCTTCAATTCGAAGCTGGTCGTGACTTCCGCCGTCTTGGCCAGCATGATGGTGGCCGAGCAGTACTTGTCGTGACTGAGCGCGATCGCGCGTTCCACCGCCGTTTCGGGTATGCCTTTGCCCGTCACCGTGAAATGCAGGTGGATCTTGGTGAACACCTTCGGGTCCGTCTCGGCGCGCTCGCTGGTCAGCTTGACCGTGCAGCCGCGCACATCGTGGCGGCCCCGCTTCAAGATCAGCACCACGTCGTAAGCCGTGCAGCCGCCCGCGCCTGCCAGCACCGTTTCCATGGGGCGCGGCGCCAGGTTCTGGCCGCCGTTTTCGGGCTTGGCCGCGTCTGGCGCGCCGTCCATCATCAACACGTGGCCACTGCCCGTTTCCGCCACAAAACCCATGCCCGAACGCGTGCCGCTCGCGCCCGTCCAGCTCACCGTGCATTCCATCGCTTGTTTCCTTGTCAAAATGGGGGTTTGACATGGGGTTCACGCCCCCTGCCTTGCGTTGACGCGAATTATCCCTGCGCCACCGCCCTGCCCGCACACCCCCCAGCGGACAGCCCTGGTACCACCGACGTCTCTTTGAGCAGAAATCGCCCCACGCATGAAAACCGGAAAAGCCACCGCCCGCGCGCCACGCCCCCTGACCCCCGCCGACTACCTGCAGAAAATCCTGAACGCCCGCGTCTACGACGTTGCGGTGGAAACGTCGCTGGACAAGGCCAAGACCCTCAGCCGCCGACTGCACAACACGGTGCTGCTCAAGCGCGAGGACCAGCAGCCCGTGTTCAGCTTCAAGCTGCGTGGGGCTTACAACAAGCTGGCCAATCTGACGCCGGAGCAGTTGAAAAAGGGCGTGATCTGCGCCTCCGCCGGCAACCACGCGCAGGGCGTGGCGTTGGGGGCGAGCAAGCTGGGGGTCCGTGCCGTGATCGTGATGCCCACGACCACGCCGCAAGTCAAGATCGAGGCCGTGCGCGCGCTCGGCGGTGAAGTGGTGCTACAGGGTGACAGCTACTCCGACGCCTACGCCCACGCGATGACGTTGCAGAAGAAGAATGGCCTGACCTTCGTCCATCCCTTCGACGACCCGGACGTGATCGCGGGCCAAGGCACGGTGGCGATGGAAATGCTGCGCCAACACCAGGGGCCGCTGGACGCGGTCTTCGTCGCCATCGGCGGCGGCGGCTTGATCGCGGGCGTGGCCGCCTACATCAAGACCGTGCGCCCCGAGGTGAAGGTGATCGGTGTGCAGACGCAGGACTCCTGCGCGATGACGCAGTCCGTCAAGGCGGGCAAGCGCCTGATGCTGCCCGACGTGGGGCTGTTCTCCGATGGCACGGCCGTCAAGCAAGTGGGCGAGGAAACCTTCCGCCTCGCCAGGAAGCTGGTGGACGGCTACATCACCGTGGACACCGACGCCGTGTGTGCCGCCATCAAGGATGTCTTCGTCGACACGCGCTCCATCGTCGAACCCGCAGGCGCGCTGGCGGTCGCAGCCATCAAGCAGTACGTGGCCGAACACAAGACCAAGGGGCAAACCTACGCGGCCATCCTCTGTGGCGCGAACATGAACTTTGACCGCTTGCGCTTCGTGGCCGAGCGCGCCGAAGTGGGCGAAGCGCGCGAAGCCCTGTTCGCCGTCACCATGCCCGAGGAACGCGGCAGCTTCCGCCGCTTCTGCGAAGTCGTGGGGCAATTGCCCGGCGGACCGCACAACGTGACCGAGTTCAACTACCGCATCAGCGACGAGAAGAAGGCCCATGTGTTCGTCGGCCTGACCACCAGCGCGCCCGGCGAGAGCAGCAAGATCGCGGCCAATTTCAAGCGCAACGGCTTCACCACCCTGGACATCTCGCACGACGACTTGGCGCAGGAACATATTCGCCACCTTGTCGGTGGCCGCTCGTCTCTGGCCAAGGACGAACGCCTGCTGCGTTTCACCTTCCCCGAACGGCCGGGGGCGCTGCTCAAATTCCTGAGCCTGATGCAACCCAACTGGAACATCAGCCTCTTCCACTACCGCAACCAGGGCGCGGACTACGCCCGCACCCTGGTGGGCCTGCAAGTGCCCAAGTCCGACGACAAGGCTTTCAAGCAGTTTCTCGCGACATTGGGTTACTCCTACATCGACGAGACGCTGAACCCTGCCTATCAAATGTTCCTGCAGGCTTGAATGGAGGACGGAATCAGAGCGCCGCGTCCTTGAGCTTCTTCAAGGCGCGTGCCCTGATGCGCACGGTGGCGGGCTTGGCGGCGAACACCTGTTCCTCCTTCGTGAACGGGTTGATGCCTTTGCGCTTGGGTTTGGCCGGCACCTTCTGCACGCCGATCTTGAGCAGTCCGGGCAATGTGAATTCGCCGGCGCCCTTCTTGTTGACCGCGCCCAAAACAGTGGCCTCCAAAGCAGCCAACACAGCCTTCACAGCCTTGGGCTCGACACCCGATTGCTCAGCCAAGTGGCTGGCCAAGGCGCCCTTGGTGAAGGTGTCCTTGATGGGACGCACCACGGCTGCGACAGGCGCTTTTGCAGTCTTCTTCGCAGCGGAGGGGGAGGATTTTTTCTTTGCAGTTGCCATGTTTCTGGACTCGGTTGTTGTGGATGGAATGTTGCACGCAAGTCAACATTGAGCCGATCTGCGTGGTCTTTGATTCTATCTAGGGCCTGTTCACACTCATTCCTCAAGATGCGTTGCGGATCAAAAAAGTCGTGCGGTCGGCACGCCCCCTGCGTCACACAGGCTCGATCTTGACGGTCCCCAGCATGATGGGGCGCACGAGGATTTTGTAGGTGTCCATGTCAAAACCATGGCGTTCATGCTCCGTGAAGGCGCCCGTCTTGGAACACCAAGTGCCCTGGAATCGCCAATCTTGGATTCGATGCCGCTGAATCCATCCCCCAGACTGTTCCACCAGATCGACAGCGCCCTCATACGGCCACGCCTGCACCTTGAGGTCTTGTAGCGCCGCGATCAAACGTTGGTGGTGGGCCATGCGATCTTCTTTGCCCACGCAGGCGCCAAGACAGGTTTTGAGCTGAAGCCCGAAGCAACCCCGTCGACCGATGGTCTCCAGTCCCAGCAAGCCCATGCACAGACGGTGTTGTGCCGCCAGCTCCCGCAGTTTTTCCTTGGCCGCATGCACGGACCCGAACAAGCCGTAGAGATCCTCTGCGTGAGCGATGTCCGTTTCACTGCCCGAGACGAATTCCGGGGTGAGGGTCCATCCAGATGTTTCCAGGCGGATTGAGCACAGTTTTCTTTGACGCCGCAGGCGAATGTTGTACAGCGGGGCCAGCTTCTTGATGAGATGGGCTTCCAGCAGCAGCGCACCAATCTCACCAGCGGTTTCGATGAAGTCAATGCGCTGGGTCTGGGCCATCATCTCGGCTTCATCTTCGGTTCTGACGTGGGACAGGACGCGGCTGCGGATGTCCACGCTCTTGCCGATGTACAAAGGAAGCGTGCTGCCGCCCCAAAAGAAATACACGCCCGAGGTGCGTGGCAGCGCCTCCAACATGGCGGCATCGATCTTGTGTGAAACAGGCGCTTGCATGACGAGCGAATCCAACTCCGTACAACTCATGGCGGCGGGGTATCACCACGCCCAAGATCACGCACCTCGCAAAGCTTGGCCGCGCTAGGCTCGGTGCGGCCAGCGCGCCGGCGAGGCGCTGCTGTATATTGATTCGCGCAACCGCTTTCACGAGGACGGCATGTCAATCACAACTCTACTGAAATCCACCGTGGTGGCTCTGGCGACCCTCACGGGGGCATCGATTTTCGCCCAGGGCACGCCCATCGACGCGGCCGCGTTCGACGCCTTGATCGCGCAGGGCCCCATCGCCAACGCCGAGACCCTTCGCTCAAGCACCTGGGCCAGCAAGGTCAAGCAGGCTGGCACGCTGCGGCTGGGCGGCTTGCAAACCTCGAATCTTTTCGCGCTGCTCAACGAGAAAGACGGCAAGACCCGCGGCTTCGACGCGGGCCTGGCCCAACTGATTGCGCGCTACATCTTGGGTGACGGGGCCAAGGTCCAGTTCACGCAAGTGACCTCGTCCACGCGCGAGCAGGTGCTCATCAACGATCAGGTGGACTTGGTGCTCGCCACCTACTCCATCACCCCTGCCCGCGCCGAGAAGATTTCCTTCGCGGGGCCTTATTACGCCTCGCAGGCCGGGGTGCTGGTCAAGGCCAACAACAAGACGATCCAGTCGTACAACGATCTGTCTGGCAAGAAGGTGGCCACGCAGGCGGGTTCCACGGGCCCCGCCATCCTGGCGCAGTACGCGCCCAAGGGGGTGGTGCAAGAGTTCCAGACGCACCAGGAAGCGCTCGATGCGCTTCGCCAAGGGAGGGTGGAAGCCTACGTGACCGACTACACGCTGCTGCTCAACGCCCTGAGCCTGGGGACTGGTGATGCCAAACTCGCGGGCGCGCCTTTTGGCGCGCAAGACTTCTATGGCATAGGACTGCCCAAGGGCTCGGACGGCGTGGCTTTCATCAATGCCTTCCTGAAGAAGCTGCAAGCCGATGGCACCTGGGCCAAGCTCTGGACGATTTCCATCGGACAACGCACCGGCAGCACGGCCGTTCCGACGCCGCCCGCCATCCCCTGACCCATGGGCGAGATGTCCAGGCTGCTGGCCGACCACGGGCCTGCCTTCGGGCAGGCCCTTTTGCTGACCTGGAAACTCACGATCCTGTCGTTCGTACCCGGCTTTTTGCTGGGCCTGGTCGTTACGGTGCTGCGGCTCCTGCCCTTGCCAACGCTGCGCTTGGCTTTGACCGTCTACGTCGAGATCTTCCGCAACATCCCCAGCGCGGCACTGCTGATCTTCATCGTGTTCGCGCTGCCCGATCTCGAGATCGTGATCGACTATGAGCCCAGCGTGGTCCTGACCCTAGCGCTGATCTGCTCCGCGTTCACGGCGGACTACCTGCGCGCGGGCATCAACACCATCCCGGGCGGCCAAATCGACGCGGCACTCAGCTTGGGGCTGCGGCCCCTGCAGATCATCCTTGCCGTGGTCTTGCCGCAGGCGCTGCGCGCGGTGGTGCAGCCCATGACCTCATTGCTCATCGCACTGATGTTGTCGACCTCGCTGGCATCGCAGATACCGGTTCCAGGCCGGGAACTCACGGCACTGGTGTCCAAGATCGCGACCGATTCCGCCGCGGGCATGACCGCGTTCGCGTTGGCGGCTGCGATGTACGTGGCGACCGGCTTGCTCATCGCCTGGGCTGGTGCCACCCTGGAAAAGAAAGCGCGGATTCTGCGATGAGCCGCCCGCTGGAAGACAGGCTGTTTGCCGCGACCAGTCCAAGGATTCGGACGGTCACTCGGGCGGCGAGCTTGATCGCGACGATGGCATTGCTCCTGCTGGCTGCGGGCGTGGTGCTCCGATTCCACGCCGCAGGACAACTCGACGACCGATACTGGAGTTTCTTTGCCTTGCCGACAACCTGGGGCTTCCTGGGCAAGGGCCTGCTGGGCACGCTCGCCTCGGCGGCAATGGCCGCCGTCATCGCACTGACCCTTGGGTTGGTGCTTTTGCTGGGGCGGCTGGCCAAACCGCGACTGGTGCGATGGCCAAGCGTCGCGACCATCGAATTGCTGCGAGGCACGCCGACCTTGCTGCTCATCTATGCGTGTTTCCTGGTGCTTCCGCAAGTCGGCATCAAGCTCAGCACTTACTGGATGTTGACTCTGCCTGTGGGTCTCAGCGCCGCGGCCGTGGTGGCCGAGGTCTACCGCGCGGGCGTGCTCGCCGTTCCCCGAGGCCAGAGCCACGCCGCGCGCAGCCTGGGAATGACCGAAGCCAAGGTGTTCTTCCACGTTGTCTTTCCCCAAGCCCTGCGCTACATCGTTCCGGCGCTGGTTGCGCAGTTGGTCATCGTGGTCAAGGACACCACCTTCGGCTACGTCGTCACCTACGGTGAACTCATGCAGAACGCCAAGGTGCTCATCGCCAATTACCAATCGCTGGTGCCCGTCTACCTCGTAGTCGCGGCGCTGTACTGTCTCGTGAATTACGCGGTATCGCGGGTGAGCAAACGGCTGGGGCAGCCGATGCATTGACAGTCGTGCGTAGGACGAATGTAGTATCACGTCGTGCGGGATTGCTTTGGCGCCGATCTTTTCAAAACGAAGACCTATGTTCAGATCTCCGGCGCTGATGCCGAGTTACCTCGGACTCCTGGCTTAAGGTCCGCCATAGCCCAATCTCACAGAGGCAAATTGACTTGAAAGCCTACCCCCCGTCCCTCCAAACCTTCTACCAGGCGAACTTGTCCGCGCATGCGCCGCGCGGCTTGTTGCACGATCGCCAGGCCCAGCCCTGATCCGCGCTCCGCGGTATCAACCCCGCGGTGAAACCGCTCGAAGACCCTGGACTGATCTGCACGCGCGATGCCTGGCCCATCGTCCCGCACAGACAGATGGAGAACGCCGCTTTCGTTGCGCATTACGACGGCAATGGCGGTGCCACGCCTACTGCCAACGACGGCCGAGCCACCCGCGTAGCGCAGTGCGTTGTCAACTAGGTTGTGCACGATGGACTCCAGAGCCAAAAGATCCAACCGAGCAGGAAGGCTTTCCGGCGCATCCAGCGACAGCTCCATGTGCTTTTCCATGGCTTGAGGTACGACATGTGCAAGCACTGAACGCAACCACTGCGCGACATCGACCTCTCTCGGCGCGGGGCGCTGGGCATCATCCAATGCGGCCAAGTCCAACAGTTGGTGAGCCAGGTGCGACGCACGAGAGATTGCTTGCTCCAAGTGGACCTGGGCCTGGGCGCGCTCGTGCTCGCTCCTCGAACGAGCCATCACATGCGCTTGTGCAGTGATCACTGCGAGCGGCGTTCGTATCTCATGCGCGGCATCCTGCACAAAGGCTCGTTCTCGTTCTACCTTCATGCGAAGCAAGCTCAGAAGACGGTCGAGCGCCTGCTCCAATGGCTTGAGTTCGCGGTGTCGGGCACCAAAACCAACAGGGTTCAGGTCATCCGTGCTGCGGTGGGCAATTCGCGCTGCCAACTGCTGCAATGGCCGCAGCCCACTGCGCACGGACAACCAGATGGGCAACAGCACGAAAGGCGTAGCGAGCAAGAGATAAGGCAGGATGTTGCGTGCGCTGCGAGCAAGAAATGCGGCATCCGTCCGTTTTTGCTCAATCACGCGCAAGCGCCAACGTGTACTGTGTCCTGTGTAAATGCGATACACGACGTCACCCGCGTTGGCTTCGGTGATGACGCCAATCGACTCTGGCGCAAAGGTGGGAAAGGCCAGAGCTTGCAGGTCGGTTGAAGTGAAAACGGACTGACCGGTGGCATCTTTAAGTTCGTATAGCAAGGCGCCAGGTAACAAACCGATCTGGCGACGCCGAATATTGGTCCAAGTGTCGGTAGAACTCAAGGCGGAAGCTGCATGCGCAGGTTCAACCATGTCCTGAAGGGATACCAGCAGGGCGTCGCCATACTTTTGAAGGCCTGGCTCATTCGTGATCGTTTGTTTGTAGGTAATGAAGATATAAACCAACAAGACAGCCCACACCAGAAAAAAAGCCAGTAATACTGATATCAAGCAGCGACGCACCAGTGTCGGCTCAGCGATCGAACTCCAGGCAGCGCGCAGACGCGCCGTTCTTCGGGGCGAGAGGGTGTTCATGGCTGCAGCAGGTAACCGACACCGCGCACGGTGCGGATCAAGTCAGCCCCCATCTTGCGGCGGAGGTTGGAGACATGGACTTCGATGGCGGCAAAGTCCACCGGCTCACCCAGAGGGTCCAGGCGCTGTGAAAGAACGCTTTTCGAAACCACGATGCCAGGCTCACGGGCCAACTCCAGTAACAGTTGGAACTCTCTGGGCGAAAGGTCGAGTCTGGAACCTCCGCGCTCTGCCACATGACGGCGTGGCTCGACGATCAGATCCCCCAACACCCAGCGTTCACTGGCTTGGCGCGCGCTGCGACGCAGGACGGCGCGAATGCGCGACATCAACTCGGCCGTGGAAAATGGCTTGATCACAAAATCGTCCGCGCCGCCATCGAGCCCGGCCAGTCTGTCCTCGATCGCCGAACGGGCCGTGATCACGATGATAGGCACTTTTTCACCCTGAGATCGCCAGCGTGTCAGGAGATCGAAACCGCTGCCGTCTGGCAGCGTCAAATCCAAAAGAACGCAGTCCATGGCGTTCTCATCCAAGTTGGACGGTGCGTCCAAGGCACGGCGCAACCATTCGCTGGTCAGTCCCTCCACTTTCAGCGCGGACTGCAGCGCGCGGCCCAGATCCAAGTCGTCTTCAATCAGCAGGATGTGCATGGAGTGATTGTGGTGCTTGCGATGCCGCTTGCCGACGACCATGCACTCAGCCTTTGGCTGATCTTAAGGTAGTGCTTTGCACAATGCCCCAAGACAGTCTTCTAACAACGCGAGAATACCCAATGAAGTCAAAGTGGAACACGCATACCCTGAGACGTTGGTCGCACGGCGCTGCGCTGGTGGTGATGCTGACGGCGATCACTGGCTGCGCCATCGGACCTACGCATCCATCGTTGGCAGGGGCAGATTTGCCAGAGCTGGTACCGGTGCGTGACTTCGTGGCCAGTCTGCAATCCACGGGTGGATATCAGGTGTCACCCGACGGGAAGCGCATCGCGTGGTTCGGCAACGATGGGCTGGCGCCTGCTGTATGGGTTCGATCCATCGACGGCGACGATGCCAAGGCGTTTCGCATCCGCGCGCGCTTTATTCGATTCAGCGCTGACAACCGCTGGCTGGCCATCACGGCAGACCCGATCGGGGACGAGAACTTGCGCATCTACACAGGTCAGGTGGACGGCTCGGACACGAGCCTGCGCGAGCTTATGCACGCTCCGGGCTCTGTGACGAACATATCGGAAGTAGTGGAAGGATCGTCTGACTTCATCATCACGTCCAACCAGCGCGACAGGAAGGTTTTCGATCTCTACCGCTTCAACCCTGAACATGCCACATCGGTGTTGCTGAGCCAAAACCCAGGCAATGTCACATGGTGGGGTGTCGATCGGAACGGACAGTTGCGCGCACGCGCAAAGGTATTAGAAGGCCAGGGTCTGCTGGAACGCCTGGGTTCAGAACCTGAAAGCTGGTTCACAGTGACCCAATGGAGCCGATGGGACAGCTTGAACATCTTCGGCATTCACGATGACGGACGCAAAGCCTGGGCCCTGTCTAACCGAGGCCGCGACAAGCAAGCACTGGTTCGGCTGGACCTGACCAGTGGTGCGGAGGAACTGGTGTACGCGTCACCCGATGTGGACATCGACAACGTGACCCTGAGCCGCCGCACACGAGAGCCCTTGGTGGCTTACTCGATGCCAGGGTATCCCGAGCGCAAGGTATTCGACCCCACATTGGCGGCGCGCCTGTCCAGCATGACCGGTGACCGCCCTGCGGAGGTGCTGGTCACCAGCACAGACCAGACGGACAAGGTACTGACCGTCGCGGTGGCGACCGACCGGGGCACGCGGAGTTACCTGTTGAGGGACGGACACGAACCCCAATTCCTGGGCGAGAACCGATTGAGCCTGATCGCACAGCATCTTGCACCCACGGAACCCATCACTTACAGGGCGCGGGACGGGTTGACCATCCATGGTTATTTGACACTTCCCGTGGGCGTGACTCAGGAAAGGCTCCCCATGGTGCTGTTGGTGCATGGCGGCCCCTGGCGGCGCGACCGCTGGGGCAGTGGCGCTACAAACCGGTCCTTGCAACAGTTCCTGGCCAATCGAGGTTATGCGGTGCTGCAGGTGAATTACCGGGGCTCCAGTGGTTATGGGCGCGCGCACATGGAAAAAGCCATCGGTGAATTCGCAGGCCGCATGCACGATGACTTGGTGGACGGCGTGCGTTGGGCAGTGGAACGCGGCGTGGCAGATCCCGCGCGCGTGGCGATCTACGGAGCCAGTTATGGTGGTTACTCAGCCCTGGTGGGCGCCACTTTCACACCCGATGTCTTTGCCTGTTCGGTGAGCGTGGTGGGCGTGACAGACATCGCACGCTTGTTGGAGACCGTGCCTCCGTACTGGGAACTTGGCCTGCCCTGGTGGCACCGTTTCGTTGGGCATCCCGCCGATCCGGAAGACCGCGCGCGCATGAATGCGAAATCTCCGCTGTACCGTGCCCAACAAGCCAAAAACCCCATCCTCATCATGCATGGCGTGAACGACTCGCGCGTCAAGCTGGAACAAGCTGAGCAGATGGTGGCAGCGTTGCGCAAGGCAAACAAGGAGGTCGAATACGTCACCTTCAAGGGCGATGGTCACGGCAACCTGCGCTGGACCAACAATCTCACGATGTACCGGAAAACTGAAGACTTTCTGGCCACCTGTCTAGGCGGGCGTAGCAGCGGGTTTGACTACTACCAGTTGGGCGCATGGGCGTTTTGATTTGAATTGCTTACGTCCAAGTCCAGCCGGAAACGACTGTGGAATTTGAAACCCTCACACTCCAGAAGATCGTTGGGCACCGACACGCATTCACCAGCCTATTCAGTCGGAGTGTCGCATCGACCGGCTGAACAGGCCTTGCAGAGCTTCGTTACTGTTCTGAGCAATTCACGCCAACCAGTAAACTTCGGCGCAAACTGACTCCTCCCGTCCATCAGCCTTGCACGGAAAGACTTGCGCCATGGAAATCCAGTGTGAATGCGGAAAGTTTCGCGCCGAGCTTCGAGCGTTCCCCGGCAATACACCGGGCCGTCTGGTTTGTTATTGCGACGATTGCCAGATGTATTTGAATCACCTGAGGCGCACCGATTTGCTGGACGCGAATGGCGGAACCGAGGTGGTTCCGGCATACCCCTCGGACGTGAGGATCCTGCAAGGCTTGGAGCATCTGAAGTGCACGCGCCTCACAGCAAACGGAACCTTTCGCTACTCCACATCGTGCTGCAACACGCCCATCGCCAACGCCCGTCCCGGCGAACCTTGGACGGGCTTCCTGAGTGGCGTCTACACGGCACGAGATGCGCGCCTGCTCGAACAGACACTGGGGCCGGTTCGAAGCCGGATCATGGGGCGTTACGCGAAGGGAACGCCGCCGGCCGGAACCCCCAAGACCTTCAATCTGAGAGCCATGATCACGGTCTTGCCTTTTTTATTGAAAGGCAAGATTCTCAGAAAGTCGAAAGGCTCCCCATTTTTCGCGGCCGATGGGGTCACACCTGTGGTCACCCCACACGTCCTCTCTGAAGCAGAGCGGCAGGCGGCGCAGGCTTAAAGGCAGGACTGCGCACGCAGTTAGCGCAGTTGGCGCTTTCATCAAGCACGGCGTGAGCAAGCCGGAGAGTCAGCACGACGCGCCGCGGTCAGGGCAAGCCCAGGCGCTTTTCGAGCAGAGGGACCAAATCCACCGCCCGTTCGATGTGCTCGAAATGCTTCGTCACTTCGCCGGTGCGGATGGTTCCACGGCGAACCATGTCATCCAGCCGGTCGTAGAAACTTTTCCAGTGAACGTCCTTGTTGCCCACCAGATAGATGGGCACCGCTTGCAGTTGCTCGCTCTTGATCATCTCGAGAATCTGGAACAGTTCCCACTCGGTGCCGGTACCGCCAGGGCCGATCACGATGGCGGCGGAATGCAGGAACATGGCGTATTCGCGGATACCCACGCTGGAAAAGATCAGGCCATCGGTGATGAGATCCTGGCCCTTGTACTTCCAGAAAACCTCGTTCGCGTCGCCGCGTGGCGCTGGGTCGTAATAGGTGGTGTAGCCGATGCTCGGCCCCCCGGCCTTGAGAGCACCACGGTTGCCAGCTTCCATCAGCCCCGGCCCGGCTCCGGTCATCACCGGGTATTGCTTGCCATGCTTGCGAGTCCAGGCCTCCGCGAAGGTCATCACGTCGGCATACAGTGCCTCACTCTGTCGGGCCAGCACGGGGTCCGGCAATCGGCTGGCCTCACCGATGCGTGAGCTTCCGTAAATGGCGACAAATCCACCAGGGTATTTGGTGGTCTTGAAGTTCTGGGCGCATTGCAAGTCGCGGTTCAGGTCAGCCACGCTCAACTGGTTGTCCACCCCCTTGTAGGGGCCGGTGTAGCTGGCGTTGGGCACCACGCTGGGACAATCCCGGGTGCTGGCGCACCCGGCAAGAATCATGACGCCAGCCAGGATGAGCAGGCGCGGAAACAGTGGCAACTTCATCAAACACTCCATGCATGGCTGAAGATTCGGGGGGTTCTGGAATCGCCACGCACTGCAAGCAAGCTCCATACCCGTGACGACGAAAGCGGCGCGAATCTGCCCAGACACTGGTTGCCTTGTTCCTTTGTGAATTTAATCGAACGACGTACTGGCAGGCGGGCAAATGTGCATGAGGTTCACTTAAGGGCCTCTTAATCAGGCGCACGCAGACTTTGAGGAACTTGCCCCAGGACATCCCATGCCCCTCTCCTCTTTTTGCCCGTTCCTCACCCGGTCCCTTGTCCTCTTCGCTGGCCGCCTGCGCCGGTCTGTGGTGCCTGCCCTGACCCTGGTGCTGTTTGCAAGCCTAACGCCAAAAGCCCAGGCGGATGGCTGCAAGGGGGACGGAAGCAATGGAGGCATCCTGGGCATGGATCGCTGCGACGAATACGAAGCCGGAGGCATCTTCTCGCGCCGCAATCAGTTGCTGATCGACTCGCTGGTGATCGGCGGCACGGTCAGCTACGCGCTCTGGGAAGGCAACACCTCGCCCAACGGCCGCGTGGCCTGGCAGGCGATGGACAGCATGGTCACCACCGCCATCGTCACGGAAGCGATGAAGCGCACCTTCCAGCGCGCACGTCCCTCCGAGGCCGACAACCCCAATCAATGGCGGCAAGGCTCGAACCATCGAAGCTTCCCCAGTGGAGAAACCGCCTTGATGGCTGCCTTCGTGACCCCCTTGATCATCGCCGGACAAGCCAGGGCCGACACCGATCCAGACGGCGGCGTTTCACCGGCCTGGGGACTGGTGGCCCTGCCCATCTACATGGCGCGGGGTCGGGTCGCCGCCCATGGGCACTGGTTGAGCGATGTGGTGGCAGGCGGCACGATCGGCGCAGGCATGGGCTATCTGTCCACGCAGCGGCAAACCCCGCTCCTCCTTCTGCCCACGAGCGATGGCATTTTCGTCGGCGTGCATTACCGGTTCTGATGACTCGCTACGCCAGGATGAACTGGTAGTCCGCAACGATCACTCCCTGCGCATTCAGCGCCAAAAACTCCAGGCCTGTGGCCATCACTTCGTCCGTCGCCGCGAACACCATCTGCCAATGGAAAGTCACGACGCCCGGCAATTGCTGCGCAACCCCGGAGATACGGAACTTGCAGCCCGCGTCGCGCACATTTTTTTCGTGCGACGCTTGCACGCGACGCTCCAGAGCTTCATGGCCGCACACCTCCTGGGTCTTGACGAAGTGACGGCCATCGGCCGTCCAAAGCTGGGCAATCGCTGCCTTGCGTCGGATGGGGTCGGGCTCGTTCCAGAGGGCGGCATAACGCTCGGCTAACTGCTGGGGATGGCTCATGGATGTTCCTTGGAGTCGGGTTGTAAGGACAGTCTTGGTATGAAGCCGTGTCATGTGCTGGTGATGATCACCTTGCCCACGTGTTTCTGGGCGGCGAAGTGCTCGTAGGCCGAACGGGCCTCTTCGAAGCTGAACGCGCGGTCGATCACCGGCACAAGCCGATGCAGATCGATGGCGCGGTTCATGTTCACGAAACTGGCGCGGCTGCCGACAAAAACGCGGCGGATCGTCACCAATCCTCGAAGTGCCGCTGCATCCAACGATCCTTGCCCCAAGGCCGCCACCAGCGCCACTTCGGCATTCGCCGCGCAGGCGGCCAAAGACTGCGGCAAGGTATCGATGGCTCCTGTCTCCACGACATGGTCCACACCCGCCCCCTGAGTCAATCGACGGACCTCGGGAGCCCATTCGGGATCTTGGGTGCGATCAATGACCTCGTCTGCGCCCAAGCTGCGCAAGACGGCTGCCTTGCGGGAACTCGACGTGATGCCGATCGCCCGCGCTCCCATGGTCTTGGCGAACTGCAATGCGAACAGCGCGACGCCACCGGTGCCCAAGATCAAAACCGTGTCTCCCGGCATCAGGGAGCGGCCACCCGTCAACGCATTCCAGGCAGTGACGGCAGCGCAAGGCAGCGTGCTGCCTTGTTCGTAACTCAGATGGGCCGGCAGTTGGACCAGCTCGCAGGCATCAGCCAACACATAGTCAGCCAACATGCCATCCCGATGGCAACCAAACTGCTCCATCGCCATGGGCATCTCCAAGCGGCCGGATTGCCAGCGCGGGAAGTAGCATGCAGCGACGCGGTCACCCAAGTTCAGAGAGGTCACGCCCGAACCCAGTGCCACGACTTCCCCAGCCCCGTCCGAGAGCGGGACGACGCCGCGCAGTGCAGGGAAGGCGTAACGCTGACTCAAGATCAACAGATCACGGTAATTGAGGGAGCGAGCGTGGATCTTGACGAGCACCTGCCCATGGCCTGGTCGTGGCACGTCCTGCTCGTGCAGGACTAGCCCATCGAGACGGTCAAACTGGTCCATTCGGTAAGCGCGCATCGGTCTGGTGACCTTTCCTTGAATTGGGTTTGAAAGAAGGAGGTGTCCACGGATCGAATTCGATGAAAGACTGTCGACACCCGCACAGTGTGTTTCTTTGACCGCCGCGCGTCGATTACGCCCAGGTAATGGGCCATGCCACCCGCCTCGGTTAGCATGTTGGCGCCATGGACACCCGCACCCACCGAGCCCCTCCGACCATTGGCGAGCACTTGCGGGCCTGGCGGGAAAGGCGCCACATGAGCCAACTGGCGCTGGCCGTGCAGGCGGAGGTCTCCTCACGCCACCTGAGCTTCATCGAGACTGGACGCGCTCAGCCTGGGCGCGAGCTGATCCTGCGGCTGGCCGACGAGTTGGACATCCCGCTGCGAGAGCGCAATGGGCTGTTGATGACGGCTGGTTTTGCCCCGGTCTTCAAGGCCCGGGACTTCGATGACCCGGCCTACGACCCCCTGCGCGCCATCGTGGATCTGACGCTGCAACGCCACAAACCCTTTCCCGCCTACCTGATCGACAGGCACTGGAACATCCTCCGCTCCAACGCCGCAGTGCCCGCGCTTTTCGAAGGTGTTGACGCGGCGCTGTTGCGCCCGCCCGTGAACGTGATCCGCCTGGTCTTGCACCCGCGTGGTATGGCGCCGCGCATCCTCAACTACGCCGCGTGGCGCTCGCACTACTTGACTCTGTTGAGGCGGCAGATCCAGATGACGGCGGACCCGCAGTTGGAAGTCTTGTTGCGCGAAACGCTGGCCTATCCCGGCGGAAATCACGAGTCATGGGACGGTGACGGCGGCCCCAGCGTGCCGCTGATCGTGCGCACGCGCCTGGGTCAACTTTCTTTCATCGGGGCCACGACGGTGTTTGGCAGCCCCGCGGACGTCACGCTGGAGGAAGTCGCGCTGGAAGTCTTGCACCCCGCCGATGCCTACACAGACCAGGCGGTGCAAGCGGCTGCAGTGACAGTGGCACCGACCGAGGGGACAGCGATGCGGGTGTGAAACGCCCGCGGACCGAACAAAAAAGCCAGCCGTCTCACGACGGCTGGCTTAGTGGCTTTCTCTATCTTGGTGGAGGTGGGCGGGGTTGAACCGCCGACCTCAGGGTTATGAATCCTGCGCTCTGACCAAACTGAGCTACACCTCCAAGAGCCGCGCATTATAGCCCAATCACCGGGACGGCCGAGCACGCCGGCCACCGCCCCGGTATCATCGCGGGTTCGCTTTCGTCAATGACCCAGCCTCTGGATACACACCATGAACCGCTCGGACACCCCTGCTCCATCCGCCACCTCGGCGACACCCGCCAAAAAAGTCTTCATCAAGACCTTCGGCTGCCAGATGAACGAGTACGACTCGGACAAGATGGCCGACGTGCTGGGCGCCGCCCAGGGCTATGAAAAAACCGATGACGTGGAGCAGGCCGACCTGATCCTCTTCAACACCTGCTCGGTGCGCGAAAAGGCGCAAGAAAAAGTCTTCTCCGATCTCGGCCGGGTGCAGCACCTCAAAGCCAAGGGTGTGAAGATCGGCGTGGGCGGCTGCGTGGCCAGCCAGGAAGGCGAGGCCATCATCGCGCGCGCGCCCTACGTGGACGTGGTCTTCGGCCCCCAGACCTTGCACCGACTGCCCGAGCTGCTGGCCGCGCGCGAGGCACAAAAACGCCCTCAGGTGGACATCAGCTTTCCCGAGATCGAGAAGTTCGACCATCTGCCACCCGCGCGCACCGAGGGGGCGAGCGCCTTTGTCAGCATCATGGAAGGCTGCTCGAAATACTGCAGCTACTGCGTGGTGCCCTACACGCGCGGCGAAGAAGTGCACCGCCCACTGGACGACGTGCTCACCGAGGTAGCAGGTCTTGCAGCGCAAGGCGTGAAGGAAATCACCCTGCTGGGCCAGAACGTCAACGCCTGGAACAAGGACGGGCTGGATTTCGCCGCGCTGATCGAATTGGTGGCCGAGATGCCCGGCATCGAACGCATCCGCTACACCACCAGCCACCCCAAGGAATTCACGTCGCGCCTGATCGAGGCCTACGCGCACATACCAAAGCTCGTGAGTCATCTGCACCTGCCCGTGCAACATGGCAGCGATCGCATCCTGATGGCGATGAAGCGCGGCTACACGGCGCTCGAATACAAGAGCACGGTGCGCAGGCTGCGCGCCGCGCGGCCTGACTTGGCACTGGCCACCGACCTCATCGTCGGCTTCCCCGGCGAGACGGAAGACGACCACGCCAAGACCCTGAAGCTGATCGAGGACATGGAATTCGACAACAGCTTCAGCTTCATCTACAGCCCGCGCCCCGGTACGCCGGCGGCCAACCTGCAAGACGACACGCCGCACGCCGTCAAGCTGCGCCGCTTGCAGGAAGTGCAGGCCCTGATCGAGGGCAATATGCGTCGCCTGAGCCAGAAGCTGGTGGGCACGACGCAACGCATCCTGGTCGAGGGCCCTTCGCGCAAGAACCCGAGCGAAATGACGGGCAAAACGGTGTGCAACCGCGCAGTGAACTTCGCGGTGGGGCCGGCCATGCAGGCTTCCGCCTCTCGGTTGATCGGCCAGATGGTGGACGTGAACATCACCCTGGCCTACCCGCACTCGCTGCGTGGCGAGGTGCTGACGAAGGAAATGACCACGCCGGCCTGAGCCTCAGAAGTTCAGTGGCATGGTGCAGGGCGTCGGCGCATGCCCTGCCACATCCGTTCGGAACATGAACAGGCCGCCCGCCAAGGGCTGCCGCGCCAAAGCCGCATCGTCGAGGCCCTTGCGGGCGGTGGTCACATAGACCGTGCGCAGGTCGCCGCCGCCAAACGCCAGCTTGGTGATGTTGGAGCAAGAGAAATGAACCGCGCCCAGCAGGCCGCCGTCCGGCGCGTAACGTTCGATGCGCCCGCCACCAAAGAGCGCGACCCACAGGCATCCCTGGCGATCCACCGCCATGCCATCGGGATACCCGGTGCCCGCGATACGGACGAACACACGCTTGCGGCTGAGCAGGCCCTCGGCCCCCAGATCAAAGGCATGCACCACGCGCTGTAGCGTGTCGTTGTGATAGAGGGTGGCGCCGTCAGGACTGCACACCGGGCCATTCGTGATCACATAGCCGCTGTCGCGGACACTCAACTGTCCATCGACACCGACGCGGTACAGCGCCCCACTTGCGTCGGCTTCAGCGTCATCCATCGAACCGAACCAAAGCGCGCCGTCGGCATCCACATAACCGTCGTTGAGCCGATTCCCCGGCCGATCAACCTCGACCGGCAGACAGAGAGTGAAAGTCCCGCTGCGCGCGTCGAAATGATGCAAGCCGCCCTGCACGCCGCAGACCAAGCCGCCGCGCACATGGGGCAATGCAAACCCAATCTGCCCTGGGGCATCCCAGCTGCGCCGCGCGCCAGTCAAGGTGTCGAACCGATGCAGCTGGCGCTGCTTGATGTCGACGAAATAGACGGCGCCTTGCTGGGCATGCCAGACCACCCCTTCCCCCAGGGTGGCGGCGAGGGGCCAAATGCAGTCCGGTCGCGGTGGGTTCAGCGGATTCACGTCAACCGCCGTACCAACCGGCATCGACGAAATACTCCCGGGCCGTGCAGCACTCCGCGTCATCCGACGACAGGAACAACGCCATGCGGGCCACGTGCACTGGGTCCACGCGCTTGTGCAGACACTGCGCGGCGAGCAGCTGCGCCTCGCTTTCCGGGGTTTGCCACAGCTTCATCTGGCGTGGCGTGCGCACCGCACCCGGCACGATGCAGTTGACTCGGATGCCATACCCACCCAGATCGCGTGCCAGACCGCGTGTCATGCCCTCGATGCCCGCCTTGGCCGTCATGTAGATCGACAAATTCGCCTGCGCGAGGTACCAGGAGATCGACCCGAGGTTCAGGATCACCCCGCGCCCCAGCCGTTTCATGCCACCCATCACGGCTTGCGCGCAGAAGTACTGATGTCGCAAGTTGACCTGAATGCGCTGGTCCCAATAGGCGGCGCTGATGTCGCCGGGGCGATGGCGATCGTCGTTGGCCGCGTTGTTGACGAGCACCTCAACCGGTCCGGCCTGCGCCTCGATCTCGGCAAAGGTCGCGTTCAGCGCGTTGATGTCGGTCAGGTCACAGAAGCGGAACACGGGCGCGTTTCTGGAACCAGCCAGCGACGTGGCCAAGGCCTCGGACTCCGAGCGGGCCACGTCCAGGAACGTCACACGCGCACCTTGTTGGGCATAGGCCTCGACGATGGCCGCACCGATGCCGCTGCCACCGCCCGTCACCACCACGTTCTTGTCAAGGAGAGTTGGATAGATTGCGTAAGTCATGAGATGAATCTTCAGTCAGTCAAAAAGCTGAGGCCAAGGAAACAAGCACAAGGCCGTCGCGTCAAAGACGGCTCGAACGGGACAGCACGTCGACCCACACCGCGAGCACCAAGATGGCGCCCTTGACGATCATCTGCCAGTAAGCATCGACGTCGAGCATGGACATGCCGTTATCGAGGCTGGCCATGACCAGCGCGCCGATCAAGGCGCCATAGACCGTGCCGGATCCGCCCCGCATCGAAGTGCCGCCGATGAAACAAGCCGCGATGGCGTCCAGCTCCCCCTGGGACCCCGCCGACGGAGAGCCCGCGGCCAGGCGCGCGGTGTTGATCATCCCGGCGAAGGCGCACATCAAGCCCATCAAGCCGAACACGGCCAGCTTGACCCGATCGGTGTTGATGCCCGACAGACGGGTGGCATCCAGATTGGAGCCCACCGCGTAGATGCGCCGACCAAACACCGTCTGTGAGGCGATCCAAGAAAAAACGCCCAGCATCACGAGCAGCAGCAGCACGGGCACGGGAATGCCGCCGTATTGATCCAGCATGGTCATGAAGCCAGCGATCAGGACGCCGATGACGACCACCTTGGCCACGTCTTGCCAGATCGGCGCCACCGCCAGTTGATAGCGCTGCTGGCTGCGACGGCGTGTGACAGTCAGCGCGACCAACAGCACGAAGAGCGACACCGCCAGGGCGTGACCGAGCAAGCTCGGCAGGTAGCCCTGTCCGATGAAGACGAACGCCTCCGAAACGGGCGCAATGGTTGATCCGCCCGTCGCGCCCAGCAAGATGCCGCGGTAGGCCAGCATGCCGCCAAGGCCGACGATGAAGGACGGAATGCCACCGTAGGTGGAGAGCCAGCCGTTGAACAGGCCTGCCGCCGTTCCCAGCAGCAGCACCGTCGGCATCGTGTACCAGATCGGCCAGCCCAAGCCCACGTCCAGGATGGCGGCCAATCCGCCCAGCAGGCCCAGCAGGGCGCCGACCGACAAATCGATCTCCCCCGCGATGATCACGAACACCATGCCGCAGGCCAGCATGCCGGTGATCGACATCTGACGCAGCAGGTTGGACACATTGCGCGGTGTGATGAAGGCGCCCTCCGTCATCACCGAGAAGAAGATCCAGATCCATGCGACTGCGATCAGCAGGGCCAGGATTTTGTAGCGCATGAACAGTTGTCGGTAGCGCTGTGAGCCGCCAACGGCCTCTTGCGGCGCGGTGGCAGAACGGGTCAGTGTTTCGGAACTCATGCTTCGATCGCTTCTTTGGGGGACGAAGGCCGCGCCGGTTGGATCGCGGCTGTCAGGATGTCTTCCTGCGTCAGGTTCTCGTTGATGAAATCACCGCGCAACTCGCCTTCGCCGATCACCAGCACACGGTCGCTCAGACCGAGCACCTCGGGCATTTCGGACGACACGACGATGATGGCGATGCCGTCGCGCGCGAGGCGGAAGATCAGTTTGTAGATTTCGTACTTCGCGCCCACGTCAACGCCGCGGGTCGGCTCGTCGAGGATGAGCACGCGCGGGTTGGTCAGCAACATGCGCGTCAACACGGCCTTTTGCTGATTGCCGCCCGAGAGACTGGCGATCGGCAGCATCGGATGCGCCGCGCGCACGGAGAGCCGCCGCATTTCGGCGCGGATCGTGTCTCGCTCCGCCGATGCCTCGATGCGACCGCCCTGGGCGAAGCGCTGCAACACGGCCAGGGTGATGTTGTGCCCAACGCTCATCAACGGCACGATGCCGTGATGCTTGCGGTCTTCCGGCACCATCGCGATGCCGGCGCGGATCGCATCCAGGGGTGACCGTATCCGCACCGGCACGCCCTCGAGCAGGACCTCGACGCGACTCGCACCCCGGTACGCGCCAAACACGGCCTGCATCAGCTCGGTTCGTCCAGCGCCGACCAGTCCCGCCACGCCGAGAATTTCACCGCGGCGCAGCGTGAAGGAAACGTCATCAACGCGTTTGCGGCGCGGGTTGTTGACGTCGAGGCAGGTGACGTGACGCGCCTCGAAAATGACTTCGCCGATCACGTGCGGCTCGCGGGGGAACAGGTTGCTGATTTCTCGGCCCACCATCTGCGTGATGATGCGGTCGGTGCTCAGCGCGCTCATGGGCGCTGTGGCCACATGACGACCATCGCGGATCACCGTGATGGTGTCGCACACGGCCTCGACTTCATCGAGCTTGTGGGAAATGTAGACGCAGGCAATGCCACGCTTCTTCAGATCCCGAACGATGTCCAGCAGGATGCGCGTCTCGGTCGCCGTCAAGGAGGAAGAGGGTTCGTCCAGGATCAACAGCCTGGCTTGCTTGTTCAGCGCCTTGGCGATTTCGATCAACTGCTGATGCCCGCCACCGTAGTTCATCACCGGCTGAGCGACATGGATGCCCTGAATGTTCAATCCGCGCAGCAGCTCGTCGGCGCGCTGGTACATCGCGTCGTAATTCATGCGCCCACCCGGCAGGGTGATCTCATTGCCCAGGAAAATGTTCTCGGCGACCGACAGTTCGGGCACCAGCATCAGTTCCTGGTGGATGATGACGATGCCGGCCTGTTCCGTGTCGCGGATGCCGCGCGCCTTCAGCGGCGCGCCGTCCCAGAGGATTTCGCCGTCCCAGCTGCCATGCGGATAGACGCCCGAGAGCACTTTCATCAGCGTGGATTTGCCCGCGCCGTTCTCGCCACACAGGCCGACGCACTCACCCGGCATCACGGTCAGGTCGATGCCATCCAGTGCCCTGACACCCGCGAACGCCTTGACGATGCCGCGCATCGCCAGCAAAGGTTGTGTCATGGTTTTCTCCCCGTGTGAATCCCGGTGGGTGCGTCGGTCGACGCACCCACCCTGCGATCACCCGCGGCCTGTTTACTTGCCGCTGATCTGCGCCTGGGTGTAGAGGCCGTCCTTGACGACCAAATCGATGTTCGCCTTGGTCAGCACGGTCGGCTGCAGGAGCACGGTGTCCACTTTCTTCTTACCGTTGTCGTACTGGGAGTTGTACGTCGGCTTGTTGCCCTTGGCGAGGTCCACCGCCAGCTGCGCGGCCGTGCTCGCGATCTGCTTGAGCGGCTTGTAGACCGTCATGGTCTGCGTGCCCGCGATCAGGCGCTTGACGGCGGCCAGGTCGGCGTCCTGCCCCGAGACCGGCACCTTGCCCGCCAGGCGTTGCGCGGCCAGCGCCTGGATCGCGCCGCCCGCCGTGCCGTCGTTGGAAGCCACCACCGCGTCGATCTTGTTGCCATTGGCCGTCAGCGCGTTTTCCATGATCGAGAGCGCGGTGGAGGGACTCCATTCCGGAACCCACTGCGAACCGACCACCTTGATGTCACCCCGATCGATCGCGGGCTGGAGCACCTTCAGCTGACCTTCGCGCAACATCTTCGCGTTGTTGTCCGTCGGCGCGCCGCCCAGCAGGAAATAGTTGCCCTTGGGACGCGCGCTGAAAACTCCCTGCGCCTGCATTTCACCGACCTTGTGGTTGTCAAAGGAAATGTAGGCGTCAACGTCGGCATCGAGGATCAGACGGTCATAGGACAGCACTTTGATGCCAGCTTTCTTCGCCTCGGCCACGACATTGGTCAGGGCCTTGGAATTGAACGGCACGATCACGATCACGTCCACGCCACGCGAAATCATGTTCTCGATCTGCGCAATCTGGCGCGCCTCATTCGCGTCGGCCGACTGCACCGACACCTTGGCGCCGAGTTGCGTGGCCGCGGCGACGAAGTAATCACGGTCACGCGCCCAGCGTTCAACACGCAGGTCGTCGATGCTGAAGCCAATCTCAGGGCGCTCCTTGCTGGCATGCGCCAGCGAGGCCAGCAATGTGCTGGAGAGGACGGCGCCGCATAACAAGGAACCCACCACGGAACGACGTTTGCTGAAAAACATTTGTCTCACTCCTGTTTTGTATGGATCGATGCACCGAACCACCGTGCCGCGCTTTGAAGCGCGGTCAAGGTATGCGGTCCAACCCGCGCTTCTCGCGAGAATCCGCCGCTTCTTGCGGAAGGTCCTGCGCTGCAAGAATTTCGCAGGGCGTTTTCATCGTAGCCCTCGGTTTGCAGGCGGTCGATTGTGAAATCGGCCAAAGAATCTAATGTTTATTTATGATTCGCCGCGCGACGTTCATCACGCCAAGAGCGTTGGTGGTTACACCTAATGACTAACGATAGGAGCGCGGCGTGATGAGAGCGCTCCAGGCCCACACAGAGGAGACCAAGCGGCGTCACGAGACCGCGACAGCCATCATGCACAGCCCATCGCCTGCGCATCCGCGCATCCACCGGATCGCGCTTCTGTTCAACGCGAACAAGGTCTATGACCGGGACATCATCGTCGGCATCGGCGACTATTTGCGATCGACGCGAGTCACTTGGGAGCTTTTTCTCGAGGACGATTTTCGCTGTCGTCTCGCCGGGATTGAGCATTTCGACGGCGACGGCATCATCGCGGACTTCGACGACCCCGACGTGGCCGAGGCCTTGCGAGCCTGTCCCCTACCCATCGTCGCGATTGGCGCCTCTTACGAGGATGAGACGGCTTATCCAAGCCAGCATCCTTATGTCGCAACCGACAACGCGCAGTTGATTGCCTTGGCGTACAGGCATTTGATCGACGCCGGTCTGGAGAACTTCGCGCTGTACAGCGTTCCAGTCTCGCCAGCCCACCGCTGGGCCCTGGAGCGCGAGCGTGTCTATCTTCGATTGCGACAGGCCGACCAACCCGGCGCCCGCGCGGCCGACGAGATTTACCGCGGCTTGGCCACCAGCGCCATGTCATGGAATCAGGCCAGCGCGCAATTGATCGACTGGCTGCGCGCCTTGCCCAAGCCGGTCGGCATCATCGCCGTGACTGACGCGCGAGCGCGCCATCTCTTGCAGGCCTGCTTGCTGGCCGATCTCGCCGTGCCCGAGCAAGTGGCCATCATCGGCATCGACAACGACCCATTGGCCCGAACGCTGGGCCGCATTCCCCTGTCATCGGTCATCCAAAGCACGGAAGAGATGGGCCGCAAGGCCGCGCAGCTCTTGCACCAGATGCTGGGCGGCGTGCGCCTGCCCGGGCACAGGGTGCTGGTGCCGCCAGTGGGCATCAACGCCCTGGCATCCTCGCGCCATCAACCCTTGTCCAACGCCTACGTGATGCGCGCGCGCCACTTCATCCGGCAATACGCCTGCCAGGGCATCAAGACGGAGCAGGTCGCCGCCTACGTGGGCATCTCGCGCTCGGCGCTGGAAGAACATTTCCGCCGCGACCTGGGCTGCACCGTGCACCAGGCGATCCTGTCCCATAAGCTTGACGTCGCCAAGGAAATGCTCGCGCGGCGCGATGCGTCCAGCGCGGATGTCGCGGTCCGCAGCGGCTTCACCTCGCTGCAATACATGTACACGGTCTTTCGCCGCGAACTGGACTGCACCCCGCGCGAGTACCAAGAGCGCATGACACTCAGCGCGCGTGACTGAGCGCATCGACCGTGCGCACCGCTCGCGGAGTCTTGCTCGCCGCAAATCGCGGGCACGGCAAAAGCCCGAATGAAAAACGCCCGGGCCGCTCGCACCGGGCGTTTCTGAGCAACGAGGCCTTAAGGTTTACTTCTTCGCGCGCAGGCGCTTGAGTTCCGCCTGGGTTTCGTCCCACAGGGCCTGGCCCACGCTGCTGGCGATGCTGGCATTCACTTGGGTCAGGCGCGCGCGCATGCGGTCGGTCTCGGCCGGGGTCAGCTCGTTGATCAGCATGCCCTTGGCGCGCAGCTCGGCCAGGGCCTGGGCGGCCTCGGCGCGGGTGTCCTTGCGCTCGAAGTCACGGCTCTTCTTCGCCGCGTCAAGCAGAATCTTCTGTTCATCCTTGGACAGGGTGTCCCACCACTTCTTGCTGACGGTCACGATCCAGGGGCTGTAGACGTGGTTGGTCACGCTCAGGTACTTCTGGACTTCGTAGAACTTGCTGGACAAGATGGTGTTGTAAGGGTTCTCCTGGCCATCCACCGTCTTGGTCTCCAGCGCGCTGAACAATTCGGAGAACGGCAGCGGCACGGCGTTGGCGCCCAGCATCTTGAAGCTGTCGAGGAAGACGTTGTTCTGCATCACGCGCAGCTTGATGCCGTCCATGTCTTCCACCTTGGTGACCGGGCGCTTGTTGTTGGTCAGGTTGCGGAAGCCGTTTTCCCAGTAGACCAGGCCGACCAGGCCCTTCTCCTGCAGCTTGTCCATCACCTTCTGGCCGACCGGGCCGTCCAGCACGGCGTCGGCTTCCTGGGTGTTGTTGAACAGGAAGGGCGTGTCCCACAGCGCCATTTCCTGGGTGATGCCCACCAGGGTCGCGGTGGAGCCGACCATCATCTCTTGGGCACCGCCGATCAGGGCTTGCTGCATCTGCACGTCAGTGCCCAGGGCGGCCGCGCCGATCGCGCGCAGGCGCAGCTTGCCATTGGAGGCCTTGGCCACCTCATCGGCGAACACCTTGACGGCGCGGCCTTGATTGGATTGCTCGTTCAGGCCGTAGCCGAAGCGGATGATGCGCGACTTCACGTCTTGGGCCAGGCCCGCCAGGGGCGTGGCCAACAACGCGGCCGTGGTGGCCACGAGCAGGGTGCGTCGAATCAGTTTCATGGTGTGTCTCCTTGAAGCGAGTGAAAAGAAAGTGAACGTCGTCAGCGCAACGTCAGCGCAACCAGAGGACCGGCGCGGTGACGATCTGCGGGAACGCGATGAAGAGCAGCAGGATGGCCAGGTAAACGATCAGGTAGGGGTTGACCCCGCGGATGACCTCGTCCAGCCGCATGCGGCCCACGCCCGCCACCACGTTGAGCACGGTCCCGACGGGCGGCGTGATCAGGCCGATGGTGCCGTTGAGCACGAACATCAGCCCGAAGTACACCGGATCGATGCCGGCTTTGACCGCGATGGGCAGCATCACGGGCGCGAAGATCAGGATGGTGGGCGTCAGGTCCAGGGCCGTGCCGATCACGACCAGCACGCCCATCATCACCAGCATCAGCAGCTTGGGGTTCTCCGTCAGGCCACCGAGCCAACCGGTCAACACATTGGGCAAATCCGCCAGCGTGACCATGTAGCTGGCCACCTGCGCACCCGCGCACAGGAACATCACGATGGCCGTGGTCTTGGCCGCGCGGGCCAGCACGCCGTGCAGTTGTGCCAAGGTCATCTCACGGTGCACCAGCAGGGCCACCATGAGGGCGTAGAAGGCCGCGACCACTGCCGCCTCGGTCGGCGTGAAAACACCAGACTTCATGCCACCGATGATGATGACCGGCATCAGCATGGCCCAGAAGGCCTTGGCCGTGACGCGCAGGCGCTCCTTGTAGGGCATGGGCTCGTCCCGCTGCACGCCCGTCATGCGCACGCTTTCGATGCGCCAGGCAATCACCAAGCCCAGGCCCATGATGACGCCGGGCACGATGCCCGCGAGGAAGAGCTGCGAAATCGAGGTGTTGGTCGTCACGCCATAGATGACCATCGGCATGGACGGCGGGATGATCGGCGCGATGATGCCGCCCGCCGCCATCAGACCGGCCGAGCGGCCCATGGGGTAACCATGCGCCTTCATCATCGGCAACAGGATCGTGGCCAAGGCTGCGGTGTCCGCCAGGGCCGAACCGCTCATGCTGGCCATCAACATGGCCGCGCCAATGGTCACGAAACCCAGGCCACCACGGATGTGGCCCACCCACGCACGCGCCATCTCGATGATGCGGCGGCTGATGCCGCCCGCGTTCATCAACTCACCCGCCAGGATGAAGAAAGGCACGGCCAGCAAGGGAAAGCTGTCGATGCCGGCCACGAGGTTTTGCGCCAGCAACTGGGTGTCCCAGAAATCCAGCGTCCAGGCCATGCCAGCGCCGGTCAGCACCAGGGCAAATGCCATGGGCACGCCCAGGCCCATGAAGACCACCATGCCCAGGCAAAAAACAATGAAGGCTTGCGCTTCGAGGCTCATCGCTCACTCCACCTCGACTTCGTGGCCGAAATCCGGCAAGCGCCCGCGCACCAGATCGCGCAAGGCCATCACGCCGATCGCCACGCTGCACAACAGGGCGGGCAAGGGCAGCAGGGCCGCCGGGTAGCGCAACACCACGCTGTGGCTGCTCATGCCCACGACGACCTGTTGCCACGCGCCCCAGGCCAACATGGCGCAAGCCACCACCACCAGCAGATGGATGAGCCGCGCCAGCCAGGGCATGGCCGCACCATGGCGAAAACGCCGGACCAAGGCGGTGAAGGCCATGTGCTCGCCGCGCGGGTAGGCCGCGGTGGCACCGATGCAGACCAGCCAGACGAAGAGCAGTCGCGACAGCTCTTCGCTCGCCGCGACGCCGCTGCCGAAGCCATAGCGCAGCACCACGTTGACGAACACCGCCAACGCCATCACGGCCAGGCACAGGGCCATCAACAAGCCGGTGAATTTCTGAGCAGACGAAAGAGGGAGGGAAGCTTGTGTCATGCCTGGAGCGCCTCAGTCTTTGGGGGTTGACTGGCCCAGCCAGTCGCACACTTGCTGGCACAGCTGGTCCAGCGGCTGCAGCGCGTCGAGCGCCAATACGCCGGGCTCGCCACGGGGGTCTTCCAGGGTCTGGAACTGGCTCGCCACCAGGCTCACCGGGAAAATGTGTCCGGGGCGCGCGGCCACGCGCTGGCGTGCGGCGTCCTGGTCCAGGCCCATGAAGGCGAAGCGCAGGTCGGGAGCCGCCGCGCGCAAGCGATCACGGTAGGCGCGACGCAGGGCAGAACAGGTCAGCACCACGTCCGATTCAGCGGCCAAAAGCTCGCCCAGGCGCGCCAACCAGCCGGCGCGGTCAGCGTCGGTCAATGCGATGCCCGCGCGCATCTTGCGCACGTTCTCGGCCGAGTGGTAGTCGTCGCCCTCGTGAAGACGCCACCCCATGTGACGGGCCACGGCCTGCGCCAGGCTGGATTTGCCGCAGCCGGCCACGCCCATCACCACCAGGTGCTGCGGCGCGGACCCGGCAACGGGTACGGATGAAGGTGTAAGGGACATGATTTGGTAGCGCTGTCCAATGCCCTGCAAAAAACGGCACGCCAGATGCGTGCCGCGCGGATGCATGAGCTATATCGAGAAATCTGAATGAAAACCCTGAGAGACCGGTTTATGCGGCCTCGCTGCCTTGAATTCCCGTAATGGTAGCGCTATCCTAACGCACCGGCTCTTTCCAATTTCGCAGGGATAACCCTTGAGCAAGCACCCGCGCCGCCGCCGTTCCAGCGGTCGCGTCACCCTCAACGACGTGGCCCAGGCCGCCGAAGTCAGTCCCATCACCGCCTCGCGCGCGCTGCGCGGAGAACGCGGCGTGGCCCCCGAACTGGTGGCGCGTGTGCAGGAAGCAGCCCAGCGCCTGGGTTACGTGCCCGATCCCGCGGCCCGCGCCCTGGCGACTCAGCGTGGCACCCAAGTCCCGGTGCTCGTGCCCCTGCTGTCCAACACCCTCTTCGTGGACGTGCTGGAAGCTGTGCACCGCACGCTCTTTCCAGCGGGCTACCAGCCGCTGATCGGCGTAACGCACTACGACGCGCAGGAGGAAGAAGCGCTGCTGCGCAGCTACCTCGCGCTGCGCCCGGCGGGCCTGCTGGTCACCGGCTTCGACCGCACCGAGACCGCGCGCCAGCTGATCGCCGCCAGCGGTGTGCCTTGCGTGCATCTGATGGAAGTGACCGACGCACCCCAGGTCTATTGCGCAGGCTTCTCGCAACAGGACGCGGGCGCGGCCATGACCGAGCACCTGCTGGCGCGCGGGCGCAAACGCATCGCCTTCATCGCCGCCCAGCTCGACCCCCGCACCCTGCAACGCGCCGAGGGCTACCGCCGCTGCCTGCGCGCCGCAGGTCTCTACGACCCCGCACTGGAGCTATTGAGCCCGGCGCGCTCATCGCTGGCGCTGGGAGCCGAGTTGCTCGAACGACTGCTGCGTGAACAAAGGGACGTGGATGCTGTCTTCTTCTGCAATGACGATTTGGCGCAAGGTGGATTGCTGGCCGCGCAGCGCCTGGGTCTGTCCGTGCCCCAAAAGCTCGCCATCGCTGGCTTCAATGACCTGGCGGGCAGCGCCCAGATGCTGCCCCCCTTGACCACGGTGCGCACGCCACGCTGGGCGATTGGCGAAGCCGGCGCACAGATGCTGCTGCAGCTGATGCGCGGCGGGCACCCAAGCCAGCACAGCGTGCACCTGCCTTACGAGGTGGTGGTGCGCGCCAGTTCCTGACCGTGGAGCCCGGCCCATGCCAAGATGCGGTTTGCTCCTGACCTGAACCTCAGCATGAACACCAAGACCGAACCTTCGCTTCCCCTGGACCTCGTCATCTTCGGCGGCGCTGGTGACCTGGCGCTGCGCAAGCTGATTCCCGCGCTGTACATGGCCCACCTGCACGGCCGCCTCCCAGCAGAGGCACGCATCGTGGGCGTGGGGCGTCAGCCCTGGACCACGGCGAACTACGCGACTTTTGTCGCTGAGCGCGCGCTCCCCTTCATTCCCGACAACGCCCACGACCCGGCGGCCTGGAGCGGTTTTCTGGCACGGCTCGATTTCGCCACCGTGGACGCGACCCGCCCCGAGAGTTTTGCCGCGCTCAAGGCCTGCTGCGCGCGCACGGCCCAGCGGGTGTATTACCTCGCGACCGCGCCCGACTTGTTTGCCCCCATTTGCGCCCAATTGGCGGTGCAAGGACTCATCAACGCCGACGCGCGCGTGGTGCTTGAGAAGCCACTGGGCCATGACCTGGAATCGGCGCGCGCCATCAACGACGAAGTGGCCCGCCACTTCGCCGAACGCCAGATCTACCGCATCGACCATTACTTGGGCAAGGAAACGGTGCAGAACCTGATGGTGCTGCGCTTTGGCAACGCCATCTTCGAGCCGCTCTGGCGCGGCCCCAATATCCGCAGCGTGCAAATCACCGTCGCCGAATCGGTGGGCGTGGGCAGCCGAGCGGGGTTCTATGACCAGACCGGCGCGCTGCGCGACATGGTGCAAAACCACCTGCTGCAATTGCTCTGCATCGTCGCGATGGAGCCGCCTCTCTCCCTGGAACCCGATGACGTGCGCGACGAAAAACTCAAGGTGCTGCGCTCGCTGCAGCCCCTGACGCAGGCCGACATCCTGCGCGACACCGTGCGCGGCCAGTACACGGCGGGCCACGCCGAGGGGCAGGCCGCGCCCGGCTACCGCGAAGAAGACGGCGTGCCCGCCGACAGCCAGACCGAAACCTTCGTGGCGCTCAAGGCCCATGTGCGCAACCCCCGCTGGGCCCATGTGCCCTTCTTCCTGCGCACCGGCAAGCGCATGCCACACCGGCGCAGCCAGATCATCATCGAGTTCGCGCAGCCGCCGTTCTCGGTCTTCGCGGAGCAACCCGACGCCCAACCCAACCGCTTGGTCATCACCTTGCAGCCCGAAGAATCCATCCAGCTGCAAATGATGGTCAAGGAACCCGGCAGCGGCATGCGCATGCAGCGCGTGGACCTGGGCCTGGATCTGCAATCCACCTCGCGGCGGCGGCGCGCGGAAGCCTACGAGCGCCTGCTGATGGACGTGGTGCACGGGCGACTGACCCATTTCATGCGGCGTGATGAACTGGAGGCCGCCTGGCGCTGGATCGACCCCATCCAGCGCGGCTGGCAAGCCTCGAACCAACCTGCGCGCCCCTACCCCGCAGGCAGCTGGGGGCCGGCCGCCAGCTCGGCCCTGATGGCGCGCGAAGGCCTCGCCTGGTTCGAGGAAACATGAAGCGGTCTTCCCGCACGACGTGTTGCCTTGTCCTTCTGTATCGCCCTTAAGACGGAAACTTCTGATGCATCTGCCCGTGGAACATCCCCACGCAACCGCCGAAGCGCTCGCGCTCGACATCGCCGCGCGGCTGCGGTCCGCACTGGCCGCGCGCGGCCACGCCCTGCTGCGTGTGTCCGGCGGCCGTTCGCCGGTCGCGTTCTTTGAACAATTGCGCATCCAGCCGCTGGACTGGGCCCAGGTGGCCGTGCAGCTGGTGGACGAGCGGCGGCTGCCGGACGGCCATGCCGAACGCAACGAAACCCTGCTGCGCAGCCACTTGCTGCAAGGCCCCGCCGCGGCCACGCGCCTGCTGCGGCTGGACGAAACCCACGTGGCCGATGCGCAGCGTATGGCCGACGTGACCGTGCTTGGCATGGGCGAAGATGGCCATACGGCCTCGCTGTTCCCCGACGCGCCCGGCGTGGCCGAGGCGCTGCGGCCCGACGCCTCGCCCAGCGTGGTGGCGTTGACGCCCACGCAAGCCCCTCACCCGCGCCTGACTCTGAACCTGGCGGGGCTGCTGAACAGCCGCCACACTGTGCTGTCCATCGCAGGACCGGCCAAGTGGGCGGTGTACCAGCGTGCGCTTGAACACGCACGCGTGGCATCAGCCGGCGCGCCGGACAGCTTGCTGCCCATCGCCCTGGTGCTGCGCCACGCGAGCGCACCGGTCGCGGTCTGGCACGCCGATTGAGCCACACAGACTGAACGTCCAAACAGAACGAGCTATTTCGAAGCCCAGAACAGAGAGACGAACCATGAACGCCCACACCCCCCTGCACCCCACGCTCAAGACCGTCACCGAGCGCATCGTCGAGCGCAGCCGCGAGACCCGCGCTGCCTACCTGGCCATGGTGGCGCGCTCGCGCAAGCCCGGCCCCTACCGCGAAGGCATGGGCTGCGCCAACGCGGCCCATGCATGGGCCGCGATGCCGGTCAACGACAAGCTGACCCTGCGCGCCGCGCGCGCGCCCAACCTGGGCATCGTCACCGCCTACAACGACATGCTGTCGGCCCATCAACCCTATGAGAACTACCCCGAGCAGATCCGCGCCGCCGCGCGCGCCGCAGGCGCCACGGCCCAGGTGGCCGGCGGCGTGCCCGCCATGTGCGACGGCGTGACCCAGGGTTACGAGGGCATGGAGTTGTCGCTGTTCTCGCGGGACGTGATCGCCCTGGCCACGGCGGTGTCGCTCTCGCACAATGTGTTCGACGCGGCGCTGTGCCTGGGCATCTGCGACAAGATCGTGCCCGGTCTGGTGATGGGCGCACTGCAATTCGGACAGTTGCCCGTGGTTTTCATCCCCTCGGGCCCCATGAGCTCGGGCCTGCCCAACGACGAAAAAGCCAAGGTACGCCAGCTCTACGCGCAAGGCAAGGTCAGCCGCGATGAGCTGCTCAAGGCCGAGGAAGCGGCCTACCACGGCCCGGGCACCTGCACGTTCTATGGCACGGCCAACTCCAACCAAATGCTGATGGAGATCATGGGCCTGCATCTGCCGGGGGCGTCTTTCGTGAACCCGCAGACCACGCTGCGCCCGCTGCTCACGCGCGCGGCGGTGCAGCGCGCGGTGGCGCTGGCCCAGGCCGCCGCTTCCGGCGAGGGGGTCAACGGCGGGACCATGGCCGAAGTGGTGAGCGAGAAAACCATCGTCAACGCCATCGTGGGGCTGCTGGCCACCGGCGGTTCGACCAACCACACCCTGCACCTCGTGGCCATGGCGCGAGCGGCGGGCGTGCTGATCGACTGGGACGATTTCGCCGAGCTGTCGGCCAGCGTGCCACTGCTCACGCGCATCTACCCCAATGGCACGGCCGATGTGAACCACTTCCAGGCGGCGGGCGGCATGGGCTTCCTGATCCGCGAGCTGCTGTCCGCGGGCCTGCTGCACCCGGATGTGCGCACCGTGATGGGCTCCGGTCTGCAGGCCTACACCCAGGAGCCCTGGCAGGACGGCAGTGGCCCCTACGCGGCCCTGGCCTGGCGGCCCGTGCCCACCACGTCGGGCAATACCGACGTGCTGCGTGGCGTGGCCGATCCCTTCAGCGCTGACGGTGGCCTCAAGCTGTTGAAAGGCAATCTGGGGCGCGCCGTGGTCAAGACCTCGGCCGTCAAGCCGCAGCACCGCCACGTGCGCGCGCCCGCCGTCGTGGTGGACAGCCAGCAAGAGCTGCAGGAGCTGTTCAAGCAAGGCCAACTGGAACGCGACTTCGTGGCCGTGGTGCGTTACCAAGGCCCGCGCGCCAACGGCATGCCCGAGTTGCACAAACTCACGCCCGCCCTGGGGACGCTGCAGGACAAGGGCTACAAAGTGGCCCTGGTGACGGATGGCCGGATGTCGGGGGCCTCCGGCAAGGTGCCAGCGGCCATCCACCTCAGCCCCGAGGCGCTGGACGGCGGCATGATCGCCCGCGTGCGCAACGGGGACATGATCGACCTCGACTGCGAAGCCGGTCGCCTGCTGCTGGAGGTGCCCGAGCAAGAGCTGGCCGCGCGCCCGGTGCAAACGCCGGATCTGTCCGCGCAGCACAGCGGCGTGGGCCGCGATCTGTTCGCCCTCTTCCGCCAGCACGCGGCACGCGCCGAAGCTGGCGCGTCGCCCTTGCTGGGCTGAGTCCCTGAGTTTTGTTATCGTCTCGCCCCACCATGACCCTGCCTCTGCCCTCCTTCCGCTCCCGCATCGTTCCCGTGGTCGTCATCACCGACCCCAAACAGGCCGCGCCCCTGGCCGACGCCCTGCTGGAGGGCGGCATCGACGTGATCGAGATCACCTTGCGCCATCCGGCCGCGCTGGCCGCCATCGAGGCTGCCGCTCGCCATGCGCCCGGACTCTGCGTGGGCGCGGGCACCTTGACTCGCCCGGAGGAAGCGCAACGGGTCAAGGACGCGGGCGCGCGTTTCGCCCTTTCGCCCGGCATGACGCCCGCCTTGCTGGAGGCCGTGCAGGCCGCGCAACTGCCCTTTGTTCCGGGCGTGATGACACCCGGCGAGGTGATGACGGCGCGCGACGCAGGCTATGGCCTGGTCAAGCTCTTTCCCGCGGCGCAGGCCGGTGGCCTCAGCATGCTCAAGGCCCTGGCGGGCCCGCTGCCCGACATGCGTTTCTGCCCCACCGGCGGCGTCAGCCCGGAGAACCTGCAGGCCTTCTTGCAACAGCCCAACGTGGCTCTGGTCGGCGGGTCCTGGCTCACGCCGGCCGACGTGTTGACACGCGGCGATTGGGCCACCGTCACACGGCTGGCGCGTGAGGCGAGCACGCAGGCTCAGCACCTGGCTATCCAGGCTGGCGCCTGAAACCAAGCCAGCCCTCGCCGCCACGCAGCGCCATGCAGCTCGCCGCTCTTCTGCGCCTGGCCGCCTTCCGCCATTGGCTGCTGGCGGCCTTCATCCTCATCGCCCTGTTGCTGGGCGGCGCGGCGATCAGCGCGGTCTTCACGCTGGGTCGGCTGATGAACGAGCACGGCGAAGGCGCTTCTCGGGCGCTGCGCCTGAACGCCGCCACCCAGACGCTGGCCGCGCACACGACCGCGATGGAGCGCGCGGCGCGGCAATCCCTGATCCTCAATGACGAACCACTGCGCCTGCGCCACGCCGAAGAGTCCCGGGCCGCTTCTGACACCCTGGCGCTGCTGCTGAACGACGCCGCGCAGTCTCGCGCGTCGGACGACGAGACGCAACGTCGCGCGACCGACTCCGCCTTTGAGCAATTGAACGCCGCCGCGGAGCAATGGCGTGCGCAGCACGACCGCATTCGCGCGCTGATGGCACAGGGCGGCTCGGCCAAGGACACACCCGCCGGCCGGGCCCAAGCGCTGCGTCAGGCTTTGACCCGTGAACGCGCGGTGGCGCGTGCTTTCCGTGACATGGATTTGCTGACCCAGCAATTGGGGCAGCGGGTGCAGCAGCTCATCACGAAAAACAGCGAGGCCCTGCGCGAACGGCTGGCGCGCAGCCAGCGCAACTTGGGCGGACTGGTCAGCGTCGCTGTCGGACTCACGCTGGCCTTGGCCGTGGGGCTGGGCCTGTGGCTGGCGCGCCCCTTGCGGCAGATCGAAAAAGCGATCGTCGGGCTGGGGGAGAACCGGCTCGACCATCCGATTGCGATCCGTGGCCCCAGCGACGTGCGCCAGTTGGGCTTGCAACTGGACTGGCTGCGCCTGCGCCTGATGGAACTCGACGCCGACAAGGCGCGCTTCCTGCGCCATGTGTCGCACGAACTCAAGACACCGCTGGCCGCGCTGCGCGAGGGCGTGGCGCTGCTGGAAGACGGTGTGACGGGGCCGCTCAACGAGCGCCAGCAGGAGGTGGCGCGCATCCTGCACCAGAACGCGCAGACGCTGCAGCAACGCATTGAGGCCCTGTTGCGGTTCAACGCAGCGGCTTTTGAGGCCCGGCAGCTCAAGCGCCGTCCGGTGGACCTGCAGGCGCTGGTCAACGCGCAGATCGAAGCCCAGCGCCTGCAATGGCGCGGCCGCAATCTCGCGGTGAAGGTGCGCGTGGGCGAACCTGGAGCGTCTTTGGACTCACCGCGACCCAGTGCGAGCACCTTGCCGAACTTGCCCGCCTTGCCCACCTTGCAACTCGACGAGGAGAAGATGGGCATCGCCCTTGCCAACCTGCTGTCCAACGCCATCCGTTTCTCGCCCCCTGGGGGGGTGATCGAATTCAACTTGCATCTCCAGCCAGGCTGGGTTGTGCTGGACATCGGCGACCAAGGTCCTGGCGTTGCCGAAGCTGATCGGGCGCGCATCTTCGAACCGTTCTACCGGGGTCAGCGTCAACCTGAATTGCAAGCGCCCCATGCCCTGCATGGCAGCGGCATCGGTCTGTCCATCGTGCGGGAATACATCGAAGCCCATGGCGGGCGCATCACCTTGCTGGGTGACGACGAGCCCGACGGGGCGGGTGCTCCTGCGATCGGCGCTCCGCCACGGGGAGCCCACTTCCGCATCGAGTTGCCTTTTGAAAGCTCGGTGTGACATGCCAGCCAAGCGATGGACCGCCTGGGCCTCATCAGACGCCCCGTTCCACGACGCGTTCTCGATGACAACGTCGCACAGCCCGCGTGACGAGGCACGCCGCGACTCAGGGCGCTTGCGAGGTGCCTTGGTTTTACTGGCACGACAGGCCGTGGCGCTGGTCGCCGGTCTGTACCTGCTCCAACTGGCTGGCTGCGCGGCCCAACTATGGCCCCCGACACAATGGTCAGTCACCGTGGATCTGCCCTGGGTGCATACCCCTGAGCCCCCGCCCGCCCCAACTGTCGCCCCTGCGTCATCATCCGCGGCGGTGGTGGCCTCGGCGATAACGACACCGCTCAAAGACCCCGTCAACGTTGCCGATGCCTTGGACTATGCCCATGCCCTGTGCGCGCTGCCACCCGCCGAGCTGGAAGCGGAAATTGAAAGGTTGCGGCGCGTCCCTGTGCAAGACGGGCAGGCCCCGCTTCGAGCACAGCAATTGGCGTTCGCGGAACAACTTGCCCGGCTCTACACTGAGCAGCAACGCCTGCAAGAGGCCAATGAGCGGCAAGCCCAAACACTGCGCGAGCGCCAGCGCCGCATCGAGCAGTTGAACGGGCAGATCGCGGCGATGCGCGCCGTCGAGTACAGCCTGCCCCAGGCGGCGGGCGGTACTGTCCCGCATGCAGCGGCGACGAAACCAGCGGGTGCCGCGACGCCCAGGGGCGGCGCCACGAGTTTCCCCGTTCCCTCCACGCCCACAGTGGCCAAACCTCTCTCGCCCAGTGCCGCTGAACCTTCCACCCGTGGCGAAGGAGCAGAGGCCAAATTGGGCGACGATGGGCGCACGACACCCGAACCCTGATACACGACCCCTGGAGTCCGATCTTTGATTGCACCGTGCGCCACATCGGCTTGAGGTGAATCACCCAGGGCCTGTTCACACTCGTTTCTCAAACGCAAGCAGGGCGTAGGGCGCGAACGGGGTGCCAACGGCGCCAATCTAGGCGCGCGACAAGGGCGAAAGCAAAGATCCGTCGCCACGCGAACGGCACTTGAAATCAAAAACGCCGCGCGGTTGCGCGGCGTGGAAGACTCCTTAGGAGCAGAGTTCGGCTAGACCGGGCGATCGTTGTCGACCAGGCTCAAGAAGTCGTAATCCGTCTGGATGAAGTACTGCAGGTCGAAGTCCTCATGCGTGACCACGATGAGGATAGCCGCCTTTTCCTTCAGGTACTCAGCGATCGCCTTCATGACCAGGGCTCGGGTCTCGAAGTCGATGTGGGCGAAGGGCTCGTCCAGCAAGATCACGTCAGGCTCGGCGGCCAAGGCGCGGACAATGTCCATGCGCTTCATCTCGCCGGAACTGAGCGAGCGAGGCAGGTTGTCCAAGAGCACGCGACGCAACTGGATCTTGTCCATCAGCGCCAGCACCCGATCCTCGGCATACAGGGCCGGATTGCCGTAGACCTTGCCAATCTCCTTGAGGGAGTCCCTCACCTTCAAGTCCGGAAAGAACGAGAAGCGGGAATCCTGCTGAACGATGGCGATCTTGCGCCGATACGGCTTGAAGGCTTCGGGGTCGCCGCCGCGCTCGTGGGGCTTCAAGGCCACCAGATCGTGACCACCGAGGTCGATGGTCCCGCTGGTGCCGTCCAAGAGCCGGAGGATGCCCTTGATCATGCTCGTCTTGCCGCAGCCCGAGGGCCCGGTGACGCCGTAGATGTGGGACCGGCGGAAGGTGACGTTCAGGTGCTTGTAGGCCCAGCTGGGGCGGTCACCGAAGACACCCCGAACCATGTAGTGCTGGCTGACATCCCTCAGGTCGAGGCCCGCGGCGCCAACGCCATCGTCTTTCTCTTTGACGATCACGACATCCTCGGGAAGCTTGTCGAGCGTGATGAGCTTCTGTTTCTCGAGGCGCAGGATCACGTCGAGGCGCAGGGCCCGAACGAAATCGAGGTCGTGGCTGGCCATGAGGATGGTCTTGCCCTTACCCAGAATCTCGTCGTTGAGGAAGGTGATGAAGCGCTTGCGCAGTTGCCGGTCGAGGTTGACGGTGGGCTCATCCAGCAGCACCACGTCGGCCTTGCGCGACAGCAAGATCATCAGGGTAATGCGTTGCAGCTCACCGCCAGAGACTTCGTCGGGATACTGTTTGGCGTAGCGGGTGAAGTCGAGGTTGAAGTACTCCTTCAATCGACGTTCGACCAGTTCTCGCGCCTCAGGGCAGATGATCTTGAGGTTCTGCTCCAGCGACAGAGCCGGGTTCATGGCCTGGGCTGTCTCGGCGGGGACGAAGGTCAGCCCAATGTGGAGGATGCTCCGCCAGGTTTCGAGGGGGGTCTTCTTGCCACCGACGTAGGCGTCGATGCCGTGGAGCTTCATGCCCCCAGCCATGGCAAAAGGCCCGTAGAGCAGCCCCGCCAAAGTCTTGAGGAAGACCGATTTACCTGAGCCAGTGGTGCCTGTGATCACCGTCGAGGTCCCAGGCACGGGCTCGAAACGCTCGATGTCGAACAAGAGCCTGTCCTTCAGGTGGACCTTGAAATTGTTGACGAGGATGGGAGAAGCGCTCATGCGTGGGCCTCCTTTTCCTTGTCCTGTCCCAGCAGGAGCAGGAATGCGAGGCTGACCATGACCAACAGGATGACCGGGATCCAGAAGAGCGCCTGCGATCCGTCGGTGTTGCGCAGCAAGACCATGCGCCAGGCGGCGATGAGGCCTCCTGGACTGGTGTGGGCCGGGGTACCGTTGGCGCCCATGCCCACCTGGATGATGAAGCTGAACGAACAGTCGAGAACCAAGGTCTTGAGCAAAATGCCGGCAGCCGTGCGGCGCAGCACGTCACGCATGTCCTTCGAGTTCAAGAGGACCGCCAAGATTCGCCCCTTGGGAAACCCGTAGGCCCGCAGCGACACGGAGTACTTGCGGTGGTAGAGCTCACCCAGAGGGAGCGCCACACCACGGACCGCCTCAGGGAGGGTCGTCAGAGTGGCGGCGAAGATGAAGACACTCAGCGACAAAATGGTCGAGGTCGACGCCGAATTGCTGGCCAGAGCCACCGCGACGGGCGCGTAGCAGAACAGGGCCACCAAAATGGAGGGGATCGACTCGACGGCGTCGAGCACCGCGGCGGTGGTCTTACCCACCACTGGCCACAGGATGGAGCAATAGCCCAGGGCCACGGTGACGACGCCCGCCACCAGCACGGTGATGGCCAAGGTGATGGACAGCTGTCGGAAACTGGTCACCAAGCTGTGCCAATAGGCCGTCGGCAGACCGACGGTCCACTCTCCCGCCCCGGGAACCCAGGCGAACAGGAAAGGGGTCAGCATCGCCACCACGGCGGCGACGCTCAGAATCTCAAAGAGCTTTTTCATACCACCGCGGATACAGGACGAAGAGGGCAGACTTGACCAAGAAGGTGACCAAGGCGTTGACGGCGAGCAGCACGAAGACCGCGGCGATCAGGGTGTCGGTGTGCATGTTGACCAGCGCGTCCAACAAGGTGCTCCCCAGGCCGGGAAAGTTGAAGACCATCTCGGCGATCGTGACGCCGCCGATGATGGCCGGGACTTTGCCCGCGACGTAGGGGATGAAGCGGGGAGCCGCAGAGTTCAAGAGGTAACCCGTGACCGTTCCAGGCAGCGGCAGCGCTCTACCGACCGCCGGGCCCAGGGTGCTGAACACCAGGGTGTGGGTGGTGTCGATCTGCCGCTTCATGTCGAGGGTCAAGAAGCGGGTGGCGTCCCAGCCCAGACCGCCGAGGGCCACCACCACCAACGCAATCAGCATGGGGGAAGGACTCATGCCGGAAGCGCCGTAGAGCAGCCAGAACCCAACGAAGAGCGGAACTGCCGACAAGATCGACGCCAGCAAGCCCCCCACGGCGCCGAATCCCCCAGACTTGCTGCCGCCCTGGACGGTGCGCAGGTAGGTTGACGAGGCCGATGCGGAGGCGCCCACCAAGGCAATGACCACCAGGAACAGCAGCGAGACCAAGGCCAAGGGGAACGTGATGGCAGCCCCTGAACTGATGATCTCCCCGGCGCTGAACCCCGCCGTTTCGAGAGAGAAATCAGGATTCAGAGTGACCATGGACCAGAAGGCCCCAAGGGTCTTCATGTACTGCTCCGCCGGGGCGCCGATGGACGCGAGGTAGAGACCCACCAAGGCCAGGGTTCCGACCAAGGTGAAGACCACCCCGCGCAGCCCCAGCTCAAGGGCCAGAAAGCGCAGGAACCTCATTGGGCCCAAGCCTCAACCGAGAGGAAGGGATTGTCCGAGGCGATCACGATGTTCTTGATGGCCCGGGAATAGACGTCCTTCTTGAGGCTGACCAGAGGCACCGAGGGTTGCAGCGTTCCGATCTTGGTCTGCAGGTCACGCGTGACCTTGATCCAGTCGGTCGCGACCACGGTGTTGTCCCAGGTCTGGAACAGGGCATCGAGGCTCGGGTCAGCGACACCGGTCACGTTCAAAGGCCCATTGCTCCGGAGCCACTTGCCCATGTCGGAGTAGAGATTGTCGAAGCCCTCGGCGTAGACCAAGGCCAAGTCGTACTTCTTCTCGGCAAAGACCAGGCGATTGAAGACCTGATCGCCGGTGCGCTTGGCCTCGACGGTCAGGCCGATCTTGGCGTACTGAGCCACCAGGCTGTCGGCCATCTTCTGCCCGAGATCCCCCAGAGAGTCGGGGAACAGCAGCACGGCGGTCTTGCCCTTGAGACCCGACTTCTCGGCCAGAGAGGCCGCAGCGGCGGCGTCGTAGGGATGGTTGGCCCCGAAAGGAGGCACGTTGTATTCAGCGAAGTTTCGGCTGAACAGATCGGATGGGAAAGCGCCGTCATTGACGATGGCCAGGTCATCGCGGTCGGTGACCCCGGGAACCAGGGCCTTGCGGTCCACGGCAGACGACAGAGCGTAGCGCGCCGTGGCGGAGGCAAAGGTAGGATTCTTGCTGTTGATCGCGACCTGATAGAAGGCGTAAGGCATGAAGGAGCTGAACTGGACGCCGCCCATCTTCTCGACCATGGGCCGGTCGGCCGGCGAAGTCTCGAGGATCAGGTTGATACGGGCCTCACGGAACTCGTTCAGACGGATCACGGGGTCAAGCACCCTGCGCAGGACCAGGGTCGACGTGGCCGGGGGGTGACGCAGATAGCTCGGGTTGGCCTTGAAGGTCACCCATTTCCCGATTTCCCAGGTTTCGAAGACGAAGGGACCGGTGCCCACGGGCGCGGTCGCGAAGGCCCGCTCCTTCTCACCAGAACGGAGATTGGTCGAGAGTTTGGTGCCCTTGTAATTCTCGGGGATGATCTTGAAGGTCAACACCGGAATGGCCCGGAACTCGGGAATGGGCTTGCGGAACTCGATGATGACGGTCTTGGGGTCCTGCGCCTTCACCGACGAAATGAAGGAGTTCAGGTAGTCCCGCTTGGGCGACTTGTTCTCGGGCGCCATGTAAGCGGCAAAGGAGTACGCAACGTCGGCGGCGGTGACGGGAGTACCGTCGTGCCACTTCACGTCCTTGAGCACCGCCGTGTACGTGGTCTTGGTGACCGGATCCTGGCTGATCGAGTCGGCCAGCGCCAGCTCGGCATTGAGCTTGCCCGAGGCGGCGTCGACCTCGAAATTGGCCAAGCCATCGAACACCAGTTCATTGGCGTTCATGCCCTGCAGGTTCTGCTCCAGCACAGGGTTCAGGGAGTCAGGAAGGTTCGAGATGCCGACCACGAGACCCTCGGGCTCCCGTTGCCAGAACATGAACACGGCGGCGGTAGCCGCCAAAACCAGGGCTGCGATGGCCCCGACGATGATCGCATTCTTTTTCTGAGCCATTTCAGCGCATCCTCACCACAAAGGAACTGTAGACGACTGCGTCGCCGGAATACTTGCCGTCATCGTTGGCCTTGCCCAACTCGAAGAAGTATTTCCCCGAGGTCAGCTGGGTTCCGGCATTGATGACCGGCCAGGAATTGCCCACCTTGTACTGGCGGTTCACCAGATCCTTGAGCTTCTTGGAGTCGATCTCTTTACCCGACTTGGTGTTCTCGTTGAACACACGGACAGGGCGGCTGTCGTCGACGGTGATGACCAGGTCGTTCAGGACGCCCTTGGGAATCTCCACCATGCCCCACCAGTACTCGGGCGAATTCTTGACCACTCCACGGAACTTGGCGGGGCGGCTCTTCTGGTCCGGGCCCTTGGCACCAGGAACGGGGTTGAACATGCCGATGAGCATGGGTTGCACGGCCTTGCCGCGGCTAGCGATCTCGGCGGCGATGGCCGCGTCCTTCTTGGCCTTCTCGATTTCGGCGGTGACCACGGCAATGCGAGCCAGCAGCTCCTGCTTCTGGGTCTCGACGTCCTTGAGCATGTCCTTGTCGATCACCCTGGGGTACTTGGCGGCGAAGGCCACGACATCGGCCTGCAGGCTGTCGATGTTGGCCTTGGTCTGCTGGTTGAACGCCAGCATGTCGTCGAGGGTCATGTTGCCGACCTTATCCGGGTCGGGCTGGCGGGCGAACTCCTCGCCGATTCGATCTTTGAACGAGTAGGCGTGGTTGCGCAGGGTCCGCTCCATCTCGTTGCGGGCGTCGACCTTTTTGCGGCGTGTGCGGTCCGACGCCAAAGCGATGATGGACCCTGCAGGATAGTTGCCGACTTTCTGAATGTCTGCCATGTCGGCCTCGACCTTGCCGTACTCGGCGATGGCTGCTTCGTAGCCAGCGATCTTGTCGTCGAGGGCGTCTTTGCCACGGGCAGCAGTCAAGAGATCATCAGGACCTTTTTCCCTGGCCCGGAAGTCCGCGATGGCAGCCAACTCCTTGTTCTCGGGGGCGTAATCGACGGCGTCGCCCAAGAAGTCGCTGGAACTCTTCATGAACTCCCTGGCGTTCGCGATCCGATTGGCGTTGAGCCGCAAGCGGACCACGGCCTTGGCCACGGGGGCGAGCTGGGTCTTGATGTCGGCGGGCAACTTGAGTTCAGAGGGGAAGCCGCTGGCAACCTTGACGGCGTTATTCCAGCCAGCCACCAGAGGGGGCTCCGCGGTCACCGGCAAGGCGGCGGCGGCGTCGACGGTCTTATCGAGCTCGGTCTTTTGGTCCAGGTAGCCCATCCATTGGCTCTTGACATTGGCCGCCTGGATGTTGGACCAGTAGCCCCGGGCAGCTTCAAAGTTGCCGGCATTCCACTCCTTCACGCCGCCAGCTATCAGCTCGTCGTCCTTCATCATCGAAAACTTGATGCCTGCGCACGAGGCCAGGGCGAGGGCCAGAACGGCCAGGATCACGACTTTCAGTTTTTTCATTGGGCCTCCCGGACCACGCGGAATCCGATGTCGCTAGCGCCCTGACTCGGGTCGACAGCACGGCGGTTGGAAATACGGAGATCATTGGGGCCGTCCATCCAGGATCCGCCCTTGACGATTTTGTAGGAAGGATCGGCGCTCATGTTGGCGTCGGGGGACGTTGAAGTCCACTGCCACACGTTGCCGACCATGTCGTTCAGACCCAGGGGATTCTTGCCATTGGGGAAGGAACCCGCCGGCGAGGGGTGGCTGAACTTCTTGTTGTTCGAGTAGTTGGCCCGGACTCCATCGGTGGGCGCCTGATCGCCCCAAGGGAAGATCGAACTTTGACCGGCCCGAGCGGCGATTTCGTACTCGTCTTCGGTCGGCAGACGGAACTTCTGGCCGGTGGCGGTCGACAACCAAGCGGTGTAGCGAACCGCCTGCTCGTAACTGACACCCACGACGGGCTGGTCGGCGCCGTTGAAGTTGTCCGAGTCGAGGTACTCGGGCCACTCACTTTGGGGCACGTTGGCGGCGTCGAGGTAGGAGCGGAACTGGCTGTTGGTCACTGGACTCTTGGCGATGGCGAAGGCGGCGACGGTGACGGTCCGTGGCTTCTCGTTGCCACTGGCGCGGCGATCATGATCGACCTTGCCGACCGTGTAGGTGCCTGCGGCCACGCTGGCCAGACTGTCGGCAACTTGGGCCAGTTCCTCGGCGTTGCGGTAGGACGCCTCGGTTTTCAAGCCAGCGTCGAGGGACGCCAGGAACGCCACTTCTGGCGCCTTGCGGGAAAAGTCGCCGGTGATCGTTAGCACGGCCCGCGTGTTCTTAAAGGCGTCGCCGCTGGGATAAGCAAAGGCCGCCGTTCCCTTGGCATCGGTGACGACGCTCTGGGCGGGAGCCTTGGCGTCGGCCGCGGACCAGACCACACTCAAAGGCAATCCGACCACGGGAACGCCATCCTTGGCGGTGACGGTAACGACGAAGGGAGCCCCACCTTGAACCAAGCCATCCTTGGGGTTCAGACTGACCTTGGAGCCTGCCAGTTGCGCGGCAGCCCAGGTCTCGATGGTTTGCGAGAGGAGCGGGGACGAGGCGTCGCCAGTGCGCAGCGTCAAGGCGACGCCCGCGCGATAAAGGCCAGCGTCGATCTGGACGACTTGAGAGAGACGGTCTCCCAAGGCACCCTTGCCCTTAACGACTGCGTCGAACTTGGGACCCAGGTCGGCAGCCAGCTTGGACGTCCGAGCGGCTTCGGCCTTGGCCCAGTCGGCGCTCGACACACGGTAGGAGGCCTGGAAGAGGTTGCCCTTCTTGTCCGCGGTGTAAGGACGGGTCGCCACCGCGGCCACCGCAGCCTTCATCTCAGCGGTCAGAACGACCTTGTTCTTCTTCTCTCTTTTGATGGCGCCGCTTTCGGTGAGCAAGTTGTAAACCAGATCATCGAAGGCCGTCGCCTGAGCCTCGGCCTCGGAGGCACCCGAGCCGAACCCGTAGTAGTAACCGGCCTCCCTATGGGTGGCGACAAAGTCGGTACTGGCTGCGTGCGACACCGTCGAAAACGCCACTATCCAACAGGTCGCCAGCGTGTATATGTGCTTCTTCATTCGTCCTTTCCGGGTCTCCGTCGGCCGGATTCCCCCAATTGGCAATATCCTAGGGCAGACCGTCCTGCTTTCAGGCCGGTCAGCCGCGTTTTTGCGCTTTGTTTCAAACTTTGCGGACTTTGAATCCGAAATCCCGGCTTGACGGGCACCGTGGCGCAGTCCGGAGTGTGACATCGAACGCTGCCCCAGCCCCTATTGGTAACCATTGGTGACATTGCGCACCCGCATACCCCCGCATACCCATTGGGGTGGACGATGACCACAGAGGCCGCATCTTCAACCACGTGACAGCGCAAGGAAAGCGATATGTACCTGAAACGCCAATCGCCGTCGTGGCCGTGACTGCAGCTCTTCCTCTCGCTGTTCGCGCAAGCCGCGATGGACTAAGCATCGACCTTGATTGGCGTGTGAACGCATTTTCAGATGAAGCTCCGCCGAAACTGGGCGAGTTCGCCTCATGCACTGCCGCATTGAACAGATCGAAGGGAGATTCACCGGCCCCCGCTGATGTCGCGGTAAGAACGAGTGGACAATTCCAAAAGTTTGCAGCGGGCGCTGCCCAAGTCGGTCTCCACCAACGTCGCAAGGAACCCCACCGAGCGGGAACGGTTCCCTCGCTAGGCTACGTGCAGCGGTTGCCCTAATGCGCAGGCCCTCTTTTCCATGACTTTCGCTCACCTTCCGTCTCGACCGTTTCACTCACTGCGCCCGAACTTGCGGATGCGTCAGTGCGCGCGTCTGCTGACAGTTGGCGTCATCGCAGTCGGGCTAAGTCAATTGGCCGGTTGCGCGGCCCAGCTCTGGCCGCCATCGAGCTGGTCGCTGTCGGTGGATTTGCCTTTTCTGGATCGGCAGCCGGTCACGGACACGGCTCCCATCCCAAACGCCACGCCTGTGCCAACACGCCCAAAAGATCTGGGCACCGCCGCCGAGGCGCTCGCCTACGCCGAGGCGCTGTGCGCCTTGTCGCCCGACGCGCTGGACGCTGAAATCGAACGCCTCCAAGCCATGGCAAGCCAAGACGGCCACAGCGCGCTGCACGAGCAACAACTTGCGTTTGCTCAGCGGCTTGCGCTGCGGCTCGCGTCACTGCGCGCAGAGCAACAACGCCTGCAAGAATTCAACGATCAACAGGCACAACTTCTGCGTGAACGGCAGCAACGCATCGAGCAGTTGAACGGCCAGATCGCCGCGATGCGCGCCGTTGAGGACAGCCTGCCTCAGGCGACGCCCCTGCCTTCCTCCAAGGCTCCGATCGGGCCCGGGCCTGCGAACCCGCCCTCCCCCCACACCGACCCGGACAAAGCGGGTTCCACGCCATGAGCGCCAGTCCAGTCTCCACCACCTTGCTCGTCGTCGACGACGATGCGGACATGTTGCGCCTGCTCACCTTGCGGCTGGAGGCCGCGGGCTACCGCGTGCTCACGGCCGCCTCGGCGGAAACTGCGCTGACCCAGCTCGCGCTGGAACGTCCTCAACTGGTGCTGTCGGACGTGCGACTGCCAGGCAAGGACGGACTGGCCTTGTTCGATGAAATCCACGGTCAACACCCCATGCTGCCGGTCATTCTGCTCACCGCGCATGGCTCCATTCCAGACGCGGTGGAAGCCACGTCGCGCGGTGTCTACACCTACCTGACCAAGCCCTTCGATGGCAAGGAGCTGCTCGACAAGATCGCACAGGCCCTCGCGCTGCACAGCGCCCACGCCTCGGACACCGCCGCCGCGGCCAGCACAGCCGCGAACGAACCTTGGCGCGCCGACATCGTCAGCCGCTCCGCCCGCATGGCCGAACTGCTGGCCGAAACGCGCATGGTGGCACGCAGCGACGCCAGCGTGCTGCTGCGTGGCGACAGCGGAACGGGCAAGGAACTGCTGGCACGCGCCATCCACAACGCCAGCGCGCGCGCGAAAAAGCCGTTTGTCGCAGTGAACTGCGGCGCCATTCCGGAAAACCTGTTGGAAAGCGAGCTGTTTGGTCACGTCAAGGGTGCCTTCACAGACGCGCACACCAACCACAAAGGGCTTTTCCAGGCGGCGGACGGCGGCACTTTGCTGCTGGACGAAATCGGAGACATGCCACTGGCCTTGCAAGTCAAGTTGCTGCGCGTGCTGCAAGAACGCGCGGTGCGCCCGCTGGGTGCGGCGCAATCCATCCCGGTGGATGTGCGCATCGTGAGCGCCACCCACCGTGATCTGGATGCCGCGCTCGCCGCTGGCCATTTCCGCGAAGATTTGTATTACCGCCTGAATGTCGTCACGCTGCACCTACCCACCTTGGCGGAGCGGCGCGAGGACATTCCGCTGCTGGCCAATCACTTTCTACGCAAGCTCGCAGGCAAATACGGCAATGAGGAAAAAGGGCGCAAGCTGGCGGGCTTCGCGCCCGAGGCACTCAAGGCCCTGGCCACCGCGCCCTGGCCAGGAAATGTGCGCCAACTGCACAACGTGGTGGAACAGGTCTGCGCCTTGGCCACCACGCCCTTGGTGCCCCTGACCTTGGTGCAGCGCGCGCTGCGCACCCCCTCGGTCGAGGTACTCAGCTATGCCGAAGCAAAACAGCGCTTCGAACGCGACTACTTGGTCAATCTCCTGAAGCTGACCGATGGTCATGTGGCGGACGCTGCGCGCCTGGCGGACCGCAACCGCACCGAGTTCTACCGTCTGCTGCAAAAGCACGGACTGACCCCAGGTCGCTTCAAGACGGGCGGCGAGACCAATGTCCCAGGAACCAGTTCGCCCCCGTCATCGAATTCATCTGTCGCCCCAGAACGACATGGCCAAGTGCTTGATGAATAAGGAGTTTTTACCGTATGGCGTTGAGGCCGTCGGGCCTTTGTCGCCACGCAGCGACAAAAACAAGGGGTTAGCGGAACTTTTTCACGAAACTTTACCGCTCGCTCTGAAAAACCATCACAAGCCGTTGATTTAAAAAGAAATTTTTGGGGTGGCACGGCATTTGCCCTGATCAGGGCATGCCTGCACTCTCTTCCCGTCTCTCCACCCGCTCTTCAGACGGCGGTGGCCCCGCCTCTGCGGCTGGCACCGGCTCAACACAAGCGGGTCTGTCGTCCACCTGCGACAGCACGCACGACGCCGCCACCGCCCCGCCCCTGCATCGCGGCAGCATGCCTACCCAACCCTGGGTGGGCTTCTGGCGAGGCGTGGGCCTGGGCCTGAGCGCAACCCTGCGGCGCCTGCTGACGCCTTGGTCACCTTCAGCGCAGCCCCTAGGAGCGGCGCAGGCCTCGAATGCCGCGCGACAACGCGCCGGTCACCAACGCCGCCGCGTCTTCATGCTGCTGATCGCGGCCTCCACCGCCGGCACCGCGGCCCTGTTCATGCATGCCCAGCCCTTGGCGCCGACCGCCCTGGCTGGCTGGATGCAAATCGCCCAAATTGCGCTGTACGCGCTGCTGTCGGCCTGGGTGACCTCCGGCTTCGTGACGGCGCTGATGGGGGCCTGGGTCCTGCTGCGCGGCGACCGCCATGCGCTCTCGGGCCGGGCCGTGCGGCAGCACCGCATGAACCTCGAAGCACGGACCGCGGTCATCATGCCGATTTGCCATGAAGACGTGTCCACGGTCTTCGCAGGCTTGCGGGCCACCTGCGAGTCGCTGTCCGCGACGGCACGTGCCCAAGGCTTCGCGGCCGGACAATTCGATGTGTTCGTGCTGTCCGACAGCAGTCGCCCTGAGGTGCTGGCTGCAGAGCGCACGGCCTGGGAAGAGCTGCGCGCGACGCTGGCCGCCAGCCACGCCCAGGCCGGTCTGCCGCAGGTCGAGGTCTACTACCGCGCGCGCCGCCGTCGGACGCACCGGAAAGCGGGCAACGTGGCGGATTTTTGCCGCCGCTGGGGACGGGACTACCGCTATATGGTCGTGCTCGACGCCGACAGCGTGATGAGCGGCGACGCGCTCGCCACCCTGGTCAAGCTGATGGAGGCCAATCCGCAGGCGGGCATCATCCAGACCGCCACCCAGGCCGTGGGGCACGTCACGCTGCACGCGCGTGCGCAGCAGTTCGCCAGCCGCGTCACGGGGCGTCTCTTCACCCTGGGCATGCAGTTCTGGCAACTGGGCGAGTCGCACTACTGGGGACACAACGCCATCATCCGCGTCGAGCCCTTCATGCGGCATTGCGGACTGGCGCCCATCGAGGGCCAGGGCGGCCTGAGCGGTCCCATCCTCTCGCACGACTTCGTCGAAGCCGCGCTGATGCGCCGCGCGGGCTGGGAGGTCTGGCTGGTCTCGGATGTGGGCGGCAGCTACGAGCAGCAGCCGCCGGACCTGCTGGCCGAGCTGCAGCGCGACCGCCGCTGGTGCCAAGGCAATCTGCAAAACGCCCGGCTGATGGCCGAGCCCGGCATGCACCCCGTCCACCGCGCCATGTTCGTGACGGGGGCCCTCTCCTACATTTCCGCGCCGCTGTGGCTCGCCTTCCTCACCCTGGGCGGCGTGCTGTGGTTCAACGGTGCGGGCCACGCGGGTCTGGGCTCCGCGTGGATTGGCACGGGAACGCTGAACAGCGATCTGGGCTGGCTCTGGGCTTGGACCTTGTGCCTGCTCTTCGTGCCACGCCTCTTGGGTTTGACTGCGGTGCTGCTCAAGCGTGAACAGCATTTCCACGGTGGCACGCGCAAGCTGCTGCAAAGTGCCTTGCTGGAAGCGCTGCTGGCCCTGCTGCAGGCACCCATCCGCATGATCGCTCACAGCCTATTCGTGCTGATCGCGCTCACCGGCTGGAAGCTGGAGTGGAAATCCCCGCCGCGCGAAGCCGCCGCCGTGCCGTGGGCGCACGCTCTGCGCCAATTTGCGCCGGCGAGCTTGGCACTTTTGCTGCTGGTGGGCGGTGTGGCGGCCTTTGAGTCCTGGAACGCTGCGGACATCGGTTATCCGCTGTGGTCGCTGCTGCTCATCCTGCTGCCCGTGGGCCTTCCGCTGCTGCTGGCCGCGCCGCTGACGGTGCTCAGCAGCCAGCCCGGCCTGGGTTCGGCATTGCGCGCGAGACAATGGCTGCTGATCCCGCAAGAGGCGTGGCCTCATGCCGTGTTGCGCCGCGCTTGGCGGCATGCGGGAAGCTAATGATCTTCTCTTCCTAGCCTGGCGTGCTGCCAGCCCGCACGGGCTGGCAGCACGGCTGTCACAGCGGCGCCGCGCTAATCAAAGAGTCAAAGACGCGGCATTCCGGGCGGCAGGCCCTTCATCCCTGGCATGCCACCCATGCGCTTCATCATCTTCATGAGGCCGCCACCCTTCATCTTCTTCATCATGTCTTGCATCTGCTCGAACTCCTTGAGCAGCCGGTTCACGTCCTGAACCTGCACCCCAGCGCCCAGGGCAATGCGACGCTTGCGCGTGGCCTTGATGAGTTCGGGTTTGCTGCGCTCCCTGGGCGTCATGCTGTGGATGATGCCCTGCTTGCGGCGCATGTCTTTCTCGACCTTGGCCGTGTCCACCTGACCCGCCTTGGCGGCAAGCTGGCCCGGCAACTTGTCCATCAGGCTGGCCAGGCCCCCCATCTGGTTCATCTGCTGAAGCTGAGCCAGGAAATCGTTGAGGTCAAAGCTCGCGCCACTCTTGACCTTGGCCGCGAGTTTTTGCGCGGCCTCGATGTCCACGTTGGCCGTGACTTGCTCAACCAGGGCCACGATGTCGCCCATGCCCAGCACACGCCCCGCGTGACGCTCGGCGTCGAAGACTTCCAAGCCGTCGATCTTCTCGCTCACGCCCGCGAACTTGATGGGCGCACCCGTGACGGCGCGCACGGAGAGCGCCGCGCCACCACGTGAATCGCCATCCATCTTGGTCAGCACGATGCCAGTCAGAGGCAGCGCTTCCTTGAAGGCCTTGGCGGTGTTCACCGCGTCCTGGCCTTGCATGGCGTCCACGACGAACAGCGTTTCCACCGGATCCAAGATGCCATGCAGGTCCTGGATTTCCTTCATCAAGGCTTCATCGATGGCCAAGCGACCCGCCGTGTCCACCAGCAGCACATCGAAGTAGTGCTTCTTGGCGTAATCCAGCGCGGCACGGGCGATGTCGGCGGGCTTCTGGTCGGGCGTGCTGGGGAACCACTCGGCCCCGGCCTGGGCCGTGACGGTCTTGAGCTGCTCGATGGCGGCAGGGCGGTACACGTCGCCCGACACCGTCAGTACCTTCTTCTTGCGCTTGGTGATCAGGTGGCGGGCCAGTTTGGCCGTGGTGGTGGTCTTGCCCGCGCCTTGTAGGCCAGCCATCAGGATGACCGCGGGCGGCTGAGCGGCGAGGTTGATGTCGGCTGGGCCTTTGAGGGCGCCGGACTCGTCCACCTCGCCCATGGTGGCGGCGAGCTCGCGGTTGACCACCCCAACCAAGGCCTGACCGGGTGTGAGCGATCCCACGACGGCCTGGCCCAGGGCTTTGTCCTTGACGCGGGTGATGAAGTCGCGCACCACGGGCAGGGCCACGTCGGCCTCGAGCAGGGCCATGCGCACTTCGCGCAGCATGTCGGCCACGTTGCCCTCGGTGATGCGGGCCTGGCCGCGCATTTCCTTGACGATGCGCGAGAGTTTGTCGGTAAGGGCGTTGGCCATGAATGAAAACCACTCTCTATACTTAGGTCCGTGATTTTATCGAGCGCCCCTCATCTCCCTGCCTGACACCATGCCTTTCGCAATCCCCTTTCACGCGCTGCTGCCGGGCTTGGTGTGCGCGCTGGCTTACGTGGTGTCAGCGCTGAGCCCGGGCCGGGGCGCCCGTGCAGCGCTCGGCCTGGCGTGGCTGTTGCACGCCCTCCTGCTCGGGGTGGGGCTCGGCCTATGGCACGACGAGCCTCACTTCGGTTTCGCGCCGGCCCTCTCGGTCACGGTCTGGCTGGTGGTGGCGGTCTACGCCGTCGAGGCCCGTTACTACCCAGCACTCCAGTCGCGGCGCGCGTTGCCCGCCCCGCTGGCGGCGCTGTGCTTGGTGGCCGTGGTGTTGAGCCTGTTTTTCCCCGGGCAGGTGATCACCCACCATGGGGCCCTGCTCCTGCCCTTGCACTGGGCGCTGGGCATCGCCTCGTACGGCCTGTTCGCCGTGGCCGTGGTGCATGCCTTGCTGATGTTGCGAGCCGACGCGCGCATCCGCCATGCCAGCGACTCCGACAGCGGCCTGCCCTTGCTGACCCTTGAAAGGCTGACCTTCCGCTTCGTGACCGCGGGCTTCATCCTGCTCACGGCCACCTTGGCCGCTGGGCTGTTGTTTGACGAACACCTTTACGGCACACCCTGGAAATGGAACCACAAGATGGTGTTTTCCGTGCTGTCATGGCTGGTGTTCGCGGTGCTGCTGCACGGGCGCTGGCGCCTCGGCTGGCGAGGCTGGCGGGCAGCCCGCTGGCTGTTCACCGGCGCGGGGCTGCTGTTGCTGGCCTACGTGGGCTCGCGCTTCGTCCTTGAAATCGTGCTGCAGCGTTCGGCCTGACCCCATGAAGTTTCTGCTTTTCCTGCTGATCATTCTGTTGGCGGTCTGGCTGTGGCGCTCCGGCCGAACGGCCGAAGCTGAAACCAAACGAGCCTCGGACCCGACGCGCCGGTCGTCCCCCCAGACCGCGCCCGAGGACATGGTGCGCTGCGCGCATTGCGGCCTGCATCTGCCGCTGCGCGAAGCGATTGCCAGTTCCAGCGCGCACTACTGCAGCGTCGAACACCGGCGGCTGGCGGAACCCGGAACCTATTGAGCATGGCCGAGGAACGGGCCAACGATGGGGCATGGCATGGAGGCTGGTACAGCCCCGCACAGCGGCTGGATTCGCCCAACTTCGGCCCGCGCCCGGCGAGGGATGGCGACGATGGCCAGGCGCCCGTGATCGATCTCATCGTCTTGCACTCGATCAGCCTACCGCCTGGCCAGTACGGCGGTGATGCGGTGCAGCGGCTGTTCACCAACACGCTGGATTGGAACGCCCACCCCTATTTCAAGTCCATCGAAGGTTTGCAGGTGTCTGCCCACTTCTACGTACGGCGCGACGGCGAACTCTGGCAGTTCGTGAGCTGCGATGACCGCGCTTGGCATGCCGGCGTCTCGCATTACTGCGGGCGTGACAACTGCAATGACTTTTCCATCGGCATCGAGTTGGAAGGCCTGGAAGGCGACAGCTTCGAACCAGCGCAGTACGACACACTGACTCGCCTGTGCGCGGCCCTGGCCCTGCGTTATCCCGTGCGACAGATTGCGGGGCACGAACACATCGCACCCGGCCGCAAGGCCGACCCAGGACCGGGCTTTCAATGGCGACAACTGCAAGCCCGCCTCGATTGGCCCGTTCAGTACTTTCCCGAAGTCAGCACAAGCTGACTTGCCTGAGCGATCGACGCGCAGGACGATGTTGCGTTTTGCGCGGCGCGTGACGCACGCATCACACCACGCAAACAAGCGGCCCGCCGGCCCGTTTCCACGTTTGGGCCGCGTGCTGTCTGGATGGCCGCTCACGCATTGCGGAGTGGCAAGGGCTGCGCACATGCATGACCGGTTCATGAACACCAAAGCACGCCGCACGGGCTCGCCCTGGCGCGTTTCAAGCCCATGCCATGTGGGCCTGCTCCAGTAACTTTTGCACACCGGCGTGACCTTCTTCACGCGCTTTCGGACGAATGCACCGCTACACTACGGGTAGTGGATTGCCTCCGTCGCACCCCCTACCTATAGTGTTTCCAGCCCCAGAAACATTTCGCGCCACGAACATAGATTTGCCAGACACGAGGAAAAGATGCAAACCGGCCTGATCACTCCCCCATCCTCCCATTCCCTAGCCACCACGTCCTTGCCGCAAGGTGCCGGTATGACGCACGGCGTGGCCTTGGGCGCCAGCAGCGCGCTCGCCCATTACCAAATCATTCGCCGCAACGGCGCCGTCGTGCCCTTTGAGCCGAGCAAGATTGCCGTGGCGCTGATGAAAGCCTTCCTGGCCGTGCACGGCGCGCAAGGCGCGGCCTCGGCCAGCGTGCGCGAAACGGTGGACGGCCTGACTCAGGCCGTGGTGCGCGCGCTGACGCGCTCGCGCCCGGGCGGTGGCACCTTCCATATCGAAGACGTGCAAGACCAAGTGGAGCTGGGCCTGATGCGCGGCGGCCACCACGAGGTGGCCCGTGCTTATGTGCTCTATCGCGCCAAACGCGCCGAGGAGCGCGCCCAGCAAGCAGCGCAGGCGGCCCCGCAAACGCCCGTGCTGCACGTCACGGACCACGGCCAACGCGTGGCGCTGGACCTGAACCGCCTGCAACGTCTGATCGAAAGTGCCTGCTCCAATCTGTCGGCTGACGTGAAGCCAGAGCCCATCGTGGCCGAAACCCTGCGCAACCTCTATGACGGCGTGCCGCTGGAAGAGGTTTACAAGGCCGCCATCCTGGCCGCTCGCACCCTGATCGAGAAGGACCCGGACTACACCTACGCCACCGCGCGCCTGCTGTTCCACACCATCGCCAAGGAGGTGCTGGGCCGCGACGTGCAGCCGTCTGAGATGAAGCAGGCCTATGCCGACTACTTCCCCGGTTTCGTCAAGAAGGGCGTGGACGCCGAGCTGCTGAACCCCGAGCTGCTGCAGTACGACCTCAAGCGCCTGGGCGCGGCACTCAAATCCGAACGCGACCAGCAGTTTGACTACCTGGGCCTGCAAACCCTGTATGACCGCTATTTCCTGCACGTCAAGAAGACGCGCATCGAACTGCCGCAGGCCTTCTTCATGCGCGTGGCCATGGGACTGGCGCTGAACGAAATCGACCGCGAAGCCCGCGCCATCGAGTTCTACGAAGTGCTGTCGTCCTTCGACTTCATGTCGTCGACGCCCACGCTGTTCAACAGCGGGACGCTGCGCAGCCAGCTCTCCAGCTGCTACCTGACCACGGTGCCGGACGATCTGGATGGTATTTACGAATCCATCAAGGAAAACGCCCTGCTGTCCAAGTTCGCGGGCGGCCTGGGCAATGACTGGACGCGCGTGCGCGCGCTGGGCAGCCACATCAAGGGCACGAACGGTGAGTCTCAAGGCGTCGTGCCTTTCCTGAAAGTGGTGAACGACACCGCCGTGGCGGTGAACCAGGGCGGCAAACGCAAAGGCGCGGTTTGCACCTACTTGGAAACCTGGCACCTGGACATCGAGGAATTCCTTGAGCTGCGCAAGAACACAGGTGACGACCGCCGCCGCACCCACGACATGAACACGGCCAACTGGATTCCGGACCTGTTCATGCGCCGCGTGATGGAAAAGGGCGAGTGGACCCTGTTCTCGCCCTCCGACGCGCCTGATCTGCACGACTTGTTTGGCTCGGCCTTCGAAAAGGCCTATGTGGCCTACGAAGCCAAGGCCAAGCGTGGTGAACTCAAGCCCAGCAAGACCGTGCCCGCGGTCGACCTGTGGCGCAAGATGCTTTCGATGCTGTTCGAAACCGGCCACCCCTGGATCACCTTCAAGGACGCCTGCAACGTGCGCTCACCCCAGCAGCACGCGGGCGTTGTGCACTCGTCCAACCTGTGCACCGAGATCACGCTCAACACCAGCGACACCGAAACCGCGGTCTGCAACCTGGGCTCGGTCAACCTGAAGCAGCACATCACGGACGGCAAGCTCGACCACGAGAAGCTGAAGAAGACCATCGGCACTGCCATGCGCATGCTGGACAACGTGATCGACATCAACTATTACGCCGTCAAGAAGGCGCGCGACAGCAACCTGCGCCACCGCCCCGTGGGCCTGGGCCTGATGGCCTTCCAGGATGCGCTCTATGAAATGCGCATCCCCTACGCCAGCGACGCGGCGGTGCAATTCGCCGACGAATCGATGGAAGCCATTTGCTACTACGCCTACTGGGCCTCGACCGAGCTGGCCCGGGAGCGCGGTGTTTACTCCAGCTACCAAGGGTCGCTCTGGAGCAAGGGCATCCTGCCGCCGGACACGCTGGAACTGCTGGCGCGCGAACGCGGCGGCTACGTCGAAGTTGATCGTTCCGCCACCCTGGATTGGGAACTCCTGCGCAAGAAGATCGCCGCCGACGGCATGCGCAACAGCAACTGCGTGGCCATCGCCCCGACCGCGACGATTTCCAACATCATCGGCGTGGACGCGTCCATCGAGCCCTGCTTCGGCAACCTGTCGGTCAAGTCCAACCTGTCTGGCGAGTTCACGATCATCAACGGCTACCTGGTCAAGGACCTCAAGCGCCTGGGCTTGTGGGACGAGGTGATGGTGATGGACCTGAAGCACTTCGACGGCTCCCTGCTGCCCATTGATCGCGTGCCCCAGGACATCAAGGCCTTGTACGCCACGGCCTTCGAGGTCGAGCCGAGCTGGCTGGTCGAAGCCGCCGCGCGCCGCCAGAAGTGGATCGACCAGGCCCAGTCGCTCAACATCTACATGGCGGGCGCCTCGGGCAAGAAACTGGACGACACCTACAAGTTGGCCTGGACCCGCGGTTTGAAGACCACCTACTACCTGCGCACCACCAGCGCCACACAGGCGGAAAAGTCCACCGTCGCCGCCGGCCGCCTGAACGCCGTGTCCTCGGGTTCTTCCGAGGTCGGCGCCGCGGCCGCGACGCCGGTCGCCTCCAAGCCTGCCAGCGCGAAGAAGGTCAGCGCGCTCGAGGCGGCAGCAGCCGCTGCGCAGTCGCAGATGGCCGTCGCAGCGACCGACATCAAGTTCTGCGCCATCGACGACCCGGGCTGCGAAGCCTGCCAGTGAAGCAAGCCGCGGTGCACACCTCGCACGCACCGCGCGCGCGTCGACTCCCATGCTCCCAGTCACTCACGCAAAGTGCGTGCTGGGGACCACGACGCGCGATGCAATAGAGCAACAAAACAAGCGGCGGTGTGAATGAACACTTTGCAATTCAGATCGCTGCTCACATAATTCAGGAATTGGATCTCTCTATGTTGTCCTGGGACGAAGAAGTCAAACCCACATCGCCAGCCCCCACCGCTGGCGTCGCCCGTTTGTCCCCGACGCCGGCACCCGCGCACTCACATCAGTTCTCGCAGGCTGCGCTGTCCTCCACCACTCTCGCTGACACGCCGGTCGCAAGCCCTCGTTCACCCGCCGTCTCGGCGCCATCGGGCACCAACCGCATCAAGGCCTCCGACAAGCGCATCATCAACGGTCAGACCGACGTCAACCAGCTGGTGCCGTTCAAGTACAAGTGGGCCTGGGAAAAATACCTCGCCACCTGCGCCAACCACTGGATGCCGCAGGAAGTGAACATGAATCGCGACATCGCACTCTGGAAGGACCCGAACGGCCTTTCGGAAGACGAGCGCCGCATCATCAAGCGCAACCTGGGTTTCTTCGTCACGGCGGATTCGCTGGCGGCCAACAACATCGTGTTGGGCACCTACCGCCATATCACGGCGCCGGAGTGCCGCCAGTTCCTGCTGCGCCAGGCCTTTGAAGAGGCCATTCACACCCACGCTTACCAATACATTGTGGAATCGCTGGGGCTGGACGAGTCCGAGATCTTCAACGCGTACCACGAGGTCCAGTCCATCCGCGACAAGGACGAGTTCCTGATCCCGTTCATCGACGCGATCATGGATCCGAACTTCCACACCGGCACCCTGGCGACCGACCAGACTCTGCTCAAGAGCCTGATCGTCTTCGCCTGCCTGATGGAAGGCCTGTTCTTCTACGTCGGCTTCACCCAAATCCTGGCCCTGGGCCGCCAGAACAAGATGACGGGCGCCGCCGAGCAGTACCAGTACATCCTGCGCGACGAGTCCATGCACTGCAACTTCGGCATTGACCTGATCAATCAGATCAAGCTCGAGAACCCGCAGCTCTGGACGCCCGAGTTCAAGACCGAGATCAAGGCCCTATTCGAGAAAGCCGTCGAACTGGAATACCGCTACGCCGAGGACACCATGCCGCGCGGCGTGCTGGGCCTGAACGCCTCCATGTTCAAGGGCTATCTGCGCTACATCGCCAACCGGCGCGCCACCCAGATCGGACTGGAACCGCTCTTCCCCAACGAGGAAAACCCCTTCCCTTGGATGAGCGAGATGATCGACCTGAAGAAAGAACGCAATTTCTTCGAAACCCGCGTCATCGAGTACCAGTCCGGCGGCGCGCTGTCCTGGGACTGAGCGCAAGGCAAACAAATCAATCTATGGCTTCACGAATCGCATGGACTCCCGAACGCTCTCAACAGAAGAGCTGCGGGTGTCCGTGCCACCCCGTTCATGGCGCTGGGTTCCTCCCGCAGGTTCCCAGCGCCATGAATCACTTCATGTACACCAACAAACGCATGAAGTGCTCTTTGTAACTTGATCAAGGAGAATCGAAATGGCAACTGCAAAGAAAGCTCCGGCGAAAAAAGCCGCCGCAAAGAAGGCTCCGGCTAAGAAGGCCGTAGCGAAGAAGGCTCCGGCCAAGAAGGCCGCTGCGAAGAAGGCCCCGGCCAAGAAGGCTGCGGTCAAGAAGGTCGCCGCCAAGAAGGCTCCGGCCAAGAAGGTTGTGGCGAAGAAGGCCCCGGCCAAGAAGGCTGCGGTCAAGAAGGTCGCCGCCAAGAAGGCTCCGGCCAAGAAGGCTGCTGCCAAGAAGACCGTGGCGAAGAAGGCTGCTGCCAAGAAGCCCGCCGCGAAAAAGCCTGCTGCCAAGAAGCCCGCCGCGAAAAAGGCCGCCGCCAAGCCTGCCGCTGCGCCTGCGAAGCCCGCTGCTGCACCCGCGGCGCCCGTGGCCCAAACCACGTTGAACCCGCAGGCCGCTTGGCCTTTCCCCACGGCCAGCCGTCCCTGATCAGGGCCTGCCGTCTCAGCCTGTTGCCCGCGAGGGCGACAGGCTTTTTATTTTGCAGAGTACTTTTGAGGCATGGACAGCAGCCCTGCGCAGACTCACGCCACAGCCTCTTTTCTGCGCCCGCAGAAGGACGGCTCCATGCTCGTGGATCTCCACGTCATGCCAAACGCGTCCCGCACGCAGATCCAAGGACTGTTCGATGGCGCACTGAAGCTGCGATTGCAAGCTCCGCCGGTGGACGGCAGGGCCAATGCAGCGCTACAAGCGTGGTTGGCAAAGACCCTGGGCATACCGAATTCGAGCGTGACGCTGCAACACGGCGCCACCTCGCGACGCAAGCAATTGCGCGTGGCACCCCAAGCAGCGGCGAACGCAGATTGGAAACAACTCAAGCCGCCCGAATCCCCATCATCTGGCTGAAGAGGCTGTACCTACGCCCACGGTCCACCCAGCGTCTGCGTCGCTCCCGTACTCTTCACTGGGCGATCACGGGATGATGGTGCGTCAGAGGCCGAACTTCGTGGTGTCCACCGGGTAGTTCTGCGGTCCACGGAAGGCGATCTTGTGCGAACCCATGCGGTTGCCCAGAGCCGCAGCCTTGGCGAGGGGCCAGCCACGCTCCAGCCCGAACAGCAGCCCGCCGCGGTACGCGTCGCCACAACCCGTCGGGTCGACGATGGCGGCGGCCGCTGTGGGAGCGATCCAGTCTTTCTCGCCGTTGATCCAGACTTCGCTGCCTTCGGCGCCCAAGGTGATGACCAAGCCGCGCACCTTGCGCGAGATCTCCGCCGGGCTCCAGCCCGTGCGGTCGCACAGCATCTTGCCTTCATAGTCGTTGACCGTGACCCAGTCGGCCAAATCGATGAAGTGAGCCAAGTCCTTGCCATCGAACATGGGCAGCCCCTGACCAGGATCGAAGACGAAAGGAATGCCAGCCGCCTTGAACTGCGCGGCATGCTCCAGCATCGCGTCTCGTCCGTCGGGGGAGATGATGCCCAGCTTCACATCTTGCATGCCAGGTGCGTCGCGCTCGATGCGCGTCACATGCGCCTGGGTCATCGCGCCAGGGTGGAAGGCGGTGATCTGGTTGTTGTCCTTGTCCGTCATGATCAGCGCCTGCGCCGTGTAGGTCTCGGGCAGTTGACGCACGAAGCGCGTGGCAATCCCCAACTTGTTCAAGCGCTCCACATACCCCGCACCATCGTTGCCAAGGGTGGCCATCGGGATGGGCACGCCCCCCAACGCGCGCAAGGCATAGGCAATATTGCCTGCGCATCCACCAAAATCACGCCGCAGCGTGGGCACGAGGAAGGACACATTCAGGATGTGCAGCTGGTCCGGCATGATCTGCTCGGAGAATCGTCCCTCGAAGTTCATGATGGAATCGAAGGCCAGGGAACCGCAGATCAGTGCTGCCATGGGATGCTCTCTTTTCTCTTGGATTGGATTCGTTGAAAGGGAAAGTGCGTGGAGGCGCTCAAGGATAAAAAGCCAGCAGCCGATAGCCCGCGACACGGCCATCAAGGCCAGTGCCGGTAACGCGGTTGGCGGAGCCATTGCCGTTTTTGATTTCCATCAGCACCGTGGCCTGGAACTCATTGCCTGACCGGATCAAGCGGTAGGCCCCCTGCGTTCGCACGCCTTCGTCGTGGGTGGCCCCCGCGCCCGCTCCCAATTCCTGGGGCATGAGCACCCGCCGAATCAGCACCTGATCTTGCACATCGGTCAGCACCAGTTCGATAGCTGGCAGCGCAAGATCCATCGGCGCCTTGTTGCGCAAGGTCAGATTGAGCTGGTAGAGCTCGTCGCGGATCTTGCTAAAGGCCGAACCATCGATCACCACCGACTCAATTTGGCGCAGCGGCTCCACTGTGCAATCGAGCTGCTCACACAGAACCTGCAGCCAGGGCCGCAAGGTGGGCTCACGCGCCGCGATGCGGTCACGCTCATGGCGAACGACCTGCAGCAGCAACGCCAACGAAAGCACGCAGCACAGGAGCAACAACAGGGCACGCACCACCGGATGGCTCCAGCGTGAGCGGCGCATGAAAGACAAGGTGTCCGCCTCTGGGCCTTCGTCGCCCGAACTGGCCTGCAGGGGCGTCGGTGGAGCGGAAAACGAAGATTGGGATGGTGCCTGTCGGGCATCTGCCGGGGACGCAACCATCGCGGCCGCACCGCGCGGCAAGGGAGCAGATGGCGCGGGGAAACCAGCGTCATCCAAGCGCGAAGCAGGCTCGGCGGCTCGCAGCGGAGGAAGATCGTCGGAGTCCTCGGCGAAGCGAGGCTCGCGCCAGGCCGAGGCATCGGGGGTTTCGAGTTGCAGGTCGTCCAACGGCGCATCATGCTGGGCGTGGAGATCGCCAAACTCGGCGTCCACCATCTCTTCTTCCCAGCTTTTCTGCGACGGCGCCGCTGCGGCAGGTCTCGTCGATCCGGCCGCGGAAGACGCCGCCATGGCCCCAGCTGGCGGCGTGGCCAGGGGCGTGGTCAAGGCGGGAGGCTCCTGCACCAGGTGGGCCGTCGCGTCAAACACCTGCTCGCACTGTCCGCAGCGGACCCAGCCTTGCGAGACCTTGAGTTGGTCCTGCGCCACCTTGAACATGGTGCGGCAAGAGGGGCAACGGGTGATGAGGCTCATGGCCGTGCGATTGTAGAGGCGCGCCTCCCGCTGTCAGAGCCCCGGCGCGAGAGGATGACAGACCCGCGCTCAGAAGGTCGCGGTCATCAGTACCCAGCCATCCTCGCGGTCCGCAACGGTGAGTGCGCTGCCCGCAGGCAGATGGGGCGCGTAGGCAACGCTGAGTTCGTCTGCTTGGCGCTCCAGGATGCCGGCCAGGACCAGCGCCCCACCCGGCGCCACGCGGGCGGTGAGCAAGGGCGCCAAGACCTTGAGCGGCGTCGCAAGGATGTTGGCCAGCACCACGGGATAGCGGCCTTGAGCCGCATCCGGCAGACCGGCCCGCAAGTTCACGCCGTTGGCCTCGGCGTTCAGCCGGGTCGACGCAACCGCAGCTTCGTCGATGTCCAGCGCGTCGATGTCGGTCGCGCCAAACTTGGCCGCGGCGATCGCCAGGATGCCCGAGCCGCAACCGTAGTCCAGCACGCGCAGGCCACGCAAGGGATGGGTGGCGATCCAACGCAGACACATGCGTGTCGTGGGGTGAGTCCCAGTGCCGAAAGCCAGGCCGGGATCCAGCCGAATGACCTCGCGTGCCTGCGCGGGTGGTTCGTGCCAGGTGGGCACGATCCAGAAGCTGGGGGTGATCTCCACCGGCGCGAACTGCGACTGCGTCAGGCGCACCCAGTCCTGCTCCGGCACCTCATCCACGCCGAGCAGCTGGCAATCGGCAAAAAAATCCTGCGCTTGCAGCAAGGCGGCCGCCTCCCGCGCAGTCGCGTCGTCTGGGAACAGCGCCACGATGCGGGAACGCTGCCAGCCCGCCGCTGGCGGCGGCATGCCAGGCTCACCAAACAGCGCTCGCTCGGCGTCAGTCTGAGCGTCGGCATCTTCCACGCTGACGCTCAAGGCGTCCAGCGCATCCAGCGCCTCGCCCAGAACCTCCACGCGGTCTTCGGGACAGAGCAAGCGGAGTTCGTGCATGAGACGGGCGAATGAAAGTAGAGAAAACGGCGGAACAGCAAGGCTCACAGATCCGGGCTTCCGTGGAACCGGCTTCGCCGTGCCACTGGGAGCGTCCACCCTGCCACCAAAGGTTGGCGTTCAGGGGGCTGAGGACTGCGGCTCCAAGCCTGCCTGCGCAGGCTTGGACAGGCCGAAGAGCCACTGCTCTTGCAGCGGCCCCTCAGGCGCACAGCGCCTGAGGGGATTACCTTTTATGACTACGCATCCACCCTTCCAAGTAGTGGATGTTGGTGCCACCTTCCATGAACTTGGCATCGGCCAGCAGTTCACGGTGCAAGGGAATATTGGTGCTGATGCCTTCGACCAAGGTCTCGCCCAGGGCGGTTTGCATGCGGGCCATGGCCTGCGCGCGGGTGTCGCCGTGGACGATGATCTTGCCGACCATGGAATCGTAGTTCGGCGGCACGAAGTAGTTGGTGTAGACGTGCGAATCCACGCGCACGCCAGGACCACCCGGAGCGTGCCACATCGTGATGCGACCGGGCGACGGCACGAAGGTGAAGGGGTCCTCGGCGTTGATGCGGCACTCGATGGCATGACCGCGGATCTGGATGTCCTTCTGCGTGAAGGGCAGGTGCTCACCCGCCGCCACCATGATCTGCGTCTTCACGATGTCGATGCCAGTGATCAACTCCGTGACCGGGTGCTCCACCTGAACGCGCGTGTTCATTTCGATGAAGTAGAACTCGCCGTCCTGGTAGAGGAACTCAAAGGTGCCCGCGCCGCGGTAACCAATCTTCTTGCAAGCATTCACGCAGCTGGCACCGACCTTCTCGATCAGCTTGCGCGGAATGCCAGGCGCTGGCGCCTCCTCGATGATCTTCTGGTGGCGACGTTGCATCGAGCAATCACGCTCGCCCAGGTAGACGGCATTCTTGTGCTTGTCGGCCAAGATCTGGATTTCCACGTGACGCGGATTCTCCAGGAACTTCTCCATGTAGACGGCCGGATTGTTGAAGGCTGCGGCAGCTTCCGCCTTGGTCATCTGCACCGCGTTGACCAGGGCCGCCTCGGTGTGGACCACGCGCATGCCGCGCCCACCGCCACCGCCAGCCGCCTTGATGATCACCGGATAACCGACGGACTTGGCGATGCGCTTCATCTGCACCGGATCGTCGGGCAATTCCCCCTCGGAACCTGGCACGCACGGCACTCCCGCCTTGATCATGGCCTGCTTGGCCGACACCTTGTCACCCATGATACGGATGGACTCGGGCGTGGGGCCAATGAACTGGAAGCCACTCTTCTCGACGCGCTCGGCGAAATCGGCGTTCTCGGACAGGAAACCGTAGCCGGGGTGGATGGCTTCGGCGTCCGTCACCTCGGCGGCCGAGATGATCGCAGGCATGCTGAGGTAGCTGTCGCGCGAGGGAGCGGGGCCAATGCAGACCGCTTCCTCGGCCAGCTTGACATACTTGGCCTCGCGATCCGCCTCGGAATAGACCATCACGGCCTTGATGCCCAGCTCGCGGCAGGCCCGCTGGATGCGAAGGGCAATTTCGCCGCGATTCGCGACGAGGATTTTCTTGAACATGAGGCGCCCGCCTTATTCGATGATGAACAGGGGCTGCCCGTATTCCACGGCCTGACCGTTGTCACACAGGATTTGCGTCACGGTACCCGACTTGTCGGCCTCGATCTCGTTGAGGATCTTCATGGCTTCAATGATGCACAGCGTGTCGCCCTGCTTGACGGCCTGGCCCACTTCGACGAAGGCCTTGGCACCGGGCGAGGCGGAACGGTAGAACGTACCCACCATGGGGGACTTGACGGTGTGGCCCGTCGACGCTGGAGCCGCGGCGGGTGCAGCCGCGGCAGGCGCGGCCGCCGGGGCGGGGGCCGCAGCCGCCGGCGCACCAGCGGGCACCATGGCAACCGGGGCCGGCGCGTAGGCTTGCACGGCTGCTGTACCGCCCTTGACGATCCGTACCTTGCCTTCGGCCTCGGTGATCTCCAGTTCAGAGACGTTCGAATCAGACACCAGATCGATCAGGGTCTTGAGTTTGCGCAAATCCATGAAAACTCCAACAACGTGATTGATATTGCCTCAATCTCGCGGCACATCATTGGCAAAATGCCAATAACAAACGGCAGAGGCAAAAAGAAACAGGGGCCGTTTTCGGCGAAGGCGGGACTCTACCCGAGTTCCCGCCACTGCGCCAGGTCAGCTTCCGACAACTTACCGATTTTACGATTCAAAATTACGCCATCTGCACCGACCAGCACGGTAAATGGCAATCCTCGCGCCTGATTGCCAAACTCCTGACTGAGGGTCAAGCCCTCCATGCCAGACAGAACCACTGGAAAATCCAGGGGCAGGCGCCGCAGGAAGGCTTGCACTGGCGCCACTTGATCGACGGCGATACCGATGATTTGCCATCCTTTTGCCGAATTTTGGCGATAGAAGTCGTTAAGCATCGGCAACTCCTCGATGCAAGGGGGACACCACGTCGCCCAGAAGTTCACCAGCAGAGGTTTGCCGCGAAAACCGCCTAGTGCCAAGCGTTGCCCTTGCGGCGTATCCAATGTCAAGTTCCAGAACCGCGCCATCACGTCGGCAGACATGGCTTGGGGCTGCGCGCGCCGCCATGCCCAGGTCGCGCCAGCCCCGGCAGCGGCCAACGCAGCACCGGCGTAGAGAATATGTCTGCGTTCCATGTGCACGTCCTATCCGTTTTGCGATTCCGAAGCGCGTACCAACTCACGCAGCGCTTTTGCAGGTCCACGCGGGGCACGACCACGGGCGTCGGGCAACAGCGCACCGCGCAGGTCATCCAGATCGTTGATGCGCAGGTGCACGCCGACCACGGATTCGCCGCTGAGAGCACCCAACTCGCGGCAAGGCGCGTGCAAACTGAGCACGTCCACCGGCTTGTTCCTTAGACCTGTGGTGCTTCGCGTCTCATAGTCCAAACCCTGATCCATCAAGGTGATCTCGGCCGCCTTGCCGTCCTCGCAAAACAGATCCAAATGCACATCCGACCATCGCGTCGCCGTGCCTCGCCAGACGGCGCCACTGAGATGGGGCTGGAAATCCTGCAAGCGCTCCATCCACTGCAGGGCAAGGCGCCGCAAGGCCAGCAATTCGCGCGGCTGGGTGTCGGCGCAAAACACGGCGATGTAATCGCGCACCGCGTCTTCCAGCGCATCGTTATCAGGCAAGGGCGTGCGTTGCGGCAAACCCAGCGCCTTGGCGGCGCGGTGCTTGGCCGGACCGTACTCCAAGCCTTCTTCAACCACCATGCGGGCTGCTGTGGCCGCGATTTCATCTTGAGCGTGCATGGCGCGGATTGTCACCCCTGGGGTTCGGCCTTGTCCTTGTGCGGACAAGAGAGTCGCCTGCAACCCATGCAGACCGGTCGCCGCGAACCATCGGACTCAACGTGGCAGCCACCCCAGCTCACGGGCGTGCAGGCTGTGCACATAGAGGCGGTCTGAAGTTTCGGTCACACTGGTGGTCTCAGGGTAGCTGCCGGTCGGGTCCTGCAGGTCTGCCACCACACGTCCCGTCTCATCGAAAGCAAAGACATGCCCATAAGCGACGGGGATAGGCCATAGCGCGCGCGGCAGCCTCAGGGTCAGGCTGCGCAGCCAGGGCTTGCGCGCCAACTGGTCCACCTTGGGGTTGCGCGGCTTGACCAAACCCACCCAAATGCGGCCGTCCAGACCCCGCATGAGGTTGTCAGGATAGCCCGGCAGATTGTCGAACTGCACGCGCGCTTCGGCGTTGGGCTGCGGGGCGTCAGCGTTCGACAACTTGGCCAAGTCCAATTTTTGCGCGGTCACGGCAACCTTCCAGATGCGGTATTGACCGGTTTCATTGACGTAAATGCTGCGCTCGTCCGAGCTCAGTGCCAAGCCATTGGCGAAGCTCAAACCCCGAGCCACGACGCGGGTACCCTTGCTGACCGGGTCGTACTCTAGGACACGGCCTGTGCGGGACTGTTCCAAGATATCCAGCACGCTGGCTTCGAACGTGCCACCCCAGTCGCGCGGCGCGAAGCGCATGGATGCGTCGCTCAGATAGATCTTGCCGCTCTTGGCGACCACCACGGCATTGGCGTAAAGAATCGGCGTTTCGCCCACCCGATCGGTCAACAAGGTGATCTGACCATCCGGGGCAATCGACAACAAACCGCGCATGGCGTCAGCGGCAATCAAGTGGCCTGTTGCGTCGAAATCGAACCCCAACACGCGCCCTCCGGTGCTGGCAAGCACCTGCTGCGTGCCACCATCGAGGCCCATGCGCAGGATTTTTCCACTGGCCAAAGCAAGGTAGAGCCGGCCGTCCGGTCCGATCTGCACGTGCTCGGGCCCTTCCTCTCCATGCAAGTCGATCTTGCGCAGCCCGGCCAAGCGGGTGTTCACGGCATGCGCCCCCGCATACCCCAGGTCAGTCGGAGGCTGCCAAGCCACGGGCTGGATCGGTACCGGCCAAAACAGCAGGTAAAGCAAAGCCAAGCCGAGCAACAGAAGCAAGCCCAAGATGGTCTTGCGCAACGTCGTCATGTGATGCCCTCCCAATCCAAATCCTGATCCTGCGCCTGATTGCCCAGAGTCACCGCGCGTACCACAGCACCGCGAAAAAGTGGCAGGCGGTGCCCGTCAGCACGAACAGGTGCCAGATGAAGTGGGCGTAACGCACCCGGTTGTCCAGCACGAAGAACACCACGCCCAAGGTGTAAGACAGGCCGCCCGCAGCCAACCAAACCAGACCAGGCGTCGACACGCGCTCAAACATCGGCACGGCCGCGACCAGCACCAGCCAGCCCATCAGCAAGTACAGACCCGTGGACAGCCATTGGCTGGACAGCAGATTGCCGGCCTTCAAAACCACTCCGAAAACGGCCAAGCCCCACACCGCGCCGAAGAGGCTCCAGCCCCAGGCTCCCCCCAGCACCCCCAGGGTGAAGGGGGTGTAGCTGCCAGCGATGAACAAGTAGATCGAGCCATGGTCCAGACGCATGAACAGACGCTTGGCGCGTCCCTGCGGCAAAGCATGGTAGAGGGCCGAAATGCTGTAGAGCAGCAGCATGGTGACCGTGAAAATCGTGGCACCAACGATGTCGGCCGCGCTGCCATGGAGGCTCGCTTGTACGATCAACACCGGCATGGCCACCAGGGCGGCCAAGGCGCCCAAGCCATGGCTCACACTGTTGGCGATTTCCTCCCCCCGGGTTTGGGGGCGCATGAACTCGGTAGAGGGCGAAAAGGGCTTAGCGAAAGCAGGCGCGGCAGCGGAGAGTGTGGTCATGGGACTGCGAATGAGGCGGGGGCAGCCATCATAGGTCAACCACATGCCCGCTCAGGGCCATGGCCTGAACGGGGGAGTCACCAAGAACGAGCGGGATCAATCCCGCCGACCCAAACCTTCAAGCTTTGGTGTCAAGCAGGGAACCCAGCATGTCGTCCTGGGTTTTGAGAGTCTGCAGATTGGCCTTGAAAGCGTGAGCGGCCGACATCTGCTCGACCATCTCACTCTCCAACACCACGCCCTCCGTGTTGGCTTGATCAACACGAGTGCGCGTGCCCGCGAGATCGGGCGCGTCCTGCTGGATGATGGTCTGGCGCTTGAAGCCGGAGGTATTCAGGTTCGCCACGTTGTGCGCGGCGCTGTCGAGCCGCAGCTGCGCAGCCTGCAGACCCGATAGGCCAATGGAAGAAAGACTTGCCATCATGTGCTCCGCGCCAAGCGCTGCTATGGATGATCAGATTTTAGCCACAGTGGGCAAAAACGGCGTCGGGCCTGCGCTAGCATCGCCCCATGCATATCCATATCCTCGGCATTTGCGGCACCTTCATGGGCGGTGTCGCGGCCCTGGCCCGCGAGGCGGGCCACAAAGTCACCGGCTGCGACAGCGGCGTCTACCCGCCCATGAGCGACCAGCTCCGGGCCCTCGGCATTGATCTGATCGAAGGCTATGGCGCGGATCAGATGGCGCTGAAGCCCGACGTCTACGTCATCGGCAACGTCGTCAGCCGTGCCCGCGCAGCCGATGGTGCGCCGAAGTTCCCGCTGATGGAGGCCATCCTCGACAGTGGCGCGCGGTACACCAGTGGCCCGCAGTGGCTGGCCGAAAACGTGCTGCAAGGTCGCCACGTGCTGGCGGTCGCGGGCACACATGGCAAGACAACGACCACGTCGATGCTGGCCTGGATTCTTGAACACGCGGGCTTGAACCCTGGATTCTTGGTAGGCGGCGTGCCGCTTAACTTCGGAATCTCCGCACGCCTGGGGGGCATGCCGAACAGAGACAAGGCTGGCGTGACGGCTGCGCCCGAACAACACCGTCCGCTCTTCGTCATCGAAGCCGACGAGTACGACACCGCCTTCTTCGACAAGCGCAGCAAGTTTGTCCACTACCGCCCGCGCACCGCCATCCTGAACAACCTGGAATTCGACCACGCGGACATCTTTGATGACCTGGCGGCCATCGAACGCCAGTTCCACCACCTCGTGCGCACCGTGCCCGCCAGCGGGCGGGTGGTATTCAATGGCCTAGAGGAAAGCCTGGCCCGCGTGCTGCATCAAGGCTGCTGGAGCGAACAGCGCAGCTTTGGCGCGGCCAGCAGCGATTACCAGGCCCAGGGCGAGCCGCAGGATTTCGCGGTGCTGCGCCACGGCATGTCCGTCGCCCGCGTGCGGTGGAACGTGGGCGGGGTGCACAACCAGCTGAACGCGCTGGCAGCCATCGCCGCGGCCGAGCACGTGGGCGTCCCCCCCGGTCAAGCCGTGCTGGCGCTGAGTGAGTTTCAGAACGTCAAGCGCCGCATGGAGGTGCGCGGGGTGGTGCCGCGCGACGGCGGCGGCATCACCGTCTACGACGACTTCGCCCACCATCCCACGGCCATCCGCACCACGGTCGACGGCCTGCGCAGGCAAGTGGGCCAGGCCCGCATCCTCGCGGTCTTCGAGCCGCGCAGCAACACCATGAAGCTCGGCACCATGAAGGCCCAACTGCCCTGGAGCCTGGAAGATGCCGACCTCGCCTTCTGCCATACGGGCGGCCTGGGCTGGGATGCCCGTGAAGCCTTGGCGCCCATGGGCACGCGAGCCCAGGTGGCCACCAGCATCGACGAATTGGTGGGCCAGGTCGTCGCGGCGGCACGCCCGGGCGACCACATCCTTTGCATGAGCAATGGTGGTTTTGGTGGCGTGCACCAAAAGCTGCTACAGGCTTTGGGGGTGCCTGCCACAGTCGTGTGATCGGCGGCAGCAAAAGGAACCTTCACCGACCCACGGGCCGGTGGCCGTGACTGATCAGGCAGCTCGCCGCGCCGCTACCGCTTCCGACAGCACCTGCAAGGCCTGAACCGAATCGTCCCAGCCCAGGCAGGCGTCGGTGATGCTCTTGCCATACTCCAGATCACAAGCTTGGTCCTTGCCCGGTGTGAATTTCTGGGCACCGGCTGTCAGGTGGCTTTCCAACATCACACCGAAAATCCGGCGCGAGCCCGCCTGGATCTGCCCCGCGATGTCTCGCGTCACGTCCATCTGCTTCTCATGCTGCTTGCTGCTGTTGGCGTGGCTGCAATCCACCATCAATGAAGCGGGCAGCTTTGATGCTTCCAGGTCAGCGCAGGCCTTGGCCACGCTGTCGGCGTCGTAGTTCGGGGTCTTGCCGCCACGCAAGATGACATGGCAATCCTTGTTGCCCTGGGTCTGCACGATGGCCACTTGGCCGTTCTTGTGCACGGACAGAAAGTGATGCCCACGCGAGGCGGCCTGGATGGCATCGGTGGCGATGCGGATATTGCCGTCGGTGCCGTTCTTGAAACCGATGGGCGCCGACAGGCCCGAAGCCAGTTCGCGGTGCACTTGGCTTTCGGTGGTGCGCGCACCAATCGCGCCCCAGGAAATGAGGTCGCCAATGTACTGAGGGGAGATCACATCCAGGAACTCGCTGCCTGCGGGCAAGCCCAGTCGGTTGATCTCGATCAGCAACTGGCGCGCGATGCGCAGGCCCTCGTCAATGCGGAAGCTTTCATCGAGGTAGGGGTCGTTGATCAACCCCTTCCAGCCCACGGTGGTGCGCGGTTTCTCGAAGTAGACCCGCATCACGATCTCCAGTGTGTCCTTGAATCGCTCGCGCTGTTCCTTCAGGCGCTTGGCGTACTCCACCGCCGCCGCCGGATCGTGGATGGAACAGGGCCCGATGACGACCAGCAGTCGATCGTCCTTGCCCGCCATGATGCGGTGGATGCTCTGCCGGGTCTTGGCGATCAAGGCTTCCACCGGGGTTCCTGCGATGGGGAAAAAGCGGATCAGATGTTCGGGCGGGGGCAACACGGTGATGTCCTTGATGCGTTCGTTGTCGATGCGGCTGGTCTTATCGGCAGGCTGCGCATACCAGGTCTCGGTGGTGGCGTTCATCAAGGGCTCCAAAAAGTGTGGGGGTGTATCGGATGGGAAAAACGAGGCACAAAAAAAACCGCCGGGGCTTTTCAGCTCCGGCGGTTCTTGGTGAGGGGTCTGTGTCTGCTTATGCTCGCGTCAGCGCCTCTCGTCCGCCGGGGACAGAGAACCAAAAGTAAAAATAAAAGTAGGCGCGAACGGCTTGCATGGCGGGCACTCTAGCACAAAAGGGAAATGGATTGAAATAAGACGCTGACGGCCATCAAGCCGTGCCGCCGACGGTCAGGCCATCGATGCGCAAGGTAGGTTGGCCCACGCCCACGGGCACGCTCTGGCCTTCCTTGCCACAGGTACCCACGCCGCTGTCCAGACGCATGTCATTGCCGATCATGCTGACTCGCGTCAGCGCGTCAGGGCCGTTGCCCACCAGGGTCGCACCCTTGACCGGGTAGAGGACCTTGCCCTTCTCGACCCAGAAGGCTTCGCTGGCCGAGAACACAAACTTGCCGTTGGTGATGTCCACCTGCCCGCCACCGAAGTTGGTCGCGTACAGGCCACGGTCGATGCTGGCCACAATTTCCTCGGGGCTCTTGTCGCCGCCCAGCATGTAGGTGTTGGTCATGCGCGGCATGGGAATGTGGGCGTAACTTTCGCGCCGACCGTTGCCGGTGGGTGCGGTCTTCATGAGCCGCGCGTTCATGCTGTCCTGGATATACCCCTTGAGGATGCCATCCTCGATCAGCACATTGCGCTGGCTGGGATTGCCCTCGTCGTCCACGTTGAGCGAGCCACGCCGATCGGCGATGGTGCCGTCATCCAGCACGGTCACGCCCTTGGCCGCCACGCGCTGGCCGATGCGGCCGCTGAAAGCGCTGGAACCCTTGCGGTTGAAGTCGCCTTCCAGCCCATGGCCAATGGCCTCGTGCAACAAGATGCCAGGCCAGCCGGAGCCCAGCACCACCGTCATCTCTCCGGCTGGGGCGGGACGCGACTCCAGATTGGTGAGGGCCGCGCTGACGGCCTCATCCACATAGCGGGTGATGGTCTCTTCATCGAAATAGGCCAAGCCGAAACGCCCGCCACCGCCCGAAGAACCCATTTCCCGGCGCACCGCGCCGTTCACGTTCTGCTCGGCGATCACCGTCACCGACAGACGCACCAACGGGCGGACATCCGCCGCCAGAGTGCCGTCGGCGCGGGCCACCAGCACCACGTCGTATTCACCGGCCAGGCCCGCCATCACCTGGACCACGCGCGGGTCCTTGGCACGGGCCAATTTTTCGACTTTTTCCAGCAAGGCCACCTTGGCCGTGCTGCCCAGAGTCGCGATCGGATCGGCCCCGGGATACAGCGAGCGGGAGCCAGCGATCTTGCGCTCTGTCGCCTTGACGCGGGCTGACTTGCCCGCTGCGGCGATGCTGCGCACCGTGCGGGCGGCGTCCAGCAAAGAAGCCTCGGAGATGTCGTCGGAGTAGGCGAAGGCCGTCTTCTCACCGCTGACGGCGCGCACGCCCACGCCCTGGTCAATCGAAAAGCTACCGGTCTTGACGATGCCTTCTTCCAGGCTCCAGCCTTCGCTGCGGGTGTATTGGAAATAGAGATCGGCGTCATCCACCCGGTGGGCGCGGATTTCGGACAAGGCTCGCAGCAAATGCGATTCGTCCAGGCCAAAGGGGGTGAGGAGCAGTTCGCGGGCGACCGCGATTCGCTCCAGGGTGGGTTCGCGTGAGATCATTTGGCCATTTTAGAGGCCGCATGGCATCTGTACAGGCGATGCGGAAAAGCCCCGAGGCTTAGCTCTGAACCAGCCTTTTGGTCTTGGCGATCGACATCATCATGCCGAGCGCTAGGCCCAGAGTCACCATGGCCGTGCCGCCGTAGCTGATGAAAGGCAAGGGCACGCCCACCACAGGCAGGATGCCGCTGACCATGCCCAGGTTCACGAAGGCATAGGTGAAGAAAATCATGGTGATGGCACCCGCCAACAGCCGCGAAAACAGGGTCGGCGCTTCCAGCGCGATGGCCAGACAGCGCAGCACCAAGAACAGGAAAGCCACGAGCAGGATCAAGCTGCCCAAGAGGCCAAACTCTTCCGCGAACGCAGCGAAGATGAAATCGGTGGTTCGCTCGGGGATGAACTCCAGATGCGTTTGTGTGCCCTGCATGTACCCCTGACCCAAGAAGCCCCCCGAGCCGATGGCGATCATGCCCTGGATGATGTGAAAGCCGCGACCCAGCGGGTCACGCCAGGGGTCGAGCAAGGTGCAGACGCGTTGCTGCTGGTAGTCATGCAAGATCGGCCAGTTCACGCCTTCGGCGCACAGCGGTGTCTGAAAGATCACCAGCACCAGGACGACAAACAGCCCCACGGCCAACGGCGGCACGATGAAACGCCAGTTCAAGCCAGCAAAATAGATCACCGAGAACCCGGTGGCAAACACCAGCAGCGACGTCCCCAAGTCCGGCTGTTTCATGATCAGCCCAACCGGCAGCAGGAGCAAGATGCCCGCCACCGCGAAGTCCATCGGCCGCAACTGGCCTTCGCGTTTCTGGAACCACCAGGCCAACATCAGCGGCAGGGCGATCTTGAGGATTTCGCTGGGCTGGATGACGATGCCCACATTGATCCAGCGCGTCGCTCCCTTGCGGGTGATGCCGAAAAGTTCCACCGCGATCAGCAGCAGAACTCCCATGGCATACAGTGGCACGGCCATCGCCATGAGCCGGTGCGGCGGTACTTGCGCCACGACGAACATGATGCCGGCAGCCAGCAGCATGTTGCGGCCATGGTCCACGAAACGGGTGCCATGGTCATAACCCGAGGAGTACATCGTCAGCAAGCCGATGAAGGCGAGCACCATGACCGTGATGGCCAGCGGGCCATCAAAGCCTTTGAAGAGGAACAGGATGCGCTGCCAGAGCGAGGGTTTTTCGACGACGACCAGGGGCATAGTGGCGGGATTATCCTTCCAACCGGTGTTCCTCCCGCAGCCCCGCACCCCGTCGCGGAAGCCGCTAAGGCCGCTTCCACCTAGCCAGGAGAGTCCCCATGCCGACCACGCCGACCACCCATGTGCTGTACCTGCACGGCTTTCGCTCGACGCCGCAGTCGACCAAGGCTCAACTGGTGGGCGCGCGGATGGGGCAGAGCTGGCCGCACATCGTCTTCCATTGCCCGCAATTGCCGCCCTCCCCCCGACAGGCCATGGACGAGGTGATGCGCGACATCGCCGGTTGGCCCCGCCGGTCGGCCCACGGCCCCGCCCCGGAACGCGGCATGGCCGTCATCGGCTCCTCCTTGGGCGGCTATTACGCGACCTGGATCGCCGAGCAGACCGGCTGCCGCGCCGTGGTGCTCAACCCCGCCGTGCACGCGGCGCGTGACCTGGCCACGCAGGTGGGTGAGCACACCAGCTGGCACAACCCCGAAGAGACCTTCGTATTCAAGCCGGAGTACGTGGAAGAGCTGCGGGCATTGGCCGTTCCAGCCATCACGCGACCGGAGCGTTACTACGCCTTGATCGCCAAGGGCGACGAAGTGCTGGATTGGCGGGAAATGCTGGCGCATTACGCCAACCCATACGGTCGGCTGATGCATGGCAGGCTGCTGGAAGGCAGCGACCACGCGATCAGTGACTTCCCGGACTATCTGGATGAGGTGTTGGATTTCTTGAACCTGACAACACGGTGATAGGACGTACTTGCACGGAATAGACCTCGCGGCGAGAGCTGGGGTAAAACCACCCGCCTCATGAGATTTGCTGCGCAAATCAAAATCGGCGGCGCGACCTTACCCCAGCTCTCGCTGACCAAGGCAGCAGTGTTCTTGCGGGCATCCGAGCCACTGAGCGGGCACCGCTCGGGCGCGGGACCTGGAAATCCCGACGATTTCGATTTGCGCAGCAAATCATATGAGGAGGGTTGCCAGGGCCCGTGCCCGGGCGGTGCCTGCGGTACAACGGAATCGGCGTAACACTCACCCCGGCGTGTTGCGCATCCAATCCGCCGTCTCGAAAAACGACTTTTTCAGGCGCCCTTGCAGTCCTTCAGGGACCGCAACTTCTTCCATGGCCTGATCCATGCAAGCCACCCACTGGTCCCGCTCGGCCAAGCCGATCTTGAAAGGCAGGTGACGCGCGCGCAGGCGCGGATGGCCGAAGCGCTCCACATAATGCTGGGGCCCACCCAGCCAGCCACAGAGAAACCAGAACAGGCGCTGCCGGGCGTTGTCCAGGCTAGGCCCGTGCGCGGCGCGCAAGGCGGCGTAGCCTGGTTCCAAGTCCATCAGATCGTAAAAACGAGTGACCAGGGCCTGCACACGATGCTCGCCACCGAGCCATTCGAACGGTGTCAGGAACTCACCGGCGTCGTTCTTCGGCGGCGGCTCCTCGATCTGGTTGAGTTTGACGATCCCGCTCATTGAAACTCCTCGGCCCGAAGGCCCGTCGTGGGCGATTGCGTGAGGCGCGCCAATGCCACGCTCATGCCGCCGCCTTGCGCAGGGTGTCGACCACTGGCGCGCGCAACACAGCGCGCAAGCCCCACCAGCCAGCCCCCAGGGCCAGGGCGGCCCCGCTCAGGCCACCGACCGGCAGCAGCCACAGGCTGCCGCCCCACTCGAAATTGAAGACGAAACGCGCCAGGGCCCAGCCCACCGCGCCAGACACCACGGCCGCCAGCACGCCAGCCAACAGCCCCAGTCCCAGCAGTTCGGCACGCTGCATCTGCCGCAACAGCGCGCCACCGGCGCCCACGGCACGCATCACGGCGTATTCACGCGCGCGTTCCTCGCGGGTCGACGCCACGGCGGCGTATAGCACCACCAGCCCTGCCGCGAGCGTGAAACCGAACAGGAACTCCACGGCGCGGCTGACCTGGGCGAGTACCTGCTGCACCTGGGCCAATGTGATGCTCAGGTCCACCACGGTGACGTTGGGAAACTCGCGCACGAGCTGGCTGTCGAAACGGCTGTTGCCCTCGGGCGCGCGAAACGCCGCGAGATAAGTCACGGGCAGCTCCGGCATGCTGCTCACGGGATAGAGCGCGAAGAAGTTGGCGCGCATGGAACCCCAATCGACCTCGCGCAGCGAGGTGATCGTGGTCTCGTGCTGCAAGCCTGCGATGTCAAAACGCAGACGGTCGCCGAGCTTGAGCCCCAGGGTTTCAGCGATGCCGTCTTCCATGCTGATCGCGTTCGGGTCCTCGTTCGTCCATTGACCGGCGACGATGGGGTTGTGCGACGGCGGCTGCGCGCTGTAGGACAGATTGAACTCACGCTCCACGAGGCGTTGGGCCCGGTCGTCCTGGTAGTCGCTGGCCTGCACCGGCCGGTCGTTCACGGCCACCAGGCGGCCGCGGATCATCGGGTACCAGTCATGGTCCGCGGCCACGCCCGCTCGCGCCAAGGCGGCCTGAAAGCTCTGCGCTTGGTCGGGCTGGATGTTGATGACGAAGCGGTTGGGCGCGTTCACCGGCGTGGCTTTGCGCCAACTGTCGATGAGGTCGGTGCGCAAGAGAGCCAGCAGCAACAAGGCCAACAGGCCGATGGCCAGGCTGCTGACCTGCAGCACCGCATAGACGGGACGGGCCGAGAGCTGGCGCGTGGCCAGGATGAGCCAGCGCGGCGCACGGTCCTCCCGCACCACGCGGCGCAGCACCGCCACCGCACCCCAGGCCGCACAGGCAAACAAGCCCACGGCGAGGGCGAAACCACCCACGGTGATGAGCCCCAGGGTCCAGTCCCGGCTCGCCGCCAGCAGCAGCGCCGCGAAACCGGCCAAACCCAAGCCCAGCACCCCCAGCGACAAGGGTCGGGGCTCACCCACCTCGCGCCGAATCACGCGCAGGGCAGGCACCCGGGCCAGTTGCAGCACCGGCGGCAGGCCAAAGGCGATCATCAGGGTCAAACCCACGCCCAGGCCGAAGCCCACCGGCCACAGCCCCGGCGCGGGCAGCGCAGCGTCCACCAGGCCCGCCAACAACAGGACGAAAACATGGTGCGCGGCCCATCCCAGGGCCGCGCCCAGCAATCCACCCCCCAACCCGATCAGCAAGAACTCCAGCGTGTGGGCACGCGCGATGGTGGCTTGCGACAGCCCCAGCACGCGCAACATGGCGCAGCTGTCCAGATGCGCGTTGGCGAAAGCGCGTGCCGCCAGACCCACGGCCACGGCGGAGAGTAAGGCCGCCAGCAGGGCCACGAGCTGCAGGAACTTCTCGGCGCGCTCCAAGGTGTTCGACAACTCCGGACGACCACCATCCAAAGCCTCGACCCGGGTACCGCGGGCATGCTCCGCCTCGATCCAAGCCTTGGCCTGGGCGACGAAGCGCCGCACCTCGGCCTCGCCCGCCGCGCCGTCCTTGGCAGCGACGGCATAGCGGTAGTTGACCCGGCTGGCCGGTTGCACCAACTGGGTGGCGGTCAGATCGGCGCGGTTCATCAGCACACGCGGCGCGAAATTGACGAACCCCCCACCTCGGTCCGGCTCCACGCCGATGACGCGGCTGATGCGCAGACGGGCTTCCCCCAACAGCAGTTCCGAGCCGAGGTGGGTGCCCAAGGCGTCGAGCAGTCCCGGGTCCACCCAAACCTCACCGGGTGCAGGAATGTCGCGTGTCGCGACGGGGGCCACGCCTTCTTTCGTGCTGGCCGTGAGCTGGCCTCGCAGGGGGTACCCGGCTTCCACGGCCTTGAGCGCGACCAGGCGGGTGCTACCACCTTCGGCATCAAGCGTCCGGGCCATGGTGGGAAAACCCAACGACGCAGAGGTCTGAAGGCCGTGCTTCGCGGCCAGGGCCTGCAAGGCGGCGGGCGTAGGCTGGTCACTGACCACCACGGCATCGCCCCCCAGCAATTGCAAGGCGTCGCGCTGCATGCCTCGGTTCAAGCGGTCGGCGAAAAAACTGACGGCCGTGAGCGTGGCCACCGCCAGCGTGACCGCCAGCAGCAGCAAACGCAGCTGCCCGGCGCGCCAGTCACGCCGCAGATTGGTGAAGCCCAGGCGCAGGAAGGAAATATTCATGGGCGGGTACCTTAGCCGATTTGCCTGAGCCCATGGCGGGCAGGGGTGAATTCGGGCCCGGTCCAATCAGCCCAACCGTGGGGACCGCGACCCCGGACGATCCAGTGCCACCGCGCTGGCGAGGTGATCCGCTCCAGCCCCCGATCAGGATTGCAGAGCGCCGCTATGGGCGGCCGCATGGCTGAGCCACTCCGGGTCCTGGGCCAGGGCCAGGGCGGCTTCCAATGGGCGCGAGCGCCGGTCCTGGGTGTTGCGCGCGGGGTTTTGCACCATGAAGCCAATCGGCGTGCGCACGACCGGATCGACCAGGGGCCGGGCCTCCAGCTCACGGTAGGTCCGAACCGCGCCCACCAGGGCACCCGGCATGATGCTGCTGACCGAACCACCGACCGCAGCCAGGGCCAGGCTGAGCACCGAGTTGGTCTCCATCACCGGCCGCACCCTGAGACCCGCTTGCCCGAAGGCGCCGTCCAGGATGTGGCGGTTGTACATCTCCGGGCTCATCAAGCACAAGGGCAAGGCCGCGGCTTCGCGCCAGTCCATGGGCGGGCCGAAACGCACGCCGTCGGCCCAGGCCTCGCCCTGGGCAGCGGCGTCGATCCGGCGCACCAGGAAATAGTGCTCCACGTATTGGGGCAGCGTCTGCAAGGCACCGGGGCGCACCCGTTCGATGAAGCCCAGCCCCATGTCCAGGGTCAGGTCTTCCAGGCCGGATTCGATCTCCTGCGAGCTCATGGAACGCACCACGGGCGTGATGCCGAGGTGACGCGCCTGCAGCATCGCCGCGAAACGCGCCGCGATGGGTTCGGCCGAGGGCACGACGCCGATGCCCAGGCGGCCTTGGATGCGTCCACCCACGCTTTTCAGGTCTTGCTTGAGCAACTGTTCCTCGCGCAGCATGCGGCGCGCGCTCTCCAGCAGGCGCTCGCCCTCGGGCGTGAAACCGACGAAGGTGCGACCACGGCGCACGATGGGACTGCCGAATTCCTCCTCCAGCGCGCGCAAGGCGTTGGACAGCGCGGGCTGGGTCACGAAACAGGCCTGGGCGGCGCGCGCGAAGTGCTTGTGCTCGTCGAGCGCGACCAGGTAGCGCATGGAAACCAGAAGATTCATGGCGGTGGCGAGGTGACTGGTTTCAGGCGAAGCGTGGGAGCCCTGCCGCCGGTCATCCCGCGGCAGGCGAAATACCAAGAGCCCGGGACGGCCCGGCCCAAGCTCAAGTGTCCTTGGAAATCGTGATGCCAGGGAACTTGGCCGAGTAATCCTTGTTGCGCGCCGCGATGGCCAGCGCCACCTGGCGAGCCACGTTCTTGTAGATGCCCGCGACCTCGCTGTCGGGGTCGGCCACCACCGTGGGCTTGCCACTGTCGGCCTGGATGCGGATCTGCATGCTCAGGGGCAGTGCGCCCAGGTAGGGCATGCCTTGCTCCGCCGCCATGCGCTTGCCACCATCCACGCCAAAGATGTGCTCGATGTGCCCGCAGTTGCTGCAAACGTGCACGGCCATGTTCTCGACCAGGCCCAGGATGGGCACGCCGACCTTCTCGAACATGGACACGCCCTTCTTGGCATCCAGCAGGGCGATGTCCTGGGGCGTGGTCACGATGACGGCGCCGGTCACCGGCACGCGTTGCGACAAGGTCAGCTGGATGTCACCCGTGCCGGGCGGCATGTCGACGATGAGGTAATCCAGGTCATTCCAGTTGGTCTGGCGCAGCATCTGCTCCAGCGCCTGGGTAGCCATGGGGCCGCGCCAGACCATGGCCTGGTCTGGGTCGACCAGCAGACCGATGGACATCACCTGCACGCCGTGGTTCTGCATGGGGTTCATGGTCTTGCCGTCCGTGCTCTCTGGCCGGCCCGAGACGCCCATCATCATGGTCTGGCTGGGGCCGTAGATGTCGGCGTCCAGCAGGCCCACGCGCGCGCCCTCGGCGGCCAGGGCCAGCGCCAGGTTGGCTGCCGTGGTGCTCTTGCCCACGCCGCCCTTGCCCGAGGCCACGGCCACGATGTTGCGCACGCCAGGCAGCAGCTGCACGCCGCGCTGGACCGCGTGCGCCACGACCTTGGTCTGAATGTTGACGGAGACGTTGCTCACGCCCTCGACACGGCGCACGGCGGCGATCAGCGCGGCACGCAGGGCCGGATGCTGGCTTTTGGCCGGGTACGCGAGTTCGATGTCGAAGGACACATCGCTGCCCTGTGCACCTGCGCTGATGGCGAGGTTCCTGACTTGCTTGCCCGACACGAAATCCTTGCCCGTGTTGGGGTCGGCCACTTGTTGCAAGGCCTGCTGGACGGCCTGTTCTGTCACTGCCATGTTCTTGCTTGGTTGCGCCTCGCGGCGGGTGTCTCGGAAAGGGCTGTAGTCTAGGGCCAGTCCGGGCGGCGCGCTGCGGACCTGCTCATCCTGTTCCCATCGTTTTCCCGGCCTCGCATAATGCGTGTCCATGGCTGACGTGCATAGCCCCGACAAGAACAACGCCCTTCCCTCCAGCGGTTCGCCCTCCGTGGGCCTGTTACTGACCGGTGGCGGCGCTCGCGCCGCCTACCAGGTAGGCGTACTGCAGGCCATCGTCGAGTTGCGCCGCAAGCACCAGCCTCCGCCGCCCGGATCACCCCAAAACGCGCCCCAGCCCAGCCCCTTTTCCATCATCACTGGCACCTCGGCCGGGGCCATCAACGCCGCCGCACTGGCTTGCAGCGCGGACGACTTTCGCCTGGCCGTGACCCGGCTGTCGCGGGTGTGGTCGCATTTCGAAGCCGGGCAGGTCTATGGCGCGGACACCCTGAGCGTGCTGCGCACGGGTGCGCGCTGGATGAGCCTGATCTCCATGGGCTGGATGGTGGCGCGCTGGCGGCGCATCAAACCGCGCTCGTTGCTGGACAACAGCCCGCTGGCGGAACTGCTCAACCGCATGATTCCCTTGGAGCGCCTGCCTGGGCTGATCGCCAACGGCCATTTGCAGGCCCTGGCCATCACCGCCTCCAGCTACAGCTCGGGCAACCACGTCACATTTTTCGAAGGGGCGGAGCACCTCCAACCCTGGATGCGTTCGCAGCGTCTGGCCGTGCGCGCGCCCATCACCCGCGAGCACCTGCTGGCGTCGTCGGCCATTCCCTTCATCTTTCCGGCCCAACCCCTGCCCATCCACGACAACATCGAATACTTCGGTGACGGCTCCATGCGGCAGACGGCGCCGATCGCACCGGCCATCCATTTGGGCTCGGAGCGCATCCTTGTCATCGGCGCGGGCCGCATGAGCGAACCCGCCGACACGATGATTTCGTCGCCGGCCTTGAGTTACCCCTCGCTCGCGCAGATCGCGGGCCATGCGATGTCCAGCATCTTCCTGGACTCGCTGGCGGTGGACATTGAACGCATCCTGCGCATCAACCAGACCTTGAGCCTGATCCCGACCGAGGCGCGCAAGGCGAGCAGCCTGAGGCCGGTCGAGTTGCTGGTGATCTCTCCCTCCGAGCGCATCGACCGGATCGCCGCCGAGCACACCCAAGATCTGCCGCACATGGTGCGCGCGCTGCTGGGGGCCCTGGGGGCCGCGCCCACGGCCGAGCAAGGCAAGGTCAGCGCCAACAGCGGCGCGCTCACGAGTTATTTGCTGTTCGAAGCCGCCTTCACCCGCGAACTGATGGCCTTGGGCCACAAGGACGCGCTGCGACAGGAAGACGCCATCCGCAAATTCTTTGGCTGGACTTGAGACGGCTTTCAACCGCCACGACGGATGCCGCGCGGCCACGACACGGCTCCCCCCCTCCCTCACCGCTCCTTTGCCCTTCACCACTTTTCCGCCCTCGCCAGCCGCCCGAACCATGTCACTCAAAAACCTGTCAGTCACCGTCAAACTGTTCCTGGGCTTTGGTCTGCTGCTGGGCCTGAGCGTGCTGATCGCCTCTTCGGGTTTTTTTGGCCTGGCCGCGTCCAAGGAATCCATGCGCCGCCTGAAGGTGTATGGCGGCATGTACGACCAAACCGTGGCCGCCCGCGACGCCAATTTCTCCTATGCGCTGGACCGCGACCGCGCCCACCTCGCGCCGCACGCCGAGGCCGTGCGGCAAATTGAACAGGCACTGCAAGACATCAAGGCGGAGATCAGCGCCGGCCAGGGCTGGACCGACGCGGACAGCACCTGGGTCAGCGCCCTGAGCGCGCGGTTGCGCGACTACGCAACGGAACATGCGCACACACTGAGCCTGGGAGACGAAGCCCGGATCACGTCGGGCTTGCGCGCACTCAACACCCGCATGCTCGACCTGCAAAACGAGATCAACCTCCATTACGCGGAGGAAGAAGCGCGCCTGGAGGGCGCGAGCGTCACCGCCAACTGGATGCTGGGCCTGACCACGCTGGTCTCCCTGGCGGCTGGTCTGGTCTTGGCCCTGCTCATCGCGCGCCAGATCGTGCACCCGTTGCACGATGCCCTTCAAGCCGGGCGCCGAGTCGCCGATGGCGATCTGACCGTGCGCCTGAGCAGCGATCGCAAGGACGAATTGGGTGAACTGACCCGGGTGCTGGCCTCGGTCGTGCACGGACTGCACGGCATGATCGACAAGATCCGCGTGAGCGCGACGGAAATCCACGGCGCCGCCGGACAGATCGTGGGCGGTGGACGGCATCTGTCGGAGCGCACCATGCAGCAAGCCGCCGCGTTGGAGGAAACCCGCGCGGCGCTGGAGCAGTTGGGCGGCGTGATCGAGGAAACGGTCGCGCACACCGGTCAGGCCCAAGGCCTGACCGAGAGCGCCAAGGACATCGTGCGGCAAAACGGCGAGACCATGGCCTCGGTCACGCAAAGCATGGCCGAAATCAACCGCTCGTCCAAGAAGATGTTCGAGATCATCAACGTGATCGAAGGCATCGCCTTCCAGACCAACCTGCTCGCGCTCAACGCCGCCGTCGAGGCTGCGCGGGCCGGTGAGCAGGGCCGCGGTTTCGCGGTCGTGGCGGGCGAGGTGCGTGCGCTGGCGGGTCGCAGTGGCTCGGCAGCCAAGGAAATCCGAGAACTCATCACCGGCAGCGTGGCCCAGGCCGACCATGGCGCGACCCTGGTCAACTCCGCCAACACGGCGATGCAGGAGATGGTGACGAACGTGGAGGAGATGCGCACGCTGATGGCCCGCATCGCCCAGGCGAGCCGACAGCAGCACCAAGACATCGGTCAGTCCAACCGGGCAATGGCGCAGATCGACGCCACCACGCAGCAAAATGCCGCCTTGGTCGAGGAGTCTGCGTCGGCCGCAGCCGCGCTGGAGCAGCAAGCCAGGGTGTTGTCCCAGGCCATCGGCGCCTTCCGACTGTCCACAAGCGCACCGCTGGCCAGTCTGCCCGGCACGGCGCCAACCGCCCTCGCGGGGCGCGAAAGCCGCCTGGCGCTACCCGGTTGAGTTCCGGCCTGAGGGCCGCCCCTGACAGGGACCATGCACCCCGGGCGCTGTGAAAGGGATGAGCAGGCCGAAGGGCCGGCCCGATAAAATCGCTGGTTCCCCGCCGAGGAACGCCCCCAAGGATGCCCATGCCCCGCAAGCTTTTCGTCACCACCGCCCTGCCGTACGCCAACGGCAACTTCCACATCGGCCACATCATGGAGTACATCCAGGCCGACATCTGGGTGCGGTTCCAGCGCATGCGGGGGCATGAGGTGCATTTCGTCGGCGCGGACGACGCCCACGGCGCGCCCATCATGATCGCCGCCGAAAAAGCGGGCAAGACGCCGCAAGCTTTCGTGGCTGACATCGCCGCCGGCCGCAAGCCCTACCTCGATGGCTTTCACATCGCCTTCGACAACTGGAGCAGCACCGACAGCCCCGAGAACCACGCGCTTTCGCAAGCCATCTACCGCGACCTCAAGGCCGCGGGCCTGATCGCGACCAAAACGATTGAGCAGTTCTACGACCCGCAGAAAAGCATGTTCCTGCCGGACCGCTTCATCAAGGGCGAATGCCCGAAGTGCGGCGCCAAGGATCAGTACGGCGACAGCTGCGAAGTTTGCGGCGCGGTGTACGCGCCGACCGAGCTGAAGAACCCCTATTCCGCCTTGTCGGGCGCGACGCCGGTGCTCAAGAGCTCCGAGCATTTTTTCTTCAAGCTCTCCGACCCGCGCTGCGTCGCGTTCCTGGAGCAATGGACGCAAGACGGCAAATTGCAGACCGAGGTCGCCAACAAGATCAAGGAATGGTTCGCCAAGGATGAGCAGGGCAATCAAGGTCTGAGCGACTGGGACATCTCGCGCGACGCGCCTTATTTCGGCATCGAGATCCCCGACGCGCCGGGCAAGTACTTCTACGTCTGGCTGGACGCACCCGTGGGCTACCTGGCCTCGCTCAAGAACTACCTGGGCAAGATCGGCGTTGACTACGACCAGTACATCGCCGACCCGGCGGTCGAGCAGGTGCACTTCATCGGCAAGGACATCGTGTACTTCCACACCCTGTTCTGGCCTGCCATGCTGCATTTCAGCGGCCGCAAGACGCCCAACCAAGTCAATGTGCACGGCTTCCTGACCGTCAACAACGGCGAGAAGATGAGCAAGAGCCGTGGCACCGGCCTGGACCCGCTCAAGTACCTGTCGCTGGGCATGAACCCCGAATGGCTGCGTTATTACCTCGCGGCCAAGCTTTCGGGCAAGAACGAGGACATCGATTTCAACCGCGAGGACTTCATGCTGCGGGTCAACAGCGACCTGATCGGCAAGTACGTCAACATCGTCTCGCGCGCGGCGGGTTTCCTGTCCAAGCGTTTTGGTGGACAGCTCACGCAGAGCTTCGACGCCCAGGGCGCGGCACTGCTGCAGGACATCCATGCCGCCGCGCCCACGCTGGCGGCGCTCTACGACGGCCGCGATTACGGCAAGGCCCTGCGCGACATCATGGCGCTGGCCGACCGCGTGAACGGCTACACCGACGAACACAAACCGTGGGAACTCGCCAAGGATCCGGCCAACGACGCCCGCCTGCACCAGGTCTGCTCGGTGCTGGTCAATGCCTTCGCCGCGCTCACGCGTTACCTCGCACCGGTGCTGCCCGCACTGGCCCGCCAGGTGGAAGCGCTGACCGGCCTCGATCTGGCACGTTGGGACGCTCAGCAGACCGTCGCGGCCATCCAGCCCTACCAGCACCTGATGCAACGCGTGGACCCCAAGCTGCTGGACGCCTTGTTTGAACCGCCCGCGGGAACCCCGACCGTGACTGAAGCAAAAAACCAAGCGGCCGCCGCATCGACCGCGCCAAGCGCGAATGCGAACGTCACCCCGTCAGGTGCGATGGGAGATGCCACCCTGCCGGGCGGCGAGGCCATCGCCGACACCATCACCATCGACGACTTCGCCAAGATTGACCTGCGCATCGCCCAGATCGTGAACTGCGAAGCGGTGGAAGGCTCGACCAAGTTGCTGCGCCTGACGCTGGACGTGGGCGAGGGCCGGATGCGGAATGTGTTTTCGGGGATCGCCAGTGCCTACAAGCCGGAAGACCTGGTCGGCAAGCTGACCGTGATGGTGGCCAACCTGGCGCCGCGCAAGATGAAGTTCGGCGTCAGCGAAGGCATGGTGCTGGCCGCCAGCCATGCGGATGAAAAGGCCCAGCCCGGCATCCATGTGCTGAACCCTTGGCCTGGCGCCCAGCCCGGCATGCGGGTGCGCTGATCCGCGCCGGACAGCGGACGAAGAAAACGGGGCATACCGGATCACTGGTATGCCCCGTTCACCTGATTTAGCCGTGTGACAGCAGCTGGTGTAAATGTAACCAAGCCAGCTCGCCCTGACCATCCCCACAAAGGGGGGGCTTTCCAGGGCTGTGAAATAGTGCACGCGAATCGTTCGCAAGCAATCTGCGCCAGAGGCTGGAGATAGGCTGGGAAACAGGCCATCCCGTGTCATAAACTCGATGGCACGCTTGACCGCCATGTTGCTGCCCATGGCGCCGCGTCGCATGCCCCAGCCCCGGCCCGCCCATTTGCCGTTCTGGTGGACTGACATCCACCGCTCCCCCAGCCTGAACCTGCGCTTGGGGTTGTGCCTGTGCTTCATCGCTGGAGCGGCCAACGCGGGCGGGTTCCTCGCGATTGGTCAATACACCTCCCACGTCACGGGGATGGTCTCCTCCATCGCGGACCACTTGGTGCTGGGCCAGCTGGCACTGGTACTGGCCAGCCTCGCCGCCTTGGGCGCCTTCATCGCCGGGGCCATGACCACGTCCCTGATGGTCAATTGGTCACGCCGCCGCCACTTGCGCAGCGCCTACGCGCGCCCGCTGCTGCTGGAAGCCGGGCTGTTGCTGGTCTTCGGCGTCTTTGGCGCGAGTTTGCAGGCTTGGCCCTGGGCGCAAGCCAGCCTGTTCACGCCGCTGACGGTGCTGCTGCTGTGCTACCTGATGGGCCTGCAAAACGCGGTCATCACCAAGATCTCGCATGCCGAGATTCGCACCACCCATGTCACCGGCCTGGTGACGGACATCGGCATCGAATTGGGCAAGCTGGTCTATCCCAATCGCTCCCCCATACCGGGGCGGGTGCGGGTCAACCGGCTCAAGCTGCGCATGCACCTGTTGCTGGTGACCGCGTTTTTGCTGGGCGGCGTGATGGGTGCGCTGGGCTTCAAATATTGGGGGTACGCCACGACCCTGCCCCTGGTCGCGTTGTTGCTTTTGGTGGTGGCCGGGCCCCTGCTGCATGACCTGCGGCACGGCCATTGGGCCCCTCCCGCGCAAACGGAATGGCAGGCCTCCGAGCTGCTGCGTCCAGACCCGCCCTCGCGCACGGGCACGGGCCTTGCCCGTGCCGATGACCTGGGCCCTTGACGACGGTCGCGACGGGGCAGGGCGCCACCGGTCGGCCGCGCAAGTCGCGCAAGTGGCCAGAGGTTCCAAATGGCCCGCCGGGGCCCGCTAAAATGGCCGCCTCCCCCTTCCGGTGTGCCCGTCATGCATCTGTTCCGCTATCCCGACTACAAGTCCGAAGCCACCCAGTTCATCCAGAAGCTCAAGGCCGAGAAGCCCGAGCTGGAAGCGCAGCAACGCGAGGGCCGTGCCCTGCTGTGGGACAAATCCGTGGACGCCCAGGCCTGGCAGGGTTATCAGGCCGCGCGCGTGGCGCAAAAGCCCTACGTCTACCAGACCAGCGACACCCCGCAGCAGGCGCGTTGAGCGGCCTGTGACCGGGCTGCGCCCCGCATGAGCGAACCCCAGACCAGCGCCTCCAATTCCCTGGAGGAGAGCGGCGACCTTTTGGCTACCGAGTCCGGCATGCCGGAGGTGGTGGACCACGTCGCCGTGGCGCGTCTCTACGGCGAGCCGCTGTTCCAGCTGCCGCAGGATCTCTACATCCCGCCCGATGCGCTGGAAGTGTTCCTCGAGGCCTTCGAAGGCCCGCTGGACCTGCTGCTCTACCTGATCCGCAAGCAGAACTTCAACATCCTCGACATCCCGATGGCGGCGGTCACGCGCCAGTACCTGAGCTATGTCGACGAGGTGCGCACCCGCAACCTGGAATTGGCCGCCGAGTACCTGCTGATGGCCGCGATGCTGATCGAGATCAAGTCGCGCATGCTGCTGCCGCCCAAGAAGACGGCCGAGGGTGAAGAAGCCGAGGACCCACGCGCCGAGCTGGTGCGCCGCCTGCTCGAATATGAGCAAATCAAGCTCGCCGCCGCGCGCCTGGGCGAGTTGCCACATTACGGCCGCGACTTCCTCAAGGCGCAGGTGTACATCGAGCAATCGATGCAGCCGCGCTTCCCCGACGTGCACATCGTCGATCTGCAGGGCGCTTGGGCGGACATCCTCAAGCGGGCCAAGCTGGTCCAACACCACAAGATCACGCGCGAAGAGCTGTCCGTGCGCGAGCACATGAGCATCGTGCTCAAGACCTTGCAGGGTCGCAAGTTCGTCGAGTTCGAGAAACTCTTCAACCCAGCGCAAGGTGTGCCCGTGCTGGTCGTGACCTTCATCGCGCTGCTGGAACTGGCCAAGGAAAGTCTGATCGAGATCACCCAGGCCGAGGCCTATGCCCCCATCTACGTGCGCCTGAGCTACACGCCGACCTGAGGCCCTCGCTGGCCTCGTCTATAGTCGGCCCTCATTCTCCTGGCCCGGCCTGCCCCGCGCCCGCCCCTCCCGATTCCTCCTCGTGAGCCGCCCGTGACTTCTCCCACGCACCATTCCTTCGACGTTCTCATCGTGGGCAGCGGCCTGGCAGGCCTGTCCGCCGCCCTGCACTTGGCGCCCACGCACCGCGTGGCCGTGATCACCAAGCGCGAGCTCAGCGATGGCTCCAGCGGCTGGGCCCAGGGCGGCATCGCGGCCGTGCTGGGCGAAGGCGACACATTGGAGCAGCACGTGGACGACACCCTGGTCGCTGGCGCGGGCCTGTGCGATCCTGAGGCCACGCGCTTCGTGGTCGAGCATGCGGCCGAGAACATCCATTGGCTGCAGGAACTGGGCGTGCCCTTCTCACGCGAGGACGGTCACCTGCACCTCACCCGCGAAGGCGGCCACAGCGAGCGCCGCATCGTTCACGTCACCGACGCCACGGGCGCGGCCGTGCAAGCCACGCTGCGCACCAAGGTGCGCATGCAGCCCAACATCACCTTGTTTGAACACCATGTGCTGGTGGACCTGATCACCAGCAAGAAACTGGATGCGCAAGCTGCCGTGCGCGCTGGCCGGCCCGACGAGAACCGCTGCCTGGGCCTGTACGCGCTGAATGAGGCGACGGACACGGTCGAAAGCTTCGCCGCCCCGCACACCATCCTGGCCACGGGCGGCGCGGGCAAGGTTTACCTCTACACCACCAACCCGGACACCTCCACCGGCGATGGCATCGCGGCCGCCTGGCGCGCGGGCTGCCGCGTGGGGAACATGGAGTTCATCCAATTCCATCCGACCTGCCTCTACCACCCGCACGCCAAGAGCTTCCTGATCAGCGAGGCGGTGCGCGGTGAGGGCGCCCTGCTGCGCCTGCCGCCGGAAGCGGGCGGCAGGCGCTTCATGCCCGAGCACGATCCACGCGCCGAGCTGGCCACGCGCGACATCGTGGCGCGCTCCATCGACTACGAGATGAAGAGGCACGGCGTCGACTGCGTCTACCTGGACATCACGCACAAACCCAAGGCCTTCCTTCAGGAACATTTCCCCAACATCTATGCCCGCTGCCTGGAGCTGGGCATCGACATGGCCAAGGACTGGATTCCCGTTGTGCCCGCCGCCCACTTCACCTGCGGCGGCGTGGTGACGGACCTGGGTGGCCGCACCGATTTGTCTGGCCTCTATGCCATCGGCGAGACGGCCTACACCGGCCTGCACGGCGCCAATCGCCTGGCCAGCAACTCGCTGGTGGAGTGCATGGTCTACGCACGCGCCGCAGCCGACGCGATCCGCGCGGACCCGGCCGCGCCGCCCCCCGCCCTGCCGGCCTGGGACGACAGCCGCGTGACGGACGCCGACGAGTCGGTGGTGATCTCGCACAACTGGGACGAACTGCGCCGCTTCATGTGGGACTACGTGGGCATCGTTCGCACCAACAAGCGGCTGGAACGGGCCGCCCACCGGATCGACCTGCTGAACTCAGAGATTCAAGAGTTCTATTCCAGTTTTCATGTCACGCGCGACCTGCTGGAACTGCGCAACCTCGTGCAAGTGGCAGAACTGATCGTGCGCAGCGCGCAGGCTCGCCATGAAAGCCGGGGACTGCACTACAGCCGCGACTATCCCGCACTGCTGCCCGAGGCCAAGCCGACCTTTCTCACGCCTTCCTCCTGATTGCCCGAGACACCTCCATGAACGCCCCTTCCACGACCGAACATGCGGTGGTCACGCAGACCATCACCCTGCACAAGCCGAAAGCCCAGGCGCCGGCCCATCCCAAGGCCGAGCGCTGGAGCGTGGACGCCATCGAAGCCCTGTTCCATTTGCCGTTTCCCGAGCTGCTGCACCGTGCCCAGACCGTGCACCGCGAACACTTCGACCCCACGCAGGTCGAGTTCGCCACCTTGCTCTCGGTCAAGACCGGCGGCTGTCCCGAGGACTGCGGTTACTGCCCGCAATCGGCTTCCTATGAAACCGGCGTGAAAGCCAGCAAGCTGATGGAGTTGCAGGAGGTGCTGTTCGCCGCCCAGCGCGCCAAGGACGCCGGCGCCACGCGCTTCTGCATGGGCGCGGCCTGGCGCGCGCCCAAGGACCGCGACGTGGAGAAAATCGCCGAACTGGTGCGCGGCGTCAAGGATTTGGGTCTGGAGACCTGCGCCACGCTGGGGATGCTGGAAGACGGCCACGCCGAACAGCTGCGCGACGCCGGTCTGGACTACTACAACCACAACCTGGACACCGCACCCGACTTCTACGGCGACATCATCAGCACGCGCGACTACCAGGATCGGCTGGACACCCTGGCTCGCGTGCGCCAGGCTGGGGTCAAGATCTGCTCGGGTGGCATCGTGGGCATGGGCGAAACCGTGCGGCACCGTGCCGGGCTGATCGCCGAGCTGGCGAATCTCGACCCCTATCCCGAATCGGTGCCGATCAACAACCTGGTACGCGTCGAGGGCACGCCGCTGGCCGACCAAGCCCCGCTGGACCCCTTCGATTTCGTGCGCACCATCGCCGTGGCGCGCATCACCATGCCCAAGGCACGCGTGCGCCTTTCCGCCGGGCGCCAGCAAATGGGTGACGGCATCCAAGCCCTTTGCTTCCTGGCGGGAGCCAACTCCATCTTCTACGGCGACAAGCTGCTGGTCACCGGCAACCCGGACACCGATGCCGATCAGCAGCTGTTGCAGCGCCTGGGCATGCGCGCGGCGCAGCAACCTCTGGGCAAGACCTGAGGGAAAAACCGGCGCGCCCAAGAGGGCTCACCCCCGCGCGCCGATTGCGCTACATTCGCGCCTCACGCGACCCCCCGGAGACAACTGTGAGCAGCACGGCCCCGACGAACAACCCCGGCGCATCCCCCACCGCCGCCACCGGCGGAGCATCCCCCTATGGCACCCTGCCACCGGCGAGCGCGCCTGCCACGCGCAAGCCCGTGAGCCTGCCCCGCCTGCACGAGATGCACGCGCGTGGCGAGAAGATCACCATGCTCACCGCCTACGACGCCACCTTCGCCGCCACGGCGGACGCGGCGGGCGTGGAATGCGTGCTGATCGGTGACTCGCTGGGCATGGTCTGCCAGGGCCTGTCCAGCACCGTGGGCGTGACGCTGGAGACCATGCGCTACCACGTCGAGAGCGTGACGCGCGGCATCCGCCGCGTGCAGGGCACGGCCTGGGTCATCGGCGACCTGCCGTTTGGCACATACCATGAGTCCAAGGAGCAGGCCCTGCGCAGCGCCACCGTGCTGATGCAGGCGGGCGCGCACATGGTCAAGCTCGAGGGCGGCGGCTGGACAACCGAAACCACCCGTTTTCTGGTCGAGCGCGGCATTCCGGTCTGCGCCCACCTCGGCCTCACGCCCCAGACCGTGCACGCGCTGGGGGGCTACCGCGTGCAAGGCCGCGGCGAAGCCGGCGAGACGCTCAAGCGCCACGCATTGGAACTGCAGGATGCGGGCGCAACCCTGCTGGTGCTGGAGATGACCCCCGCGGCCTTGTCCGCTGAAATCACACAAGCCCTGCCGCGCTGCGCCACCATCGGCATCGGCGCGGGCGTGGACTGCGCGGGCCAGGTGCTGGTGCTGCACGACATGCTGGGCATGAACCTGGGCAAGATGCCCAAGTTCGTCCACAACTTCATGGCCGACGCCGGCAGCGTGCGCGGCGCGATGGAAGCCTTCGTCAAGGCCGTGAAGGACGGTCGCTTCCCGGTCAACGAACAACACGCCTGGTGACATGACTCCCCCCCGAAGCGCCTGCGGCGCCCAATGCTCACACCCTGAGGCCGTGGCTCTTCGGGTTGTCCAAGTCTGCGCAGGCAGACTTGGAGCCGCAACCCTCAGCCCCTCAAGGGGGCGACACCAGTGGCCCGGCAAAGCCGGTTCCACGGTGTCCCCCGCTTAGTCTGTGGCGATCGACACTCTTATGCAAGTCATTCACTCTATTCCCGCGCTGCGCGCCGCGCTGCGTCAGCACGACCGACCCGCCTTCGTGCCCACCATGGGCAATCTGCACGATGGGCATCTGGCCTTGGTGGAACAAGCCCGACCGCTGGGCGACGTCACGGTGGCCAGCATTTTCGTGAACCGCCTGCAGTTCCTGCCGCACGAGGACTTCAACACCTACCCGCGGACGCTGGAAGCGGACTGCGCCAAGCTCGAAGCCGTGGGCTGCGACATCGTGTTCGCCCCGGACGAAAAAGAGCTGTACCCCGAAGCCCAGGGATACACCGTGCAGCCGCCGAGCGCCTTGGCCGACATCCTGGAGGGCAAGTTCCGCCCCGGCTTCTTCACGGGCGTCTGCACCGTGGTGCACAAGCTCTTCAACATCGTGCAGCCTCGCTACGCTGTGTTCGGCGCCAAGGACTACCAGCAGCAAATGGTGATCCGTCGCATGGTGAGCCAGATGGCCTTACCCATCGAGATCGTCACCGGCCCCACGCGGCGCGCCGCCGACGGACTGGCCTTGTCCTCGCGCAACGGTTACCTCAGCACCGCGGAACGGGCCGAGGCCGTGCAACTCTCGCGCACCCTGCAAGGCATGGCCAGTGCACTGCAGCGCGGCGAGCACAACACCGCCGCCATCGAACTGCACGCCCTGCAAACGCTGAGCGGACGAGGCTGGCAACCGGACTACCTCACCGTGCGCCGCCGCGTCGACCTGCAACCTCCCAAAGGCCCCGAGGATTTCGGACCGGACAAACTGGTCGTGCTCGGCGCCGCCAAACTCGGCAAAACCCGATTGATTGACAACTTGGAAGTCTGAAAGACTTCCAAGTTGCGTCGTAGGCTAACAACTGCCCGTAGGGCTTGTTATGCCGGAGACACAACCCGGCCACGGTGAAGACTGACAATTGCCGCAGGCTTGTTAGTCGTAACCACAACTTGGAAGTCTGAAAGACTTCCAAGTTGCGTCGTAGGCTAACAACTGCCCGTAGGGCTTGTTATGCCGTAGACACAACCGGGCCACGGTGAAGACTAACAATTGCCGCAGGCTTGTTAGTCGTAACCACAACCTGGAAGTCTGAAAGACTTCCAAGTTGCGTCGTCGGCTAACAACTGCCCGTAGGGCTTGTTATGCCGCAGACACAACCCGGCCAGGTGAAGACTGACAATTGCCGCAGGCTTGTTGGGCCGCAGTCGCAAGCCCACCAAGGTCGAGGCTGACGCAGCCCCGAGGCCGGCGTTCGCGCGCCATGCAGGTTCCCCAAAACAGAAGACACCCATCAGGAGTCCCCATGCAGCTGGAAACCCTCGCCCTCTCGCTCGACGCCCACATCGCCACCGTGCGACTGAACCGCCCCGACAAGGCCAACGCGATGAGCGCCACGATGTGGCAGGACATCCGCCGGGCCTTCGAATGGGTGGACCGCACGCCGGAGGCCCGCGTTGTCGTTCTCCAAGGCGAAGGCAAGCTGTTCTGCGCGGGCATCGACCTGCAGATGATGATGGACGTCGCGCCGCAGATCCACAATGACTGCGACGGCCGCTCGCGCGAGGCATTGCGCCGCCTGATCCTGGACCTGCAGGACACGCTGAGCAGCCTGGAGCGCTGCCGCAAGCCAGTGCTGGCCGCCATCCACGGTGGCTGCATCGGCGGCGGCATCGACCTGATCACTTGCGCGGACATGCGCTACTGCAGCTCGGACGCCTACTTCAGCATCAAGGAAATCGACATCGGCATGACGGCCGACGTGGGCACGCTGCAGCGTCTGCCCAAGCTGGTGGGCGAGGGCATCACCCGCGAACTGGCCTACACCGGCCGCCGCTTCGAGGCGCAGGAAGCGCGCCAGATGGGCCTGGTGAACCGCGTCTTCGACAGCCGCGAGGCCCTGTACGCTGGCGTGCGCGAGATCGCCGCGACCATCGCCACGAAGTCGCCGTTGTCGATCCGGGGCACCAAGGAAATGATCAGTTACGCCCGCGACCACAGCGTGGCCGACAGCCTGAACTACGTCGCCACCTGGAACGCCGCCATGCTGATGAGTCAGGACCTGACCGAGGCGATGGCGGCCAACATGGCCAAGCGCGCGCCGGTGTTCAAGGACTGAGCTGCTGCAACAGCCCCAGGCGATCGACCTGGATCCAGGCCCGCCAGATCTTGCCGTCCTTGAACTGGTAGATCACATTGGCGGTCTGCGTCACGCGCCGGCCCGTGGCGGCATGCCCCTGGAACGGCCCCGCGTGCGTCGCGTCAAAACGCCAGCGCACGGCCACCCTGTCGCCCTCGCCGAAGCAGTCCTCGATCTCAAAGCGCACGTCGGGAAATCCAACACGCAAGGCGGCGACGCCTTGCACGAACGACGCCAGGTCCTTGTCTCCTGGGCTGGCCAGGAAATCAGGCGCGCACAGAGGGTCCAGCGATTCCAATCGGCCTTGATTGAAGCCTTCTTCGTACAGTTGGCGAATGACAGCCTGGTGGTCGGGCATGGGTACTCCTTGCATTGATGAGGCCGGCAGGTTAAAACCTCAACTTCACTTCAGGTCAAGGACTTTCATGCCCTCCATCGATCCGGCCGACATCGGCCGTCCGCTTTCGGTCGGTGAAGTCGCCCAGCGCTCGGGCGTCGCGGTCTCGGCTTTGCACTTCTACGAGGCTCGGGGCCTGATTCACAGCGCGCGCAACGAGGGCAACCAGCGCCGATACGCGCGCGACGTGCTGCGCCGGGTGGCCGTCATCAAGGTGGCGCAGCGCATTGGCATTTCTTTGGAAGACATCGGCGCCGCGCTCGCCGCCCTGCCTGAAGGGCGCACACCGAACGCGCGCGACTGGGCGCGGCTGTCGAAAGGGTGGCAGCAGGACCTGGACGCACGCATCGCCCAGCTGCAGGCGCTGCGAGACCAGCTGGACGACTGCATAGGCTGTGGCTGCCTGTCTCTGGGTGCGTGCAAGCTGCGCAACCCCCTGGACAGCCTGTCCGAGGAGGGCCCCGGGCCACGCCGGATCATCGCCGAGTGACGATCACGGTGGCCATCTCGGCCTGCGGCTGCGCCGAGGCCAGGTCTGCACTACGATGGTCAGCGGTGTGTCCAGAACACACCCTCCAACCTCCATGAACCATCGACCGATGCCCTCCGCACCCGCCCCGCGCGCCGTTGATGTTGTTGATGTTGAGCGGGCCTTCGTCGTACGCCATCCCATCCTGACTGCCCTGGCTCTCTCGCTGGGCACGGCCATCGCGCTGGGCGTGGCGCGCTTTTCCTACGCGCTGCTGCTGACGCCGATGCGCGAGGACCTGGGCTGGTCCTACTTGGTCGCGGGCGGCATGAACACCGGCAATGCCTTGGGTTACCTGCTGGGCGCGCTGGCCACGCCCCTGCTGATGCGCCGACTCGCGGCGCACCGCGTGCTCATCCTCGGAGCCATCAGCACGGCCCTGCTGACTTTCTTGCCCGGGTTGGTCACCGACACCGCGGCACAACTTGCGCTGCGCGTGGTGACCGGCCTCACCAGCGCCGTGCTCTTCGTCGCGGGGGGGCTGCTGGTCAGCCGCCTGGCCGCCCTGCACGCGCAACGCGCCGGCTTGCTGCTCGGTCTGTATTACGGTGGCACGGGCATCGGCATCGTGGCGGCCGCGCTGCTGCTGCCGCCCGTGATTCAAGCCGCCGCCCACCAAGGCGCGCCCCACCCCTGGCAATGGGCCTGGTGGCTGCTCGGCGCGCTGGCGCTGGTGGCAAGCGTGATCATGGCGCTACCGACGCGTCACATCCCCACGCCAGCGACGCCGTCACACAACACGGGCGGTTTCAAGGCGAGCCCCTTCAAGTTCGGCCTGCTGGGCTACCTGATGTTCGGCCTGGGCTACATCGGCTACATGACCTTCGTGATCGCGCTGCTCAAGGAAACGGGCATGTCCTCGCGAGGCACCACCGTCTTTTTTGCCTTGCTGGGCATCGCGACTTTTGCTTCGTCGCGCATCTGGGCCCGCCTGCTCGACCGGTTTCGCGGCGGCCAGTCCTTGGCTCTCCTCAACGGACTGCTCTGCCTGGCGACCTTGCTGCCCGCTTGGACCGCTTCACCCTGGGTCGTTTACGCCTCGGGACTGCTGTTCGGAGCCTGCTTCCTCTCGGCGGTGGCATCGACCACGGCCATGGTGCGCCACAACCTGCCGCCCGCCCTCTGGTCGGCGGGCATCAGCGCCTTCACGATCGTTTTCGCAGCGGGCCAGATCGTTGGTCCCACCCTCGTCGGCTGGATCGCCGATGAGGCCGGTGGTCTGCAGCGTGGCTTGCTGTTCTCGGCCGCGGCCCTGGGGGTCGGCGCCTTGTTGGCGGGGTGCCAGCGGGCGCTGCCTACGGCCCGCTGACACTGTGGCTGAGTTCAGACACCCCCAAAGCACGGGCCACCCGATGACAGGGTCCGCCACAGTGCCTTGAATTGCACGCCAGCGCCATCATCTCAGTGGCTCTAACATAGCGCCCCTTCGCGGAGATTCCGATGTACCACCTTGCACGCACCCCTGTTTTGCTCGTCCCCTGAGCCGTGCGTGCGCGGCTCGCCCTTCCATCGGGCCGGCCGCTTTTCATCGTCATGCGGGCCGGCTCCTTTCCGTGAGCCTTCATCATGTCCCGCAAAACCCCCATCCAGAACGTCCGCAACATCGGCATCAGCGCCCACATTGACGCGGGCAAGACCACGACCACCGAACGCATCCTTTTCTACACCGGCGTGAACCACAAGCTGGGTGAAGTGCACGACGGCGCCGCCACCATGGACTGGATGGCGCAGGAACAGGAACGCGGCATCACCATCACTTCCGCCGCCACCACCGCCTTCTGGAAAGGCATGGCTGGCACGGGTACGGAACACCGCATCAACATCATCGACACGCCCGGCCACGTGGATTTCACCATCGAGGTCGAACGCAGCATGCGCGTGCTCGACGGTGCCGTGATGGTCTACGACGCCGTGGGTGGCGTGCAGCCGCAGAGCGAGACCGTCTGGCGCCAGGCCAACAAGTACAAGGTGCCGCGCCTGGCCTTCGTGAACAAGATGGACCGCGTGGGCGCGGACTTTTTCCGCGTGCAGCGACAGATCACCGAACGACTCAAGGGCAAGGCCGTGCCGATCCAGATTCCCGTGGGCGCCGAGGACCGTTTCCAGGGTGTGGTCGACCTGGTCAAGATGAAAGCCATCGTGTGGGACGAGGCCAGCCAGGGTGTGCGCTTCACGTATGCCGACATCCCGGCCGATCTGGTCGCGACTGCCACCGAGTGGCGCGAGAAGATGGTCGAAGCTGCGGCCGAGGCCAGCGAAGTCCTGCTCGACAAATACCTCAACTGCCAAACGCTGACCGAGGAAGAGATCAAGGCCGCCCTGCGCCAGCGCACCATCGCTGGCGAGATCGTGCCCATGCTGGCCGGCAGTGCCTTCAAGAACAAGGGCGTGCAAGCCATGCTGGACGCGGTGGTCGATTACCTGCCCTCGCCGCTGGACATCCCCGCCATCATGGGGCAGGACGAGCACGACCCCGAGAAGACGGTGGAGCGCCATCCTTCGGACGATGAGCCTTTCTCAGCGCTCGCCTTCAAGATCATGACCGACCCCTTCGTGGGCCAGTTGGTGTTCTTCCGCGTCTACTCAGGTGTCGCGAAGTCGGGCGACACCGTCTACAACCCGGTCAAGGGCAAACGCGAGCGCATCGGCCGCATCGTGCAGATGCACGCCAACAAGCGCCAGGAGATCGATGCCGTCTACGCGGGCGACATCGCGGCCGCCGTGGGCCTGAAGGACGTGACCACGGGCGACACGCTGAGCGACCCGACCCAGGTGGTGGTGCTGGAACGCATGGTGTTTCCGGAGCCTGTGATCTCTCAGGCCGTGGAACCCAAGACCCAGGCCGACCAGGAAAAGATGGGCGTGGCGCTGTCGCGTCTGGCGCAGGAGGACCCGTCCTTCCGCGTGCACACCGACGAAGAATCCGGCCAGACCATCATTTCTGGCATGGGTGAACTGCACCTGGAAATCCTCGTGGATCGCATGCAACGCGAGTTCGGCGTGGCCGCCAACGTGGGCAAGCCGCAGGTGGCCTACCGCGAGGCAATCCGCCAAACCGTGACCGACGTGGAAGGCAAGTTCGTCAAGCAGTCCGGCGGCAAGGGCCAGTACGGGCATGTGGTGCTCAAGCTGGAACCGCAGGCGCCGGGTCAAGGCAACGCGTTCGTGGACGCCATCAAAGGTGGCGTGGTGCCGCGCGAGTTCATCCCTGCGGTGAACAAGGGCGTGCAGGAGGCGCTCAAGTCTGGCGTGCTGGCGGGTTACCCGGTGGTCGACGTCAAGGTGACGTTGACCTTCGGCTCTTACCACGACGTGGACTCGAACGAGAATGCCTTCCGCATGGCAGGCAGCATGGCGTTGCGCGAAGGCATGCGCCGCGCCGCGCCCGTGCTGCTGGAGCCCATGATGGCCGTGGAGGTGGAAACACCCGAGGACTTCACGGGCAATGTGATGGGCGACCTGTCGTCACGCCGGGGCATGGTGCAAGGCATGGAAGACATTCCGGGTGGCGGCGGAAAACGGGTGCGCGCCGAAGTGCCACTGGCCGAGATGTTCGGCTACTCGACCACGCTGCGCTCGCTGACCCAGGGCCGGGCCATCTACAGCATGGAGTTCAAACACTACGCGCAGGCGCCGCGCGAAGTCGCCGACAAGGTCATGGCCGAACGCCGCTGAGATCGCAAGGTCTCGCGCGTCAGCCCACCGCCTGACGCGACAAAGGCCCCGGTTCATCACCGGGGCCTTTGTTCTTCAGGGCCTGCAAGAGGCCCGCGGATCAGGCCAACAACTGGCGCAACACAAAGGGCAGGATGCCACCGCTGCGGTAGTAGTCCACCTCGATGGGCGTGTCGATGCGCAGCGTCACCGTCACTTCCTGGCGGCGGCCGTCGGCGCGGGTGATGACGAGCTTGGCATCGCTTTGCGGTGTCAACTCGGGCACAGGCAGCACGTCGATCGTCTCGTTGCCGGTCAACCCGAGCGTCTGCCAGGAATCATTGCCCTTGAACTGCAAGGGCAGCACGCCCATGCCGACCAGGTTGCTGCGATGGATGCGCTCGAAGCTGCGGGCCACCACGGCCTTGATGCCCAGCAATTGCGTGCCCTTGGCGGCCCAGTCGCGGCTGGAGCCGGTGCCGTATTCCTCGCCCGCGAAGATCACCGTGGGCGTGCCGGCGGCCATGTACTGCATGGCGGCGTCGTAGATCGGCATCTTCACGGCCGGACCCGTTGCGTTCTGGTACAGCGTGAGTCCGCCCTCCTCGCGAGAACCGTCGGCGGCCGCAGGCAGCATCAAGTTCTTGATGCGCACGTTGGCGAAGGTGCCGCGCATCATCACGTCATGGTTGCCGCGGCGCGCGCCGTAGCTGTTGAAGTCGGCTTTCTGCACGCCGTTGGCCTTGAGCCAGATGCCCGCCGGCGCGCTTTCCTTGATGGACCCCGCCGGTGAGATGTGGTCGGTGGTGATGGAGTCCCCGAACAGGGCCATGATCTTGGCGCCCTTGACCGACGACGCCGTGCTGGCGCCCTGCGACAGCGTGAAATCCTGGAAGAAGGGGGGCTCGGCGATGTAGGTGCTGGCGGGCCAGGTGTAGGTCTGGCCGGAGACGCCCGCGACCTTCTCCCACAGCTTGCCGGGCTCGCTCGCCACCTTGGCGTAGTTCTCGCGGAAGGCCTTGCCCTTCATCGCGTACTTCATCAGCTTGTGGATCTCGTCGCTGCGGGGCCAGATGTCGCCCAGGTAGACATCTTTGCCACCCTTGCCCTGGCCCACCGGCTGCGTCATCAGGTCGCGCTTGACGTTGCCGGCGATGGCGTAGGCCACCACCAGCGGCGGGCTGGCGAGGAAGTTGGCCTTCAGGTTGGGGTGGATGCGGGCCTCGAAATTGCGGTTGCCCGACAGCACGGCAGCGCACACCAATTCGTTCTTGGTGATGACCTCGTTCAACTCAGGTGTCAGGTCACCGGCATTGCCAATGCAGGTGGTGCAGCCGTAGCCGGCCAGGGCGAAGCCCAGTTTCTCCAGATAGGGCAGCAGGCCGGTTGCCGTCAGGTACTCGGTGACGATGCGCGAACCAGGCGCCAGCGAAGTCTTCACGTGCGGCTGGACCTTCAGCCCGGCCTCCACCGCCTTCTTGGCCAGCAGGCCGGCGGCCAGCAGCACGCTCGGGTTGGAGGTGTTGGTGCAACTGGTGATGGCGGCGATCAGCACGTCGCCGTTGCCGATCGTCACCTCCCTGCCGCCCGTGCTGACCGGGTAACGGGTGTCCAGCGTCTCGGCCGGGCGGTTGAAGCCATTGGCGGAATTCGGCAGGCTGTACAGCGACGAGAATTGACTGCTGACCTTGCCCAGCTCAATGCGATCCTGCGGGCGCTTGGGGCCGGCCAGGCTGGGCGTGACGTCACCCAAGTTGAGCTTGACCACCTGCGAGTAGTCGATCTCGCCGCTGCGCGGCACGCCGAACAGGCCCTGGGCCTTGAAGTAGGCCTCGAAACGCTCGATCTCGGCCGCAGTCCGACCGGTGCCGGTGAAGTAGTCCACCGTGCGTTCGTCCACCGGGAAGAAGCCCATGGTGGCGCCGTACTCGGGCGCCATGTTGGCGATGGTGGCGCGGTCCGGAACCGACAGGGTGCGCGTGCCCTCGCCGAAGAATTCGACGAACTTGCCCACCACCTTGTGCTTGCGCAGAATTTCGGTGACGGTCAACACCATGTCGGTGGCGGTCACCCCTTCGCGCAGCTGCCCAGTCAGTTCGAAACCCACCACGTCGGGCGTCAGGAAGTACACCGGCTGACCCAGCATGGCGGCCTCGGCCTCGATGCCGCCCACGCCCCAGCCGACCACGCCGATGCCGTTGATCATGGTGGTGTGGCTGTCGGTGCCGACCAGGGAGTCGGGGTAGTAGACGGGGGCGTCCTTCTTGCTCTCCCCCTTCTTCTGGTGCACGCCACGCGCCAGGTACTCCAGGTTCACCTGGTGCACGATGCCGAAGCCGGGCGGCACCACGCCAAAGGTGTCGAAGGCCTGCATGCCCCACTTCATGAACTCGTAGCGCTCGCGGTTGCGCTGGAATTCCAGCCGCATGTTCAGGTCCAGCGAATCCTTCTTGCCGTAGTGGTCCACCATGATGGAGTGATCCACCACCAAGTCCACCGGCACCAACGGCTCGATGCGGCGGGGGTCCTTGCCCAGGCGCTGGGCCACGCTGCGCATGGCGGCCAGGTCGGCCAGCAGCGGCACGCCGGTGAAGTCCTGCAGCACCACGCGCGACACCACGAAGGGGATTTCATCGGTGCGCGGCGCGTTGGGCTTCCAGTTGGCCAACTGCGCCACGTGTTCGGGCATGACCTTCTTGCCGTCGCAGTTGCGCAGCACCGACTCCAGCACGATGCGCAGGGACACCGGTAGACGGGTGATGGCGGGGTACTGCTTGGCGAGCGCGGTCAGCGAGTAGAACTGCCCGGCCTTGCCAGAGGCGGTCGTGAAGCTCTTCAGGGTCGAGGCGTAAGCGTGCGGCATGGCGGCTGCTCCTTGGTGAGGAAGGGATGCAGCCTATTTTGGCAGCGTCGGACTCGGCCCGCCGACTTCGTGGGTTTTCAGGAGCATCATCGGGCGCAACGCCCTCTGGAGTCAGCGGCCAGAAAGCCGCGCGGGCTCTGCAGCCCGATGCCATTGGCAATGGCAATGGCAATGGCGACTACTGCCGCCGGTCAACGCCTGTCTCGGCGTAATGGTCCTTCTTGTTGCGGAACATCTGTTGGTCCGCCCGGTGGATCGCCGACTCCACCTCGGCAGGCGCCTTGCATGTCGCGTAGCCCATGGACAGACTGAGCTTCTGACCAGGATAGAACTGGTTGTTCAGTTCCATGATGTTCTCGATGCGGCTGATGAGGTGCTGCGCAGCGCGTTCGTCCGCACCCGGGATCAAGGCCACGAATTCGTCTCCGCCGGTGCGTGCCACGCAGATGCCCGGCAGTTCCTCGCCCGCCTTGGTCAGCACCTCACCCACGCGCCGCAACAGGGCGTCGCCTGCCGCATGGCCTTGGCTGTCGTTCACTTGCTTCAAGCCGTTGAGGTCCATGGCCACGATGCTCATGGGCCAGACGCCGCGCCGTGTCATGCGATTGAGCTCTTCGTTGTAAAAGGCACGGTTGCGCAGGCGCGTGAGGGAATCATGCGTGCCCAGGTACTCCAGGTAGGCCTCGGCCTTGCGGCGGGCGGTGATGTCGACCAGCGAAATCAGCACCCGGTCCCACCCCGCTTCATGCCCCGGCATGACGGCGAACTGCATGTGAATGTTCACCAGCTCTCCATCGAGCGCGTAATTGACCACTTCACGCACTTGGTGGAGCTTGCCATGCCAAAGGTCGAGCAACTGTTCGGCGAAGGACACCTTCATCTCGTCGCGAAACACGTCGTCCTGCCGGCTGATCAGTTCTTCCTTGTCACGGGCCGCGAACATCGCCAAGGTGTGCTGGTTCACGTCAAGCACGCGAATCTTGGCCATGCAGCGGCCCACGAAATCGGGATGCACATCAAGAAACGTGCGGAAATCCTGAACGCCCGAGGCCCGCACGGCATCCATCAATTCCTTGACGCCGGAGAAATCCTCCACCCACAAGGACACGGGCGACAACTCGAAGAGACTGCGCGCGTAACGCTCGCTCAAGCGCAGGCGCTGGAGATCCCGCGTCGGAGCGCTGATGTCTTGCAAGGAGACCATCACTCGGTCCCAGGTGCGTTCATGCCCTGGCAGAACGCTCACGTGAATGAGGATGTCGAGCCGCTGGCCCGACAGCGTGTAGTTCACGCTCTGATTGCTGAAATCCAGCACCCCATCCCAAAGCATCTGAAACTCGCGCGCCATGCCATGTTCGATGTCATTGCTGAACACACGGTCCAAGGCGCCAATCAGTTGCTGCTCGGTCTCGGCACCGAACAACAACAGGGTCTGCTGGTTGACCTGGAGCACCCGCACGCTGCGCACGCACTCGTTCCACCGCGCGGGGTCGGCCCGCAAATGGGCTTGCAGGTCGTCGACGCCCTCAGCGCGCCAGGTATCGAACAGTCGCCTGAGCTGGCTGTAATCCTCTAGCCAGAGTGAGATCGGGGCCGCTTGGAAGAGGCCTTGAAAGTCGGTGCTGGAAGGCATGGAAAAAGGAAGAGCCGAAACAATTTGATACATCTGCAGTGTACGACGCTTCCTCGCGCCTTTGGGCTGACCAAGATTTGGTGCGCCCAAAGACTTCCGATCGGTACTCAGGCCAGGGCCAGCAAGATCAGGCCAATCGCTCCGGGCAGCCCCTGCACGAAGAGAATCTTACGGCTGGCCGTGGCCGCGCCGTAAAGCCCGGCCACCAAGACGCAGGCCAGGAAGAAGGCCTTCACGCCCGTTCCATCCGGACCCAGTGTCAGCCCCCAGAACAGACCCGCCGCCAGGAACCCGTTGTAGAGGCCCTGGTTGGCGGCCATCACCTTGGTCGCCTGCGCGAATTCGGGCGTCAAGTTGAACGCCTTGCGGCCAGCCGGCTTGTCCCAAAGGAACATTTCCAACACAAGGATGTAGACGTGCAGCAGTGCGACCAGCGCAACCACGAGATCGGCGATGAAAGACATGGAGTCTCCAAGAGTAGAACGGGAAGGCCCAGACTCTAGCGCAGATGCCCGGACGGGGACCCGCTGACAAGCCAGCAGACTCCGCGGTCAGTTTTCGGTGGACCTCGGCGCCCCCTCGCACGCACCCGCGCAACGCGGACACAGACAGGCCAAGCCGCGCTGCTCAGCAGGAACACGCGCCAAGGCATCGGAAGGCACGGGTGCCGTCCTGCACCAGCAATCGACCTGAAAGCTGCCGGTGTTCGCGGGTGCGCATTGGTTGTCTCCGCCACAGAGAGGGCAGGTCAGATTGGGCAAAGGCGTGGTCATGAAAGCCATCATGGTCGAAGCCATCCTACCTTGCGGTCAACACGGTCGGCAGGGCGCGATCGGGCGGCGCGGACCCCGTGGTCCTCGAGATTGGTCAAGAACTGTTGTATCGTGTCACAAATCCGTCATAAACCGTTGGAGTGCGCATGAAGCTACGGACCCGAATCATCTTGCTGTGCGGCGCGGCGCTGCTGGGCCTTCTCACGCTGTCGGCCATGGCGCTGACCACGCTCTACCAGTCCATGATTCGAGAGCGCACCAACCAGCTGTCTACCCTGGTGGTGCTGGCCCACGCGGCGGCCCAGAAAGCCTACGAATTGGAGAAATCCGGTCAGCTCTCAAAAGAGGACGCTCAAAAGGAAGCCAAGCGCGCGATCGGCGCCTTTCACAAGAATGACCAGTACTTCTTCGTGCGTGGCTACACCGACGACGTGAACTACGTGCACCCCAACCCCAAGCGCGTCGGTATCGTGGACGCCAACGTGGGCCGCGCCGCGGGCGAGCGCTATCGCGCGGCCTTGCAGGGCAAGGAAATCGGCACCACGGTGGCCAAGGGCACGCGGCCTGGCGTCAAGGATGAAGTCGAGAAGCTGTACGCCATCATCAAGTTCGAGCCGTGGGACTGGATCATTGGCTATGGGGACTACATCGACGACATCCAAAATGCCTTTTGGCGCAACACCATCATCCT